>NZ_CP120717.1:5162500-5462500 GCF_032883915.1 Endozoicomonas sp. 8E | reverse complement strand
CGCATTGGGTCTGGGGCAGCAGTTCATTCACCTGGTCGATAATAGGGTTGCCTTCCACCTTGAAGCGAACGCTGGCAAAACCCAGTATGGCGCCAAAAACAAGCGCCAGGGCAAGAAGGGCGATAATGGCGAAAATGACGATTTCCATAAACCTTGACAGCGCTCCCTTACAGTTTGATCAGGCCGGTGAAGCCCATAAAGGCCAGTGACATCAGGCCAGCACTGATCATTCCGATGGCTGCTCCCCTGAAAGGAGTTGGGACATCGGCCGCAGCAATTCGTTCCCGCAGGGTAGAGAACAAAACCAGCACCAGCGAGAAACCGGCGGCAGCACCGAAGCCATAGGTCGCAGAATCAACCAGTGAGCTGTTTAATCGATTGCTGTTCAGCAGAGCCACACCCAAAACAGCACAGTTACTGGTGATCAGAGGCAGGAACACGCCAAGCACACGGTGTAGCAGAGGGCTGACTTTTCTGACCACCATCTCCGTAAACTGAACCACTACTGCGATGACAAGAATGAAGGCAATGGTTTTGAGAAATTCCAGACCCAGGGGAATCAGTAGGTACTGATAAGTGAGATAGCTGCAGATGGAGGCCAGAGTGAGAACAAACGTGGTGGCCAGAGACATGCCCATGGCTGACTCCAGTTTGTTGGAGACACCCATAAACGGACAGAGGCCCAGAAACTGAACCAGTACGAAGTTGTTGACCAGGATGGCACTGATCATAATCAGTACCAGTTCGCTCATCTGTTCCATTTTGACTCTACCGAGAGTGTGTTCGAGGGCAGGCTGCCTATGGGGTGCCTTATCCAGATGTCAGCAGCGTCAATACCCGAATGTGGCCGCTCATTATATATGTCCAAAAAACGCAGTTAAATGCCATTTAAAGATCTAAAAGAAATAAATATAAAACGGTTCACACCACCGCCTGACCACATTTCGAGGGTGTCGCAAAACTCTCTCCGGCGTGGGAACGAGTTGATTCCCGTCATTCCCGCGAAGGCGGGAATCCACACTGACTCACCACCAGAACCATACTGCCCGGTGTCCCCCTGGCCTTGTCATCCCCGAGAAGTCAGAGATCCACCGTTGGTGCTGGATTCCCGCCTTCGCGGGAATGACGACTTCAGAGCGTGAGAACGAGCTGTTGAAGTTATGCGACACCCACATTTCATGTTGAAAGCTGCGGGATTATAGCGGGATTGGAACATTGATGCATCGTGGAAATTTCTCAAGTCATCCAGTTCGAGAGACTGTTTGGAAAGTAAATGGATTGGTTGAAAATCCAGAAATAATGGCCTAGCTTTCCGGTCAATTCGATAAAACAGGTCATTTGTTAGCGCAAGTTGACTGAAAGATGTTGAGTGTGAAGTCTGAACTGAATTTTATGCTCAAGCGTAATTCCCGTTCAGACTCCTGGAAACTATGAGAGGCTGAAGGGGCCTGCGCTTGCCAATCCTTGCTCTTCTGAGGGAGGCATAGAGTTCAGGTTAGCGTTTTTAGATGTGCGTTTGTATTAGCAAGCGCTCTGCCATTGATTGCCTGGGATAACTGTTAACTTGAAATCCATTAATAAAGGTGCTGATCATGCTGGAGTGGGGTTTAATTCAAAAGTCATTAATTAAGGCTATGTTATTTCGCGTTCTGATAATCTTTGCCTCTGCCCAATCAGAGGCTAGCGAGGATAAAGGAGTCATTATCGGTATTGATCTGGGGACCACTTACTCCTGTGTGGGTATTCGCCGAAATGGGCGAACGGAAATCATCGCCAATGATCAGGGAAACAGAATAACGCCATCCTTTATCGCATGGACACCCGAAGGTGAGCGACTTGTGGGAGATGCAGCGAAGAATCAGGCTTCCAGAAATCCGGAGCTTACGGTGTTTGATGTCAAGCGCATTATTGGTCGTGGTTATGACGACCCGCAATTGCAGGCAGATATTAAGCACTTCCCTTTTAGTGTTGTGAATGTCAGTGGTCAGCCCAAGGTGGAAATGACAACCGAGCAGGAACATTTTTCATTTACTCCGGAAGAGTTAAGTGCGATGGTCCTGAGCAAAATGAAAACAACTGCGGAAGAATATCTTGGGCAGAAGGTCACCCATGCCGTTGTCACTGTGCCTGCGTACTTCAATGACGCCCAGCGCCAAGCTACCAAGGATGCTGGCAGAATAGCAGGTTTGACTGTGGAGCGAATCATCAATGAACCGACGGCAGCGGCACTGGCTTATGGTTTGGATGCAAGGCTCAAGGGTGAAGAAAACATACTGGTATTTGACCTTGGTGGTGGCACTTTTGATGTATCAATACTGACGATTGATGCCGGTGTGTTTGAGGTACTGGCCACTGCTGGCGACACTCACCTTGGGGGGGAGGACTTTGACCAGCGACTGGTTAACCACTTCAGTAAAATTGCCAAACGTAAATACGGTCTTGATCTGACCCATAACAAACGCGCCCAGCAAAAATTACGCCGGGAGGTGGAGAAGGCCAAGCGCTCTTTGTCAGCGACCCATCAGGCCCGGATTGAAGTTGAGTCATTGGCTGATGAAAAGGACTTCAGCGAGTCACTGTCCAGAGCGAAATTCGAAGAGATCAATATTGACCTGTTCCGAAAAACACTGAAATCCGTAAAGAAGGCTCTGGAAGATGCCGGACTTGAGCGTGGGGATATCCATGAGATTATTCTGGTTGGAGGCTCCACCCGAATCCCTAAAGTTCGGGAGCTGCTAAGCAATTTCTTCGATGGCAAAGCTTTAAATCACAGTATCAACCCGGATGAGGCCGTCGCCTATGGTGCTGCTGTTCAGGGAGCGGTGCTCAGTGGCGATAAGTCAACCAGCGACATACTTCTGCTTGACGTCATCCCTCTTTCCCTGGGGATTGAGACAGTAGGCGGGGTTTTCGCAAAAGTTCTGGCCCGCAACACGGTAATCCCCACCAAAAAACACCAGATATTCAGCACTGCCAGTGATAGCCAGACCACAGTCACTATCAAGGTCTACGAGGGGGAGCGCCCCATGACTGTGGACAATCACCTGTTGGGTAAGTTTGATCTTACTGGTATTCCACCTGCTCCCAGGGGCACTCCTCAGATAGATGTGACTTTCTCTGTAGACGAGAACAGCATATTGACGGTGAAAGCCGAGGAAAAATCCAGTGGCAGCAACAATATCGTTATTAACAAAGATACTGGCCGACTGAGCGAAGAGGAAATTGAAAAAATGGTTCAGGATGCCGAGAAATTCGCGGAGCAGGATCAACAGACACAAAAAAGAGTCGAGGCCCGTAACAAGTTTGAATCACTTGTTTATTCGCAACGCGCTCAACTACAGGATGATAGTAGCGGCTGGGTAAGCAAACTCTCTACGGAAGACAAGACGCTTTTTGATAAAACCGTTCAGGAGGCAATTTCCTGGCTTGATGACAATCCTGAGGCCAGTACTGAAGAGTTAGAGGAAAAACATCAGGAGGTCAGCGACAACTTTCAGTCTATGGCTGCCCGGGCGACTGATACTTCCGAGGATAAAACTGATACTTCCGAGGATAAAGATGAGTTGTAAGTCACTAACCAGATAATTGGCAAATCCAGTGTAAACCACCGCCAATCGAGGGTGTCGCAAAACTCTGGTTCCCACGCTTTCAGGCCCTTTGGGTCCCAGCGTGGGAACGAGTTGACTCCCGTCATTCCCGGCTTCATTCTCGTCATTCCCGCGAAGGCGGGAATCCACACTGACTCACCACCAGAACCATACTGCCCGGTGCCCCCCTGGCCTTGTCATCCCCGAGAAGGCAGAGATCCACCGTTGGCGCTGGATTCCCGCCTTCGCGGGAATGACGACCTCAGAGCATGGGAACGAGTTGTTGGAGTTTTGCGACACCCTCAGAGCGTGGGAACGAGTTGTAAACCCTGTTCCCCACGCCGGGGCCCAAAGGTATGGGAAGCAGAGTTTTGCGATGGCCTCTGATTTCGAAGGGAGATTCCTGAATGTTAATCTTCCCATAAAGGGTGTTTGCCCATGATTTGCAAAAACAGCCCGGATTCAAGAAAGCGCTTCAGCCATTGATGCACTCTCCAGTAAGGCGTTGAATAGAACCAGTTTCTGTCTACATGGGCAAACTGTCGTATAAAAGGAGCAATTGCCATGTCCGCCAGAGTGACTCTATCTCCCATTAATCCGTTCTGATTGCTGAGTTTGCTGTCCAGTAGCGCTATAAACTCTTCACCCTGAGTACGGTAAAACTCCATGGGATGCTCAGGGTGTCGGTCAGCATACTTGTAGCGATCCAGCCGGGGCTTAAACTCGACATCACTTTTTCGGATCAGTGCCATGATTTCAGCTCTGTCACCAGGATTCCCGGGTAACCAGTTTTCAGGATCATTGATAGCCAGTGCCCAGAGCATGATATCCAGACTTTCATCAATGACTCTGCCTTCAGGAAGTACCAAAACAGGAACAGTGCCTTTAGGTGAGACACAGAGCATCGCCTGAGGTTTGTTTTTCAGTAATATCTCTCTGTGCTCAAGGCTAATACCTGAGTAGGTCAGGGCCAGTCTGGCACGCATAGCGTAAGGGCATCGACGAAAAGAATAAAGGATGGGTGTATTGCTATGGTTCACGGAGGTTCCCGGGCAGGTTAAGTCATCTGAAACTAATATTCAGACAGTGGACAAGGCACAAAAATAATACAGTAGTTCTTGCCAGTAATTGAAACTCTTTGCACAAGTTTTGATCTCACATAACATTTTTCATGCATTGGTATTTGCTGCAGAGCATCCGGGCAGCCCTGTAGATAATAAAAACTCATTGATGTCCAAACCAAAAGGTATTTCTGCAAGAGGTGAGTCTGAAGGTAGAGTATCGCTCAACTCTCATTGGTTACCAACTCATGCCAGGCACGATTTAAGTTCTGGCGGATGAATACTCAAAGGTTTACAGGAATTCTCCCCATGACAAAACCATTGGTAGTGATTACAGGTGCCAGTTCCGGTATTGGTGAAGCCATCGCCCGTCAATTCAGTGCCCAGGGCCATGCACTGTTACTGCTGGCAAGAAGAATTGAAAAGCTGGAAGCTCTGGGTCTGTCCAACACGCTGTGCAGAAAAGTCGATGTGACTGATCGCGAAGCTTTTTATGCCGCAGTGGATGAAGCGGAGTCCGTTTACGGTGAGACCGACTGTCTGGTCAATAATGCGGGTTTGATGTTGCTGGGTAATGCGAATGAACAAGATCCAGCCGAGTGGGATCGAATGATCCGCGTTAACGTGAATGGTGTTCTTAATGGTATTGGTGCTGTTATTGGCAAAATGAAAAAGCGCAAGGGTGGCACCATTATTAACCTGAGTTCCATTGCTGGTATCAAAGGCTTCCCTAATCATATGGCTTACTGTGGTACCAAGTTTGCGGTTCATGGCTTGTCAGAAACTCTGCGTGAAGAAGTTGCGGACGACAATGTCAGAGTGATTACCGTTGCTCCCGGTGCAGTAGAGACCGAGCTGCTGAGTCACACCACGTCCAGCGATATCAGGGAAGGTTATGAAAGTTGGAAAGACAGCATGGGTGGGGTTATTCATCCAGAGGACATCGCCAGCTGTGTGAACTTTGTTTACAGCCAGCCTCAAAATGTTTGTGTGCGTGAAATTGTGGTTTCTGCTACACGTCAGCAGCCCTAAGCCTCATAGAGTTGGAGTATTGATCTGCGCCGGCAATAAAAAAGGCCATTATCAGGATGACTATTTTGAAGCACTCCGCCGGGACGGCTCCTGCAGTCGCCACCCTGTATATAGGGCAAACCAGAACAAACTGTCCAGATGGGGCAGTGGCAGGGTGCCGCTGTTAACACCCAGGTTTGGTCCTTTGGCCCTGGATGAGCGAATAAATCCCCGGTCGGTAAAGTTCTCATTGTCCGGGTTCAAACGTTCACGGTCAAAACTCTGATTCGGATGATCCGGGTATAGCTCAACAGGAAAACGACCTGATTTGATATCCTGAACATAGCGGATTTCCGAGTCACACCAGTAACCACACTCAAGTGCAGCCCGGCGCAGCGATTCTGCCGGGAATTCCTGAGATATCCTTGCTTTCATGGTCCCGGTGCTCATTTTGTATGCACTACCAAACAGATCGGCGGCAATTGTCACCAGTTCTTCCTGCAACTGGTTCGTCTGCACGCTGTTTTTGTAATCCAGGTTGTCGGTGTCATGGCGAACTCTCAGCCAGTTGATTACCAGCCCATAAAACGCTTTCCCAAGCTCAGTAATCCGCAATTCGCCCTGTCTCTCACAATCAGTTACACAATAGAGTTTTCTCATACCAAAGCTGGAGAAGGTTTGCTCCGAAAATGAACGGATATCAGCCCAGTCTCTCATCCCCACCGGGGCCGGTGCTATGTTTGGGTAATCCTGGACATTCCATTCTCCCATAGTGCCTGGAACACACTGGCTTCCAAAAAAGGGGGTGGGGACCCAGCCTCTTTCATTAGCAGCACTATGAAATGAGCTTAATGTATCCGGTGCCTGAAAATTGTGTTGCCAGAGACGGCCCGCGTCTCTGGCAAACAGCCTGAGACCATCAAAGGATGCCTGCACTGAGAGGCCGTCCACTCTTCCAGCTTCATAAGGATAGTGGTGATACAGGTGGGTATCTTTTTCATCATCAAAGACCTGTAGCAGTGCCGAACCATCAGGCTCCAGGGCAATGGCTGCCAGGGTTTCTTCAGTTAATCGACAGGCTTTGAGCTTGTCCAGGGCATCGGTCAGACGATAAATACCCCGTGGTTTCAGCAGTGCGCTTTCGAGGCCCAGCTTTTCCTTATGGGTTCGGAAAAAATCCAGCTGTGGCTGCTCGCGGACAAAATCATGCCAGTTTTCTGTGGAGCCAGATTGTTGTTTCAGGAACTTGAAACGGCGATACCCCTGAGGTACCTCCGAAGAAGGAAAAGCCAGACTGCGACCGTAAGTTTTAATGCGCCTGCAGTTGACCAACTCTGCTTCCCAAAGCCTGGAAATTTGCGGAACCGTCTCTTTTGGGTGTTTCCTGTCAAATTCAGCAACCGCATGACGGAAACCCTGGCAATAAAACCTGTCTGGATCAGGTGCACACCTACCACCCACACCAAGGCCAATCAGATGCCATGGATAGTAATAAGGTTTCCCGTCATAAGATACATCGTAGCGCCGTTCGATAAACAGTGAGTTGCGATCATCAGCTGTTGCCGACAGGTGCCCAAGGAGTTTTTTTTGCATGTCCGCAGTGGTAAACCGGAGCACCTGCGCAGAATATTCAACCGGCAATCCGTTCTGGCGCATTAACTTTATCAGTTCCAGTGTTTGCTGCTCATTCCTTAAAGTGTCAGGGTGAAGCTCAAAATAGTTGATAATTGGCTGAAGTAACTCTCTTGCACGGGGCAGGGGTTTGTGTATTAGTTGTTCGTACAATGAATACTCAGTAGAGCGTAAGCTGACTGCTCTATAAGTGGATGGTGGCGGGGATCTGTATAGTTGAAGGAACTCGAAAAACCAGTTGATATTCAAAGGGAATTTTCCGTCTAAATGATCCTGCATACAATCAATGAGATGGCCGGAAGCGGTTAGCTTGATCAGAGCGCTGCGGCGGGCTCTGGCCAGCTGACGATCTTCCGCTCCGGACATGGCCGCCGACGCTAATTGCGCGCATTGATGATGGTACAAAAGCAACAGCGGAGTTGCGCCCTTGTTGTCCCGTTGGTTGGCCAGAGTCTCTGCGGGCAGATATTGAAACAACTTGTCATAGCGGGGGGTATAAGCATTCAGACAGCGATAGCCGCATATGCTGCGGCCAGATTTTAAGCTCGGAATTGCTGTCGCCATAAGGTGTAGAATATTACTGCCGTTAGCAAACGTCTGGTTAAGAATTGCGGCTAATGAGCCCGACAGCAACCGCTTAAACAGTTCCCACTGGCCTAATATAAAAGCACATGCCAGCATGCGCTCCCGCTCCCCCTCATCCAGCTCTTCCAGTCCTTCCAGGATCAGTTTTTCATGCCTCTGGGCATTAACTTCCAGCAAACAAAGCTGGAAAATAAAAGCCTCTGAAGCCATTACAGTGGTGATTGTCTGGTAGAAATCCTGTGACGCTTGAGGGTTGCCATGCCTGATGCCCGGCGATTTGAAAATAGCTTTTATCAGATACGGTGCCGAACCATCGGAAAGTCGTAGAAGTTGATTGATTTCCACTAGAAAATGGCAGTCTCTTGCCAGATAATTCAGAAACTCCCGGGCAGCCCACCGAAGTTGTCCCGGGCTCAGGTAGTGCTCCAATATTTCCATAAAGCCCGGATCAGCGTTAAACATCATTGTTTTGGCATGCTCGCCAAGAATGCCCTCTACTGCTTCATGATCTGTGTTATCCAAGAGTTGCTTCAACAATTGCGGTGGTATCGGTATTTTATCATTCACCGACACCTCCGGAAGTCCCAGCCCCAAATCAGCCAGCGTCTGCAGAACGGAAATATTTTCAGGGAGGGTTGGACAGCAAACAAGGTAGTTGATCAGTTTTAGCAAGGGCGGCGAATAGAATCTTTCATCGTCTGTGCGGTTGTTCTGACTCATCCTGTCAAAATCCTGTTGGGCCTTTTTCACCAGTTCTCGTAAAAGCCGGTTACCAAGTGGAATATCAATATTTCTTAATGCATTGTGAACATGGGTTACCCATTCATGACGCTGGCCAGGAGTAGAAGTGATCTGTCGTAAGTGTATAGAGCGACCAGAAGAGGTCCCGTCAGCCCCGGCTGTTTTTTTGCTCAAACCTGTAGTGAAAACAGGGGGGGAAGTATTTGTTCCCGGAACGGTCCAGCTGGACAAGTTTGAGCTGGTCGTATTGGTCGTATTGGTCGCCCATGGCAACATGATTTACTCCATCAAAAACTTGATTTGTTTGTAACGTCTTAATTATCTGACCAGCAAAGGTTGATTTGGTTCAAAACATGGAAAGTTATCTCCGGTCCGGGAGACTTCTGGATGGTCAGACACACTGGAAACCTCAAGGCTCAGGAGGGTGTCGCAAAACTCCAACAGCTCGTTCCCATGCTCTGAGGTCGTCATTCCCGCGAAGGCGGGAATCCAGCGCCAACGGTGGATCTCTGCCTTCTCGGGGATGACAAGGCCAGGGGAGCACCGGGCAGTAGGGTTCTGGTGGTGAGTCAGTGTGGATTCCCGCCTTCGCGGGAATGACGAGAATGACGGGAGTCAACTCGTTCCCACACTGGAGAGAGTTTTGCGACACCCTCTCAGAGGATTGGAGTATTGATCTGCGCCCACAATAAAAAGGCCATTAACAGGATGACTATCTTGAAACACTCTGCCGGGATGGCTCCTGCTGTTGCCAACCCGTATAAAGTGCAAACCAGAACAAACTGTCGAGATGGGGCATTGGCAGGGTGCCGCTGTTAATACCCAGATTTGGCCCTTTGGCTCTGGATGAGCGCCTGATTCCCAGATCGGTCAGGTTCTCTGTTTTTGGACC
Source organism: Endozoicomonas sp. 8E (assembly GCF_032883915.1). Taxonomy (NCBI): domain Bacteria; kingdom Pseudomonadati; phylum Pseudomonadota; class Gammaproteobacteria; order Oceanospirillales; family Endozoicomonadaceae; genus Endozoicomonas; species Endozoicomonas sp. 8E. The sequence goes on along the minus strand of NZ_CP120717.1, from coordinate 5,452,991 downwards.
TAATTGGTCAGGGTTAAAGCTCTGATTCGGATGATCCGGATAAACCTCAACAGGAAAACGGCCTGATTTGATATCCTCTACATAGCGGAGTTTCGGGTCACACCAGTAACCACACTCAAGTGCAGCCCGGCTCAGCGACTCTGCCGGGAATGCCTGGCATATCCTTGCTTTCATGGCCTCCGTGTTCATTTTGTAGGCACTGGCAAACAGGTCAGCGGCAATTGTCACCAGCTCATCCTGCAACTGGTTCATTTGCACGGTGTTTTTGCAATCCAGACTGTCGGTGTCATGGCGCACCCTGAGCCAGTTAATCACCAGCCCGTAAAAAGCTTTCCCAAGCTCAGTGATCCGCAATTCGCCCTGTCTCTCACGATCAGTTATAAAGTAGAGCTTTGGCAAACCAAAGCTGTAGGAGGTATGTTCAGCAAATGAGCGGATATCAGCCCAGTCTCTCATCCCTACCGGAGCAGGTGCTACGTTTGGGTAATGCTGGGCATTCCACTCTCCCATCGTGCCGGGAACACCCTGAGCTCCAAAAAAGGCTGTTGGTACCCAGCATCTGCCATCAGCAGAATTATGGAATGAAGTTAGTGTATCCGGTGCCTGAAAATTGTGATGCCAGAGACGACCCGCGTCTCTGGCAAACAGTCTGAGGCCATCAAAGGATGCCTGCACCGAGAGACCGGCCTCGCCTCCGGTTTCATAAGGATAGTGATGATAAAGGTGGGTATTTTTTTCATCATCAAAGACTTGCAGCAGTGCCGAACCATCGGGCTCCAGGGCAATGGTTGCCAGGGTTTCTTCACGTAATCCACAGGCTTTGAACTTATTCAGGGCATCGGACAGACGATAGATGCCTCTTGGTTTCAGCAGAGCGCTTTCAAGGCCCAGCTTATCTTTATGGGTTCGAAAAAAATCCAGCTGTGGCTGCTCGCGGACAAAATCATGCCAGTCTTCTGTGGAGCAATGTTGCTGTTTCAGGAACTTGAAACGGCGATACCCCTGAGGTACGTCTTTGGATGGAAAAGCCAGGCTGCGACCGTAAGTTTCAATACACCTGCAGTTGACAAACTCTGCTTCCCAAAGCCCGGGAATTCGCGGAACCGTCTCTTTTGGGTGTTTGCTGTCAAATTCAGCAACCGCATGGCGAAAAGCCTGACAATAATATCTGTCAGGATCAGGTGCACACCCGCCACCAATCCCAAGGCCAATCAAATGCCATGGATAGAAACGTGTCCTCAAATGGATGAAGTCGTAGTTTCGTTCAATAAAGAGTGAATCGCGATCATCAGGTGTTGCTGACAGGTGCTCAAGTAGTTTTTTTTGCATGCCCACAGTGGCAGCCCGGAGCACCTGCGCAGAAAATTCAACCGGCAACCCGTTCTGATGTATTAGCCTCATTAATTCCAGTGTCTGCTGCTCATCCCTTAAAACGTCTGGGTGATGCTGAAAATAATTGATAACAGGCTGTAGTAACCTGGTTGCACCGGGCAAGGGTTTATGTAACAACTGTTTTTTGTGTGAATACTCAGCAGAACGTAAGCGGACGGCCTTAAAAGTAGATGACGGCAGAGATTTAAAGAGTTGCAGAAACTCAAAAAACCAGTTGACATTCAACGGGAATTTTCCGTCTAAATGATCCTGCATACAACCAATGAGGTGAGCAGAGGCGGTTATCTTGATCAGAGCGCTGCGCTGGGCTCTGGCCAGTTGACTGTCTTCCGCTTTGGAAATGGACACTGATGCTAACTGCTCGCGGTGATGTCGGTATAAAAGCAACAGCGGAGTTGCGCCGCTGTTGTCCCGTTGATTGGCCAGAGTCTCAGCGGGCAGATATTGAAACAACTGGTCATAGCGGGGGGTATAAGCTCTCAGACAGGAATAGCTGCATACCTGATCGAAAGAGCCCACGCTCTGCAGTGCTGTCACCATAAGGTGAAGAATATTCCCGCCATTATTAAACTCCCGATTAAGAATTGTCGGAGAGGAGACTGCCAGCAATCGCCTGAACAGTTCCCACTGGCCTAATATAAAGGTTGATACCAGAAGCTGTTCCCGTTCTTTATCATCCAGCTTTTTCAGTTCTTCCAGGATCAGTTTTTCATGCCTTTGTACATTCACTTCCAGCATAGAAAGCTGAGATATAAAGTACTCTGAATTCATTGCAGTGGTGATACTCTGGCAGAAATCCTCTGATGCTCCGGGGTTGCCATGCCTGATGCCCAGCGATTCGAAAATAGCTGTTATCAGATAGCTTGCTGAAAGATCGGAAAACTGTAGAGATGGATTAATTTTTGTGACTACTGGGCAGAACATTCTCGGCGTAAGCATAAGCTCTCTGGCAGCCTTCTTTATCTGCGTCCGGGTCAGGTATTTTTCCAATATTTCCATATAGCCCGGATCTGGCATAAAGATTATATTTTTGCCATCTTTGTCAAGAATTTTCAGTACTGCATCATGGTCTGTGTTATTCAGGAGTTGTTCTAATAATCGGGGGGGGATGTTTATTTTAAAATACATCGAGATGCCTTCAAGACCCAGCCCCAAATCTGCCAGCGTTTTCAGAACGGAAATATTTTCAGGAAATTCAGGTTCCCCGGTAAGGCAGTTGATCAGTTTTTGTAATGACTGCGGATAGAGCTTTTCATCCTCCCCGGGATGAATCGGACTCATCGTTTCAAGATCATGCCGGGCATCTTCTACCTTTTCTCGCAATAATTTATTACCAATTGGAATATCTATTTTGCCTATTGCACTTTGAACATGGGATATCCATTCACGATGCTGGTCAGCAGTAGTAGTGATCTGTCGCAGGTGCAAAGAGCGACTTGAGGGTCCGTTAGACCCTGCTGTACTTTTGCTCAAATCTGGAGTGGAAACAGGGCTGGAAAAATTTGTTTCCGGAGCGGTCCAACCGGACAAGTTTGAGGCGGTAGTATTGTTCATCCATGACAACATGATTTACTCCATCGATAACTTGAATTTTTTGTAACGTCTTGATTTTTAGACCTGCAAAGGTTGATTTGGTTCAAAAAATGGAAAATTATCCCCGGTCCGGGAGACTCTGCATGGTTAGACATTCTGGCCTGATGAAGCTTGAGAGCGCTTGAGACCTGACTGGCTGAAAAAAACATGGATGTGGTAGTCTTTGCCTTTATTAATCTTTATCAGACAGACAGGTTGTTAATGAGTGATTCTCTAGACCCCAATGAGCTGAACAAAGCCAAACTTAACCTGGAAACCGCAAGAATTGCCTGGGAAGATCTCCAGCGCTACTTTGCTTCCGGCCACCTTCTGGCGGTGGCTCCCGATCTGGATATCGTTGCCGTCGCTCATAGTATCTCCATTGATGATAAAGCGACGGTAGAAACCTGGTTGAATGACAGGAAACTGGGACCGGTCAGTGATGATCAGGCCAGAAACTGGCATGAGCAAAAAGCCGATTTATGGGCGGTAGTTGTGCGTCCTTGGGTGCTTGTTCAGGATAGAAACTGAATTCTATGCTGAAGATTTCCAATGCCGTTACCATTCCTTCGGATGAAATTGAGTTTAATTTTATCCGTGCCCAGGGGGCTGGGGGACAAAACGTTAATAAAGTCTCTTCAGCAGTCCATTTAAGGTTTGATATCAGAGCTTCTTCCCTTCCGGACTTTTATAAAGAACGGCTGCTGGCTTTCAGTGACCAGAGGATTACTTCCGAAGGTGTCATTGTTATTAAGGCGCAATCGTTCAGAACTCAGGAGAAAAATCGTGAAGATGCTCTGAATCGCTTACTGGGGCTGATTCAAAAAGCGACAGCGGTGACTAAAAAAAGAAAGGCAACCAAACCTACCCGTACTTCACAGAAAAAACGCATGGATCGAAAGCATCAGCGTGGCCAGACAAAAGCATTGAGAGGGCAGGTAAAGGGCTGGTGACGACAAACCGGGTGAAGTGCCCGACTCTGGCAGATTACAGATTCAGCAATACAGCTAGCAGCCTGTCGGACATAAGCGTCCGTAGCGAGGATTGCAAGAAATTGAGGATAAAAATCTCTGTTTCTGAGGAGAATAGCGAGCTATTTGACGAAGAAACAGGGATTTTTAGACCAATTTATTGCAACCGCACGACTGCATGGATGCAGGAGCTAGAGCAACGCAGGAGCAGTTGCCGCGTAGGACAGTCTTAAGTCCGACAGGCTGCTAGCAGAAGGGGTTGTTGCCGTCTGAGCCTTCAGGCTCAGAGCCTGAAGCAGGAATAGAGGAGCGATCATTCGAGCCAGAGAATGTTGTAACTTAATCATTTTCAGGACCCCATGGAAAAGTCTATAGCCAACTCGGTGCCGCGATGAACTGATACCCCAGAGCCGTGATCTTCTTTTCTTAACTGGATACCCTGTACTTTTAGAGGGTGTCGCAAAACTCCAACAGCTCGTTCCCATGCTCTGAGGTCGTCATTCCCGCGAAGGCGGGAATCCAGCGCCAACGGTGGGTCTCTGCCTTCTCGGGGATGACAAGGCCAGGGGAGCACCGGGCAGTACGGTTCTGGTGGTGAGTCAGTGTGGATTCCCGCCTTCGCGGGAATGACGAGAATGACGGGAGTCAACTCGTTCCCACGCTGGAGAGAGCTTTGCGACATGCTCTTTAGTGCGGGGTATCCAGTTGAGAAAAAACAGTGATAGTAGAAACAAAGCTTGAAATGTTGGAACTTTATCGCCATGAGATAACTCTAATGCAACTTGCCAGTGTGCTCGAAAAAATGAGTCACAGAGTTGAGGTGGGGAAACAGCTTGATTGGCACAGCGCCTACGTGGAGAAAGAGCAAGAGTCTCTCAGGCTGAATGAATTGAGACCTGATTTATTTAATTAATCCGGTCTTTTGATGAAATGACTTGCAATAAATCTGGCTCTCAATAGGATGTAGGCTCATGAGTATTGGAAACAAGAGACTCTCGGGTTAATGATAAAACGATTTGCTTCTTTTATGGCCATCATCATGGCCTTCAGCTTCGTCTTCAACGTACCAGTGGCCGATGCTAAAAAGTTTGGAGGAGGCAAGAGCTTTGGCCGTTCCTATAACACGGCTCCCGCTCCCAAACAGCCGGCTGCTGCACCTCAGCAGGGTGGCAAACAGACAGCCGCTCAAGGCTCCCGCAAGGGTATGCTGGGCGGGTTGTTGGGTGGCCTGCTGGCGGGTGGACTGATTGCCTCTCTGTTCGGCGGTGCTTTCACTGGTCTGCAGATGATGGATATTCTGATTATTGCTTTGCTGGCTTTTGTACTCTTCAAGGTGTTCCGCAGTATGAACCGTGCCAAAGCCATGGCAGCGGGTCATGGTGGTAATCATGCTCACTTCACCCCGGAACAGTCAGGGCAGAATCAGCCGTCCCCCTCATTAGATCGGCTGTTTGGTCAGAACAGGGAACAGCAGGAAGATAACTTCGGTCAGGCTGCCCAGACAACTCTGCCTCAAACCGGTTTTGGAGCCAGTGATGTCCCGATGAATCTGCCAGAAGGCTTTAACCTGAGTGTTTTTATGAATGGTGCCAGAGACCATTATCGCACGCTTCAGGAAGCCTGGAACAGGAACGATCTGGACACCATACGTGAGTATCTGGACCCTGAACTGTTTTTACAGTTAAAAGCGGAAAGAGCCATGCTGGATGGCGATCAGCATACCGAAGTGATGTTTGTAGACGCTGAGCTGGGCAGGGCTGATTACAACGACACTGTTGCTGAGATCAGCGTGCGCTTCACCGGTAAGTATCGTGATACCGTTGAGGGTGTTGAAGAAGATATTACCGATATCTGGCATCTGCAACGTAGCCTGAAAGAGCCCGATGCCCCCTGGCTGATTGTGGGTATTGAAGCCTGACGGAGCTTGAGGGAAAGGTGTATTGCCTTTCCCTGGCTGGGCTCTATGGTCGACGATCTTCATGTGATTTGCTGAAAACTTCTGGTAGCAATATCAAATGTGACGGTCACTGGCCCTTTATTGGTTTTAGTGACATTGACAGGGTCAACATTAAAAAAATCCCGTGCTTTATCGTCAGCATTAGGACCGCACAAATAGCTGGTTCCAGGCGTTTCTTGCACGAATTCTTTCCAGGTTTTTACTCTCTCGTTAGAAGCTTCAGCTTCTAAGCGGCTGACCGCCCCGAGTATATCTCGTAACTCTGGCCTGAATATATGATGCAAATCCATCGCGGAAATATACCAGGCTTTGTAGGCCCGACCCTGATCAGGAACATGAACAAGGAATAAACTATTAACAAGCCTGAGTGCTTGAACGTTTTTGTCCATATCAACCCATTCACGTTCATCCGAAAACAGTTTTAAAATTCCGCTTTTACTGCCTTCAAGATACTCGTCCAGCAGTTTTGAAAAATCATGATCACTGTCTTCAGATTCATCGTCTGAAGACTCAATAGAATATGAAGGCAATGGACTGGCTGCACCATGGGACGTTGGATTATCAAGGCCAGAGGTTTTTTGGGCGTCAACAGCAGCAGCTCTGACCGTTTCTGGCTGATCTGGCCCTGTTGTCGGTTTGCCAGAACCAGTAACCAATAAAGGTGGTTTAGTTGAATTAGATGGAATCATAAGTCACTCCGTGAATTGGCTTATTTAATTCGACAAGAAAAAACAGGGAAAGTTCGTAAACACGTTCTGTAAGCAGGAAAAGGACATGGCGAGAGGGTATAGCCTTGCATCCAGAAACCTCCGGCAGTCACCACGGTCAGCGGACGGTGTCGGGTTGGGGAGGTGTTTACAATAACAGTCTTGCTGAGATCAGCTTGCGTTTCAAAGGTATGTATCCTGATACCGCTGGTGAAGCCAGGGACTAGCAGCCTGTCGGACTTAAGCGCCCGCAGCGAGGATTGCGAGAAATTGAGGATAAAAATTTCTGCTTCTGAGGAGAATAGCGGGGCTATTTGACGAAGAGGCAGGAATTTGTAGACCAATTTATCGCAACCGCACGACTGCATGGATGCAGGAGCTAGAGCAACGCAGGAGCAGTTGCCGTGTAGGGCAGACTTAAGTCCGACAGGCTGCTAGCTGCTGGCTAGCCCCTGACCATTGACCATGACCTGTTCGTACTTTTGGGTCAATACCTGCATTTTCCTGAGAATGGATTCTGTGGTGACAGAGATGGCTGTAGGCATGTAGCGTCCCTGCTTATATTGCGTAAATCCTGACTTGGAAAAAAACCATTGGGCTTTAACCTTGGAGAGCAGCTTTCTGATTTCAGGGGTATTCACGGGAGACTGGTCGAGTTCATTCAGTGAGCTTTCAAACAGAGCCATGGATTCTTCAAAACCTTGCTCGTAGTCACTACCACCGACGCCCCAGGCCAGAGCCTGATAATACATGGCAATTCTCTGGCTGAGCGCGCGCTGTCGACCTGAAATATTGACCAGTCTGGCTTTGCTGGTGGCAGAGTGCTTTTCAATCAATGTAACCAGGTCATTGCTGCTGTTGAATACCGTCAGAGCCTTTTGAATGAGGTCGGCTGCAGCTTCTCTGTCGGGTTCTGACAGTGCCATTTTTTTGTAGGTTTCCCAGTCTTTCGCAACCACACTTAGCTGATGTTTAATGACTTCGTTGGGCGCATAATCTGATAAAGCCTGAAAGTTATTTTCAAACAGCGCAATGCTTTTATCGAGCTGCTCTCTGGCGTCTTCTGAGTTAATGTCGGCCCCGATCATCAGGTAGCTTTTAGCGACTCGCTGAGACAGCATCCGTTGCAAACCGGATGTGTTGACTGCTTCGGCATCGTTCAGGGAGGCTGTCGTTTCTCCTGAGTAAGCGATTAAATACGCCATAACAAAGCCCAAGTATTTATAACAGAGTAAAAGTGGGCGGACGTTGGGAAGTATTCTGAAAATTTGCACTGTTGTTGTTCGCTCTCTGCGCTATCCGGGGGCATCCTGATGAGTTTTTGGCTCAACAGGTTATGTTGCAAAGCTATCTGCAGAATATATGCCAGAGCTGAATAGTTATGGAGAGTGTTGGTTGAAGGATAAAAATCTAACCATACGAGAAATAACAAGTTCTGATTCACCCTCTTTCTGAGGGAATAGGCTCAAACCTCGAACTACCAGCACCAGGGCGATCAGTCCCCGTTTGTTGGCCGTTTCACCCGCAACCCTGTCTTTGACGTGGTAATGCATTTGCATTACCACGATAAGTGATGGTTAACACTCGGAGGTTTCATCATGAAAAATGTGTTCGTAGATCAATCCACCCTGACGGATCGTTATCAGACGACTATTCCGGCCTCGGTCAGAAAGGCGCTGGAATTAAACAAGCAGGAAAAGCTTCAGTATGAGATTCGCTCCGATGGCAGCGTCCTGCTTTCCAAGTGTCAGAGTGACGAAGTAGACCCTGTAGTAGCAGGCTTCCTGGATTTTCTTGAGCGGGATATGAAAAACCATCCCCGAACACTGAAGCCGCTTTCCCCGGAGCTTGCCCGAAATCTCAATGATCTGGTTGGGGAGATTGATATTGATCTCGATGAGCCACTTGGTGAGGATTGATCGGCAATGCCTTCCACCCGTAATGACTTTCATGGCTGGACAATTCTTGCCCACCCCATGTTTGTCGCACAACTCAAGAGCTTGGCTGTCGAGGTCAAAAAACTGAAACAACAGCATCCAGATTCCTTTCAAAAGAAAAACGCCACAAAACGACTGGCGGCAATCAACCAGTTGGCATTTAAACGGGTTCCAAGCAATCCCTCTGATCCTTCATACCGTCAAGGCTTGACGCTTGGAAAAGCCAGAAAGCACTGGTTTCGAGCTAAGTTTTTTCAACAGTACCGGCTGTTTTTCCGCTACGACGAAGCAGCCAGAATCATCATATATGCTTGGGTAAATGACGAAAAAACCAAACGTGCCTACGGTAGCAAGACCGATGCATATTCGGTGTTTGGGAAACTGGTGAATGCGGAAACGCCTCCTGACAGTTGGCAGGATCTCATGAATGAATACCAAGGCATTGAGGATCTGGATGAATTCTTTAAAAATCTCTAGCAGCCTGTCGGACTTAAGACTGTCCTACACGGCAACTGCTCCTGCGTTGCTCTAGCTCCTGCATCCATGCAGTCGTGCGGTTGCAATAAATTGGTCTAAAAATCCCTGTTTCTTCGTCAAATAGCTCGCTATTCTCCTCAGAAACAGAGATTTTTATCCTCAATTTCTTGCAATCCTCGCTACGGACGCTTAAGTCCGACAGGCTGCTAGTACATCATTTCAATGAAATTGATGGATAGAGCTTCTTCAGCGTTGTGATTTAGCTGCATTATTTGAGGCGACATCTTCCTTGAAAGTCACCGTTCAGTGCTCAACCGTATTTTCACCTTGTGGTTCAACCAACAAAGTCTGGTTGGGAGTACGAAGGACAGCCCACCAGATGATCATTCACCATCCCCATAGCTTGCATGTAGGCATAACAGATAGTACTGCCTACAAATGAAAAACCTCTTTTTTTCAGGTCTTTACTCATGGCATCGGATTCCGGGGTGGTGACGGGCACTTCAGACATTGTTTGCCATTGGTTCCGGATTGGAGTGTGATTCACAAAGGACCAGATATATTGCTTAAAGCTGCCAAACTCTTCCTGAATCTTCAGAAAAGCCCGGGCATTCTTGATAGCACTGTTCACTTTCAGCCGGTTTCTGACAATACCTTCATCCTGGAGCAGTCTTTCTGCATCTTGCCCGGTGAATTGGGCGACCGCAGCAGGATCAAAGCCTGCAAAGGCCCTGCGGTAGCCCTCCCGGCGTTTGAGTATGGTGATCCAGCTGAGACCTGCCTGGGCACCTTCCAGAATCAGAAATTCAAACAGCTTCCGATCGTCGTGACAGGGAATGCCCCACTCTTCATCATGATATCGAATGTAGTCCGGGTCTTCTGTGCACCAGGTGCATCGTTGATTTGTCAAAAGGATGACTCCCAAATGATTGCCGTGAAGAGTAAAATACTAGTGAACAGGTCAATGGCACTATTGAACTGTCGGCAGTGATTTTGGCTAAGCTGAAACAGTAGCAACTTCATGGAAGGAAGTCATGCCATCCAAAGCGTCATCATCCGGTTCAGTGTTGTCATCTGTACCTTCTCATTTGCCGGATGAGCCTTCATCAAAAAACACCGTTTCATCAGGCTTTCGAGATGTTTCTGTTGTGGATGGAGAAGAAGGATTAACGTTCTCGCAAGAGGGATGGCACACTGCACCTCAAAGTCTGGATTCCCGACACCCCAAAGTGGTCGATGCCCAGCCACTGATTCAGATTGATGATATACCTGCAACCCCGGAAGCCGCCTTTCCTGCCCCGCCAAAAATCAGATCAAGCGTGTTCGAGAGGCTGTTGGCTTCGGTCATAATCTGGGTGCTGGACTTCAAAAAAGTTCGCTCAAAAGTCAGCTTCCGCAGGGCAGCCGTCGTCAGACAACTGAACAAACAGTTGAAAAGGGTCAGGGACGCGATTCACAGCAAGCCTGAAAAGAAAACGCTTGATGAACGCCGGATTCTGAAAAAAAAGCAGATGCTGTTGCGTAAACAGAAAAAGCAGGCAAGAGTGGCCAGGGATTACGAGATTCGCAGTTACCTCAGGCTGTTGCGATCTCTCAAAGCTCTGCATAGAGGTGAGTTACAGGATCATACTGTTCATCTTGACGGACTCACACTGGGAGGTGGCAAAGCCAAATTGAGGCATGTTGAGTTAAGAGTCCACAAAGTGGAGCTTTTGGATTCGGACACGGGGCAGACCTACCCCAAAATTGCCTTGGATGTTAAGGGCTCTGTTAATGTTAATGTGCCCGGTCAGCCGCCTCTTAAAATGGATATCGAAATCAAGGATATGGATGCCAGTATTCAGGGCAGAGTGGCAGCAGGAATTAATGCCTATATCAGGGGAAAGGGGATTACAGGCTTTTTAAGGGCACTTCACCGTATTCGCAGGCAGAAAGGTACATTCTTCCAGCTCGACCGGACAGGGGTCTCCGTAGGAAAAATAAAGGCTTCTCTGGATGAACCGGACCCGGCAGCCCTGTTTGCATTTACAGGGGGGTTAAGTGTCGGGGTAAAAGAAAGCATCAGTATGCTGTTTTCTCTGCTCGAGCACCCATTTGATCTGACGGTTCATGATCTTGAGATAGCCAGAAAAGGTCTGCCTTTGCCACTGAGCAGGGTGGAAGGGCTTAAGGTGGTTAATGAGCTCAAGCCTGTTGAGTGCATACAGGGTGAAACGGAAAGAACGCTGGCCGTCAATGCGAATACCATGGAAGTGGATACAGGAGGGCTTTCGGATGTCCTGTATGGTGTTGCCCGTGAGAAAAAGCTCAAGCCTATGGATTTAATAACCTCTGACAAAGAGGAAGATTTTGACTGGATCTCTGAACTGGAAAAACAGTCCTCCGGCCTCAGGGTCAGAACCAGCGACCTTCATCTGCAGTTGAAGGTGCAGTTATCAAAAGAAGAAGTTCAAAATGGGTCTGGAAGTGTCGACCTGGAACTTGATGCAGGCCATCTGGAGCTAGAAAATAACGGAACAGCACAAGCGCACCTGGATCTGAATAAGGTTCATATGGAGGGTAAGCTGGCTGAGGATACAACAGGTTTTAGCAGTCGTGCAAAAACCTTTTCAGCCGGGCTGAGGCTCAATCAGAAGCTGGGAGCGGATTCTGGTAACAGTGTTAATTGTCATGCTGATGTCAGAGGTGAAGATTTAAAGCTTTCAAGGGCTCTGCATCAGGGGCAGGTTCAAACCGAAATTGAAACAAACCGGCTGACCGTTAATACCCATGGCCAGCCATCCTCGATTCATTGGCGAGATACCCGCATTGAGCTGCCCCAAAACCTGGGTGGGCAGGTACAGAAGCTCTCTGCTCATCTCAAAGACAGTGATAAAGGGGATGCTGAACTCAAGCTCAGTGTCGGTAAAACACACTTATCAGGTGAGGGGCAGGTGGCCGTCAAGACTCAGGCCAGCAAGTTTTCTGTTCCAGTCAGGGGCAATGTGACTGTAGATCAGTGTGAGGTCTCTAATGCGAAGTTCAAAGAAGGGGATTTAGGGCAATCTTTAGCGATTACGGAAGTCGCTCCCGGAAATATCAGTATCGATGGCGTCAGAGCCGGCTCTGTCAAGGTTGGAAACCTGACTACAAAACTGGATGAAGAAGGCACTGGATACGTTTATCTCAACGATGTTTTTTTGCGTGGTGATGACCTTATCAAGGATTTCGAGCAGCTTCCCCAAGCTATCCAACAAAACATACCCACAGGTTTCCTTAAGGGCAGAAAGCTGAAAGCTTCAGTTAAAGTAAAGGTAGAGAAGGGGCTGGTGGACCCAAAAACAGCCGAGTTTCTCTCCTTTGATCTGGATGAAAAGGACGTGGATAAATCCGCCTGGACACAATGGTCTTCATGGGATCAATGGTTCAGAAGTGGTCTTATCGGAGCAGCCGGTTGGGCTTCGTTCAAGGGGATAAATGTGGCCGACGGACAGCTCTGTATTTCACTGGGTATTGGTCCATTGAGCTACCCCATCCCGATCATGAAAGCACCGCAAGAGGCTGTTCGGGGCGAAAAGCTCTCTCTTCCGGTTTTGCTGCATTATTATACCGGTGTCTGTTGGGGCAATGTTTTAACAGACGACAAAGATTTTATACATAAGATCAATACGGGCGACCTGCAGGCTCTCTCAACACTGGAGAGCTATTGTCGGCAGGTCGGATCTGATCGGGCTGAGCGTCTGCTGAAAGCGTTGCAGCTTCAACCCTGGATAGAGAGGTCGAAGGGCGGGGATCAACTGTCCTTCAGCTATCTGAAAACATTAGCCGGATTACTTTTTCAGTATCCGGGCACAGCCGGTCGGGGCATCCTGTTATTCAGGAGCCTTCAGTGGCCTGTCACTCCGCCTCTGGCCGAAGCCATGCTGAAACAGCCCTACCGTTCACAGATTGATCCTGTAGCTCTGGCTCTCTCCGCTTCGCAGGCAGGGCTGATCAAAGAAGCTTATGAAGTGTTGGCAGAAGCACTTAAGAAGAAGCCGGAAGATCCCAGTCTGAATTACTATACAAGTGTCGTTTTAAGAGACTGGCTCCATGCCATCAGGCCGGATCAGATGGGCGAGGACGAGAAAGAGTATCGGATTATTGAATCGGCCCGCAGATTATCGCTTGCTGCCAGGAAAAAATACCCTGCAGCGATAGCGCTTCAAAAGCAACTCTGTGAAGAGCGGGAGCCTTATGCGTTGCTGGCTGAAGCAGGTGATTTGCTGACCCATGTTCATAAACCTTCTGCTTTCTACAAAGCCCTGAACCAGCTTGAGGAAATGGCTACACAGGGACAGGGAGTCAAAGGGAGAGTAGCAAAAACTATTCTGGCTAACAGAATAGAAAACGGTCGGAAGATTTTCATACATCCTGCTGCGGGGGTCGAAAAGAGTATTCATGCTCTGGAAAAGCGAATGAAACACAAAGGATTACACGATGCCACACCGGATGAACTCTACCAGCACGGTATACGCAACCTTTACGGTGTTGAAGGTAAGGTTTCCAACCCGGCCAGAGCGGTTCAGTTGTTGCAACAGGCGGTCAAAGAGGGGGAAAACAGGGCACTGCTTCACCTTGAGCTGGCAGAGTCAGTTCTTTCCAATAGGGCGTCTGAGTAGAGAAATGTTCTTAACGAACCTCCTGAAGCCTGCAGGACTTAAGGCCGTCCTGTACCGCAGCTGCCCCTGCCTTGCTCTGGCTCATTGGCCAGTGGTCTTCTCTGGTCCAGCAGGCTAAGCTCTCTCAGTCCAGAGGACTGCATATGCCCGAACGGAGGTTCAGAAACCTATGGTCGTTTACTTTAAAGGCGCTTGCCATACTGGCTGTCGATTCTCTCCAATGCAGGCAATGGTCATGAATGACTTGTGAGTGTCCAAACCGGCGATAGGCTGCTACCTTTGCGCATCACGTCTGATCATTCTGGTTTGCCCTGTGCGGCAAAACCATTATTGCGGCTCTGCATTAGCGGCAGTCATGATGACTATACCTAAACTCAATGTCGTTTATATCAAGCAGTGGGGCTGCAGAGATGAATCTTCTCGTGAAAGCATTGATACTACTGACTTTTCTCTCTGGCAGTGGCAAATCTGATGAAATAAAAGGCACAATGGAAATAACAGCATTGGTAATTTCAGGCACTTTACCTTTTGCTCTGAATTATTCTGACGTATACAGTATTGCTCAACTGATACAGAGATTTATTTTTGTAAACATACCAAGGAAAGTTGCCGCTAATATGGGGGATCATAGTAGCCAAGAGCAAATTTTGCATGAACGCGTAAACTTAATTTTCCGTAGGGTTGATAAAACAGAATCAGGTAATCAACAGGACAACCTAGCACACTGTTCTCAGGCTTTTTCATCTGAGAATCATGGTGCACCTTTATTTTCCGGGGCTTCATCTTCATCTATTGTAACGTTATTAGAAGAGCAAAGTTCTCCTGCCGAGGCAGCAGCAAAAGAAGTCGTTACTAATACAGCGACTTTTTATTTTAATGTTCCCTTTAGTGCTTGTTTAAACATTGACGGAGCACCTTTAATCTCTATTGCAGAAAATTTTGATGAGATTTATGAAGAATTACAAAAACAACTGATTGATGATGTTGATTGAGCTGAAACAGGCGTAAAGAGCCTTTAGAAAAAGCTCTTCAGAGAAAATGCTCCATACAGATTCATCCTGATGTTATATTGAGAATCATTTCAGCTGATTTCGATTCACAAAAACCTGAAACTCAATTGTTGAATAACCTTGGGCTTTGACTCTCTAATGCCCTTAGGACGGCCCTTTCATTCTGCTGGCCACCATTTAGGTCGATCGAGCTGTCGTCAGTCTCTACGGTGCATTACAGGCGGGTTCAGTAGTTCTTGACGGGAAAAAAAGAACTGTCCGTTTTCAGGATAGACAGGTATTCTTTCAGTTCATTCATTCCAGAGATTGTCAATTCATGAACATTACCGACAAAAAAGTCGCGCTGATCCACTACACCCTGAAAAATGCCAGGGGTGAAGTTCTGGACAGTTCTGAAGGTCATGACCCTCTGGCCTACCTGCACGGTGCGGGTAACATTGTCGCCGGTCTGGAAAGTGCTCTGGAAGGTAAAGCGGCGGGTGACAAGCTGGAAGTCTCTGTGGAAGCCGCTGAAGCCTATGGCGAATACGATGAGAGCCTGGTGCAACCCATTCCCCGTTCACAGTTCGGAGACCACGACGTAGAAGTGGGTATGCAGTTCCATGCTGATACCGCTATCGGTCCACGCATTGTCACAATTACGGCCATCGAAGGCGATGAAGTTGTGATTGATGCTAACCATCAGCTGGCAGGGGAAGACCTGAACTTTGCTGTTGAGGTGGTAGAAGTTCGTGACGCAACGGAAGAAGAGCTGGATCATGGTCATGTACATGGACCCGGTGGTCACGAGCATTGAGTCAGCCATAAAAAAGCCGGGTGAATAGCCCGGTTTTTTTATGACGGTAAAAAACATTAGCTTCTTTTGAACAAGATCTTGTATTTTCTGAAAGTTCCCTCTGGCAATTTGGTCAAAAAGACACCGATCATCAGGAACAGAGTCAGGAACAGAGACTCATGGCTGAGCATTGTTCCGTTCAGCAGGCTGTCCAGGCAGAGCGCAATCACCGGAAAGATCAGAAAACAGATGGAAGCCTGGAATGGGCTGGCCAGTTTGTTTAACTGGAAGTAAGCCATAATACCGCCAATCCCTGCTATGGACCCCAGATAGATCACTGCACCGAGTGAGAGCGCCGAGAAGCTGTTTATATCAGGCGTTTCCATGAAGTAACCCGTAATCATCAACAGTACCGCTGCCAACAGACAGGGGAGGGCGTTGTAGGTCAGAACATGAACACCCTCGCAACGAGTCTGGACACTGGTGTAAATCAGGGCATGCATAAGCACAGCGACGACCAGTGCAACCACGCCCATAAGGCTGCCGTTGCTGTTGACCGACATTTCGTTACCAATAATGGTGACCAGACTGCCCAGGGCTATGACCAGCCCCGCCAGCTGGTGCATAGCCACCTTATGGCGCTGGAGCAGTACCGAAAAGATCAGAACCACAACTGGCATATTGGCGAAGATGATAGACGCCAGTCCCGATGAAATATACTGTTCGCCAAAAATCATCAGGGTAAAGGGGATGGCAAAGTAAAACAGACTGATCAGGAAAAACTCCGGACTCTTATTCTTTGGGAACCAGGTCGTAACACCTTTCAATCTCGCCAGCAGAATAATCAGGGGGGCTGCAACGGCAAAACGAATGCCGGTAGCGGTAATCGGCGGAATGGTAGCAACAGCCAGTTCCATAGCCAGCCATGTTGTCCCCCAAATGAAGCAGACAGTAACAAATAAAAGGCTGACCCGGGTCTTTGTGCTCATGCCAACATCCTCGTAATACGTTCAATGGCTGGAAAACAGTTTTTGCTAATTATTACCTATGATGAAAAGTTTAAATGACAGAGCTGGAAAAATGTTGTCAAAGTTGTCATGATTTAAAAAGTTTTGGGAAAAATAATTCTCTATTATGCTTGATAAAAAGGATAAACTGATTCTTGACTGCCTTCAGCGGGATGCATCCATTCCAGTGGCTGATATTGCCGACAAGGTAGGGTTAACCGTCTCACCCTGCTGGAAGCGGTTAAAAAGGTTGGAAGAAGAGGGCTATATCACTCAGCGGGTAGCCCTGCTGGACAGTGAAAAGCTGGGTTTACACCTCACTGCTTTTGTGAATATCAAAACCCAAAATCACAGCAATGAATGGTATGAGGCTTTTGTCTCGGAAGTTAGTGATTTTGCTGAAGTGATTGAGTTCTTCCGGATGGCAGGAGAGTTCGACTACATGATGAAAGTGCTGGTCAGGGATATGGCAGCCTTTGATGTATTCTATAAGCGACTGGTAAACAGTGTGTCCGGACTCAGCGAAGTGACCTCTTCCTTTGCTATGGAGAAGCTGAAAAATACCACTTACCTGCCATTGGGTTGATCATGAGACTCATCGAAATCATGTACTAGTACATAACTCCAGTTTCTTTGTCCTGCAGCAATGCCGGAATTTTCCATTCTGGCATTCTTCTCCCTGATTCAGATCAGGGTGACCTATGCCAGCTCAATACCGTATCCGCCTGTCCATAGACGAACAGCAGCAATTAAAAGACCTCATTCACCAGACCAAGGTGGCCAAGCATAAACGTATTCATGCCCAGATCCTCCTGTGTCTCGATGAAAACGGGCCAAAACTGACGGAGCTCCAGACCAGCCAAACCTGTGGTGTTTCAACGAAAACGGTTCAGAGAACACGCAAACGCTGTGTACTTGAAGGGCTGGATATTGCTGTTAATAGCAAGTTCAATGGCATTGCCCGCCCAAGAAAACTCCAGGGGGGAGCAGCAGGCGGCATTGACAGCTCTGGCTTGCTCAACACCACCAGAAGGTCATAGCCGCTGGACGCTACAGCTTCTCGCTGACCGTATGGTTGAGTTGGAGCATGTCAATTCCATCTCGCATCAAACCATTGGCCGAGAGTTAAAAAAAACGAGTTGAAGCCTTGGCAGAAAAAGGAGTGGTGTATTCCAAAAAAAGCAAACGCAGAATTTGTTTGCGCTATGGAACGTGTTTTGGATGTTTATCAACAACCACATGATCCGAATCGACCACTGATCTGTATGGATGAGAGCAGTAAGCAGCATACTTTGGAGGTCAGGACTCCACTCCCTATGAAGCCTGGCCAACCCCTAAAATATGACAATGAGTATGAGCGCAATGGTGTGAGTTCTCTCTTCATGTTTTTTGCGCCACTGGAAGGTTGGCGACATATCGAGGTGACT
The DNA here is from genome assembly GCF_032883915.1 of Endozoicomonas sp. 8E. Lineage (NCBI taxonomy): Bacteria > Pseudomonadati > Pseudomonadota > Gammaproteobacteria > Oceanospirillales > Endozoicomonadaceae > Endozoicomonas > Endozoicomonas sp. 8E. The sequence goes on along the minus strand of NZ_CP120717.1, from coordinate 5,435,119 downwards.
GATAGCCGAACTGCCTGCGACTGGGCTCACCAGATCAAACAGCTGGTTGATGTTCACTTCCCAAAAGCTGATGTCATCCGTCTTGTCATGGATAACCTGAACACACATACACCTGCATCTCTTTATAAAGCCTTTGAACCAGGAGAGGCTCATCGGTTGGCCAGTAAGTTGGAAATCATCTATACACCCAAGCATGGAAGCTGGCTCAACATGGCAGAGATTGAATTGAGTATTCTCAGTCGTCAGTGTTTAAGTAGACGCATACCCGATCAGGCCGCACTGAAATCAGAGATTGAAGCGTGGGAGTCCCAGCGTAATGGTGTAGAAAGCAAAATGGAATGGCGATTTACGACCGAGGATGCTCGGGTAAAACTCAAGAAGCTTTACCCGACGATCAAATCGGAGTGATGTACTAGACTGGATTCACCCTCATATCTTTTGTTGTTCCGGTTGTATGCGACACATCACTTCTCCGTTAGCGGGTTGTCTGCTGGCGGCTTCTGTTCTGGCGGGGCGGCATTATTTTCCCGACTATTTTCAGGCAATCATCCGATTTGAATCGGCATTGCTGTTTCTGAGTGGGCTGATTGCCGGCATTCGATTACCGGATATTGATCTGGCTTTACCGGGGCTGAGTCACCGTTCAGGAATGACTCATTCGTGCCTTCTGGCGATATTGCCCTTGATGTTTGATCTACCCTTCGTTGCAGGTGGTCTGGCGATGGGGATTGCGCTGCATTTGTCATCCGACATACAGCCTAAAACATGGACAGGCGGAGCGTTGATCAAGTTTCCAATACTGGGCAGTATCGGGATGCTCTCGCCACTCTGGATTTTGTTCAATATTGTGGGTTGTTTTGTGGTGCTGTTCCACACCATGGCGCAGGAGCATGAGGCTGGCCGATGGGCCATTCTGGTTGTGATGCTGTTGGGAGGTGGCTGGTATTTCTTAAGTGAGGAGAAAAAGCGGCTTCTTCCGTTGATAACACTGGCCTTCTGTATGTTGCTGGTGCACCAGTATAATAAGGGCCAGCTCAATGTTGAGATAGTGATTCGATATTTTTCTTGAAGGTAGCTAACTTCGCCTCTCAGGTGAGCCAATGACAAGCATAAATCAATCACTTGATTTTGAGTCATCAAGCTTTCGTTTCCGATGTTGACTTTTGTGATCCGTCAGGGCTTTCGCGTTTGGCAGGATCTTCTGGCACTCAGGGCAAGTTTGCACTCCGGTGTGATCTTTGCTTTTGTGAACCCACAGGGCTTGAGCGCTTGGCAGGGTCTTCTGGCACTTGGGGCAGGTTTGCACTCCGGTGTGATAACGCCTTTTGTGATTCGACAGGGCTTTTGCATTTGGTAGCGTCTTCTGGCACTTAGGGCAGGTTTGCACTCCAGTATGACATTGCCTTTTGTGATGCGACAGGGCTTGAGCATTTGGCAGGGTCTTCTGGCATTCAGGGCAGGGTTGCACTCCGCTGTGATCTTTTCTTTTGTGATCCAACAGGGCTTGAGCGTTTCGCAGGGGCTTCTGGCACTCAGGGCAGGTTCGCACTCCGCTGTGATCTTTTCTTTTATGATCCGACAGGGCTCTCGCGTTTGGCAGGGTCTTCTGGCACTCAGGGCAGGTTTGCACTCCGGTGTGATCTTTTCTTTTGTGATCCGACAGGGCTCTCGTGTTTGGCAGGGTCTTCTGACACTGAGGGCAGGTTTGCACTCCGGTGTGATAGTGATTTTTGTGATCCGAGAGGGATTGAGCGTTTGGCAGGGTCCTCTGGCACTGAGGGCAGGTTTGCACTCCGGTGTGATCTTTTCTTTTGTGAACCGACAGGGCTTTCGCGTTTGGCAGGGTCTTTTGGCACTTGGGGCAGGTTTTCACTCCGCTGTGATTTTTTTTTCTGTGATCCCACAGGGCTTGAGCGTTGCGCAAGGTCTTTAGGCATTCAGAACAGGTTTTCTCTCCAGTATGATATTGCCTTTTGTGACTCAACAGGGCCTTCGCGTTTGACAGGCTCTTCTGGCACTCAGGACAGGTTTGAGCTTCGATGTGATCTTTCCTTTTGTGATTCGACAGGGCTTTCGCGTTGGGCAGGGTCTTAGCCACTTTACCTTCTTGAGAATGTCGGTCATCGTTCTGGTCCACAACATCATACTTGCGTTTTCGATGCGATTGTTTGTGATTCCCCAGCGTTCGGGAATTCTTGCCGACCATCCCACATGGCCGCTGTTGGCCATCCGCTCCGACCAGGGTTGCGTCGCAGGTTTTTTGTCTGGTTTTGTCGTCTTTCCGGGCTTGTAATCTGCTTCTCTGGGTAAGTGCAATGGAAATCTCGATCGCTTCGGGGGGACTTGGGACAGTGAACGAGTCATTAATGACAGCAAAACCATTAGCGGTGTTAGACAGGCCAGAAGCACCTTGGGGCTGAATGCCCGGATCGGCCAGTGTTTCGAAAGGCTCATTGTGTTGGGGGAGTAAGGTCTCTGGAGAGTCAAGATGACCCATACAAATAAAGCAGTCGTCATCGGCTAAATGGGAGTATGAGCCTTGTTCGTGTGTTGCTTCTGTCTGGTCTGTCCAACTCTCTTCAAAATTCAGCAGCCATTGCGCTGGCTCGGTGCTGTCGGGTGATGGTTGCAGTTGACAAACGCCATGGCAGGGAGAGGTATAACAGTTTAAATCCAAAGTATGCAGGTGTTGTTGAGGGCCTCCGTTACCGCCGTCATAATCAGTGTTCAGCGGGCTGGTGAAAGAGCCCCCGGAGTGGCTGGTGACTCCAAGAAAATCTCTTCCCGACGGCTCGGCCTGAAAGACGACAGACAACGACAGTAATAGCAGTGCTGTTAAGAGTAAGTATTTAATAATTCTATCCTTGCTCTGGTTTACAGATAGGAAGGATAGATCAAGAAAATAAGTGTGTTTTTAAAAGGGCCGTTGAGCATACCTTAACGCAGGGGCATGATGCAGATCGATGGGCCATTCTGGTTGTGATGTTGTTGGGAGATGGCTGGTATTTCTTATGAGCACGGAGATTTGAGCCTTAAGACAAGGCGGCTTAGCTATGGCGACGATCACCAAGGCAGGATTAAGGCTCAAATCTACAGCGCAATAGGGAGTTAGAAAGTTCGATTGATATTAAGTACTCAACCATACGAAATCATATTTTCTGACTCATTGTTCAGGCACTCGCGGCAACCGCTCCTGCGTTGCTCTAGCTCCTGCATCCATGCAGTCGTGCGGTTGCAATAAATTGGTCTAAAAATCCCTGTTTCTTCGTCAAATAGCTCGCTATTCTCCTCAGAAACAGAGATTTTTATCCTCAATTTCTTGCAATCCTCGCTACGTACGCTTAAGTCCGACAGGCTGCTAGCTCCTGCATCCATGCAGTCGTGCTGCGTTGCAACTCTGGTCACATAGCTTGCTATGTTCCCGTCGTTGCGCCTTGCAGAGCACCTGCCCAATAAGCCAGAAATATTCGATTCCGTATGGCTGAGTACTTATTGCTTTCCGGCTGTCAGAGTTCGTTGCCGTTCACGAAAAGCCTGTTTGGCTTTTCTTCGATTCAAAACCGTATTGCCGACTTCACCTCCGAGGTGAGCTTCTCCGCGTCGTCTTGCCAGCTGAATCTGGTGTTCACGTTCACGGAAACGTTGCTTCTGATCGGGTGTGTGCCTGTCATAGCAGTGAGGGCAACTGACGCCCTGTTCGAAGTGTTCGCTGAGCTGATCTTGCACGGTTATAGGAAGACGACAAGCGTTGCATTGATCGTACTGACCTTTTTCAAGCTGATGATTGACGGTGACGCGATCATCAAAAACAAAGCATTCGCCTTCCCAGGTGGATTCTTCCTGAGGTATTTCTTCAAGGTATTTGAGAATCCCGCCTTTCAGGTGGTAGACCTCTTCGAAACCCTGTTCTTTCAGATAGGCCGTCGACTTTTCGCAGCGAATGCCACCGGTGCAGAACATGGCAACTTTCTTGTGTTGCCCGGGGTTGAGGTGATCCCTGACGTACTGAGGAAACTCCCTGAAGGTTTCGGTGTTGGGATTGATCGCATTTTTGAAGGTGCCTACCTGGACTTCATAATCGTTGCGTGTATCGACTACCAGAACCTCCGGGTCATTGATCAAATCGTTCCATGACTTGGCATCGACATAAGTCCCGACCACATGGTTGGGGTCAATACCTTCCACACCCATGGTGACGATCTCTTTCTTGAGTTTGACTTTGGTGCGTTTGAAAGGCATCGCTTCAGTGTAAGATAACTTATACTCAAGTTCAGCGAGACGGGGGTCGCTTTTCAGCCAGACCAGGAGCTGGTCTATGGCATTTCGGGTACCGGCAACGGTGCCATTAATACCTTCCCGGGCAAGTAGCAGAGTGCCATGAACGCCATGGTCCTCCATGACTTTCAGAAGCTCAGGCTTAATGGATTCAAAGTTATCCAGGTTGACAAATTTATAGAGTGCACAAACGACGATTGACATAAAGGGTCCTATTGCTGGCCGGAGCGTAAATCCGGTGCAGTGTCTCATAGCCTCCTTCAGGCGATAGAAGGCTAACTTTCTGGTCAGGAATCAGACCGGCCGTAAGCATAGCAAAGAGCAAGCACTGGCTGCCAGTACAGCTAATACTCGTAGGCGATCTCTATCGGTCTGTCTTGTTTTTTAAACGGATAGACAGGCTGGGCTAGCTCTTCAACCAGACATCTTTAGCCCAGTGCCAGACCGAAGGCCAGGTGACTTCCGAGAGGTCGCCTTCTGTCCAAAGGCCTACTTCACCCTCCGCAGACACGCAATAAAAGTTGCCATTATGCTCACAGAGCGGCAGTAGATCTCTGGGTACTCCCTGGTCCCAGGCGATGGCCGCAACTTCAGGCAGGTAAGTGTGAGAGTAAGGGTCTTTAATGGTAACGGGTTCCATGGAGCCGTAAACAACGTCACTGACTTGCAGCAGAAACTCCCGGAAGTCGGAAGGAATCGGAATCAGCAGCTGCTCTTCAGCTTCGATAATCTCATCTTCGTCAGGAAGCTCCAGTGGTGTGGGTACCTCGACGGCACCTTCCCGGAGTTCATCAATGACATCTTCCATAGCGATAACCTGTGACTGGGGCTGTGGCGGTAGAAAAGCCCCTTATGAACCGGGGCTATCACAAGGCTCAATGGAGCCGGTTTTCCTGATTATCTGCGACCTTTGACCGGTCTGCCAGACTGGGAAGGTTTTTTTCGAGTGTTGTCGGAGCGTGATTTGAATGTTGGCCTCTTTTTATTACCAGCAGACTTTTTACCCGGATGACCTGACGTTGAGCGTGGCTTGCCAGGCTTTTTGACAGACGTTTCGTCACTCAAAGTAACGTTAACACCGTCCTCAAAATAAGGCACCGGCTCAACGTTAAGGGGCTTTTTAATGAGCTTGCGAATGGCTTCCAGCAGTTTTTTCTCTTCCGGGTTCATCAGGGAGATCGCTCGCCCCGGGCTGCCAGCACGACCGGTTCGACCAATACGGTGCACATAATCCTGCGGCACTTTAGGCAGGTCGTAGTTTACCACCAGTGGCAACTGATCCATATCCAGCCCTCTGGAAGCAACATCAGTGGCTACCAGAACCCGGTAAGCACCCGCCTGAAACTCAACCAGCGTTCTGCTGCGAACAGGCTGGCTCTTGTCACTGTGCAGTGATGTGGCGCTGATACCTTCGTCAGCGAGCAGGTCTGCAACTTTTTCGGCGGCTTTTTTGGTGCGCACGAAAACCAGAACTTGCTCCCACTTGCCACCTTCAATGATGTAGCTGAGGATTTCCGGTTTATCCTGCTGATCCACAGGATAGACCGACTGTTTGACTGTGTTGGCAGCCGAGTTTGGATTCTCTATTTCAATTTTGACCGGATGACGCTGGAACTCATGGGCCAGTGCCTTAATCTCTTTGGAGAAGGTTGCAGAGAAAAGCAGATTCTGACGTTTAGCGGGCAGAGCCTCAAGAATCTGATCCAGCTCGGCTTTAAAACCAAGATCCAACATTCTGTCGGCTTCATCCAGAACCAGGATTTTCAGGTGCTCCAGGTTCAAATGTTGTTTTCGGATCAGATCCAGCAGTCGCCCCGGTGTTGCCGTCAGGACATCCGCTCCAGCCTGAAGCGCTGCCACCTGAGGCTCTATATCAACACCGCCGTATGCGACTGCTGAGCGAAGAGAGAGGTTTGAACCATAGCGAACGACACTTTCGCCAACCTGAATAGCCAGCTCTCGGGTGGGTACCAGGATCAGGGCGCGAACAGGGTGATTCCTGAGCGTCCGCATTTCTGCCAGGCGGTGCAGGAGCGGCAGGGTGAAGCCAGCTGTTTTGCCGGTTCCGGTCTGGGCGGATGCCATGACATCGCGACCGGTCAGAACCATAGGAATCGCTTTGGCCTGAATCGGGGAGGCTTTTTTATAACCCTGTTCGGTGACTGCCTGAAGGAGAGGTTCACACAAACCAAGGGATGAGAAATCAGTCATTTTGATCTGCAGACCTCTAGGACATGAAATGGGCAGAGGATTGTACAGCAGTCTTTGGCGTTGTGCATTGGGGTTTACCCGCTCTCGTGAGGGTGTCGCAAAACTCTCTCCAGCATGGGAACGAGTTGACTCTCGTCATTCCCGACTTCATTCTCGTCATTCCCGACTTCATTCTCGTCATTCCCGACTTCATTCTCGTCATTCCCGACTTCATTCTCGTCATTCCCGCGAAGGCGGGAATCCACACTGACTCACCACCAGAACCCTACTGCCCGGTGCCCCCCTGGCCTTTTCATCCCCGAGAAGGCAGAGCTCCACCGTTGGCGCTGGATTCCCGCCTTCGCGGGAATGACGACCTCAGAGCATGGGAACGAGCTATTGGAGTTTTGCGACACCCTCTCGTGGGAGCGGGGACCTGGCTCATACCAATCGAACATCTCCATGCTCATCACGAGAGTTAGAAAGCACGATTGCTATCAGATCTGCTTGCGCAGGCGTATGGGCAGTTTGCGAAAATCTATCTCGTACTTACCTTCCGACCCAACCATTGATCCGGCACTGTCATAGAGCCATTGAGCGACGCCATAAAGACCTTCTTCATAAGTATTGATAGCCCCTGTCATGGTGATCTCTCCCATGCTTTGATTGACATTCATCACCTTGAGAAAACCCTCGATTTCAGGGCCTTTGAGATTGAAAGTGGCGCCAGAGCTGCAACCACTCAATGTGAAATACTCATTTTTGATCAGGTTATGGTGGAGTGTGCCTGAAGAGTCCATATCCAGCTCATACAGCTTGATATAGCCAAAGCTGTTATTGTCGGAGCCGACTTTCAGTTCGACTTGAAACTGTTCCACCTTGTCGGTTGAGCGATCAAGCGTCACTTTAGACATGCCCAGGTAGTTCCCTGAGGGCAGGTTACATAAGTTTCCGGCACTGGCGAAGCTGGCCAGGCAAACAAGTACGCTGAATAGATTAATTTTCATTAGATATTTCATTCCCTTCCTCCAATTTTTTTAATGGTTTATATAGCTATTGGACAAGGAATGTGCAGTTAAGTTCTCAGGAGGAGGGGATTTATTCAGGCTAAAGCGGTCTTTCTTAGACCAAAGTCTAAGAAAGACCGCTCTCATAACGGTTCAGGAAGGATTAGTTTTCTTGCGCTTTAAAGGCTCAAAACCGGCATCAACCGATTCAGTGGTGCCCTGGCTGGCGGGCTTACGGCGCTTACCCAGGTTCTTTTTGTCACGTTGCCGAGTTTTTCCAGCGGTAGTCTTGTCTTTCGGGGAGACCTTCTTTTTCTTGCTGCCAGCAGCTTTTCCCGAAGCCTTGAGCTTTTTAGGGCCTTTCCAGCTGCCTCTCAGCTCCCTGATTGAGCGTTTTTCAAAGCGTGTTTTCAGATAACGCTCAATGCCTGACATCAGGTTCCATTCATTGGGGCCAATCAGGGAGATGGCCAAACCTTTTTCACCGGCTCTTCCGGTGCGGCCGATGCGGTGAACATAGTCATCGCCATTGCGAGCCATATCGAAATTAATGACCAGCTCAATCCCTTTGATATCAAGACCTCTGGCTGCGACATCGGTAGCCACCAGAATATTGATCTGGCCTGAAGCCAGCATGGCCATCATCTTTTTTCTTTCCTGGTGATCCATCTCACCATGCAGAACACCGGCTTTCAGGTCACTGTAGCGAAGGAAGCCGCACAGTTGGTCAGCCAGGTTACGAGTATTGGTAAAAACAATGGCTTTCTCGAAATGCTCGTTTTCCAACAGCCAGCGAGTCAGCTTTTCCTTGTGCTTTTGATCATCGCTCAGCATGATCTGCTGGTGGATGTTCTCATGCTTCTCTCTGGCCGTGTTTAAGGTCAGGGTTTCAGGTTTCTGCAGAACCAGTTTAATCAGTTCACCCATCCCTTTTTGTTTCAGGGTGGCAGAGAACAGCATGGTTTGACGATCCTGACGACATTCAGAAGCAATTTTCAGCATGTCTGGACTGAAACCAAAATCCAGCATACGGTCAGCCTCATCCAGAATCAGGTATTGCAGATCGCTAAAGTCGGTATTGTTGTTCTCCATATGCTCAAGCAGACGGCCCGGGGTGGCGATCAGAATTTCCGGATTCTTTCTTAATGTATTGACCTGGTGACGAAATGGGTCGCCACCGGTAATCAGTCCAGCCTCGATACGGGTAAAACGAGCCAGGGCTTCCGTCTCTTCCAGAACCTGTCTGGCCAGCTCTCGGGTGGGCACCAGGATCAGCATTCGTGTGCTGGACCGAGGTGCTGGATTGTTTTGGAAATGATTCAGGGCAGGCAGCAGGAATGCCGCCGTCTTGCCGCTGCCGGTTTCGGAACTGACCAGCAAATCTTTGCCGTCCAGCGCTTTGGGAATCACTGCCGCCTGGACGGGGGTGGCCTCGCTGAAATCTCTTTCAGTCAGGGCTTTTTGCAGCCGTTCGTGCAGTGCCAGGTCAGAAAAAAGCAAGCGATACTCCTTATGAGAACTCCCACCGAACCAGGTCGGTGGGGGGGAGGGTGTTTACAGGGCATGATTGAGTATTGAACGTGACCGGATCACATGACACGCATTCCGGGCTGGGCACCTTCATGGGGCTCAAGAATCCAGAGATCTTTATCGCCGGGGCCGGCGGCCAGAACCATCCCTTCACTCACGCCAAACTTCATTTTACGAGGTGCCAGGTTGGCGACCATAACCGTATATTTGCCGGTCAGGGCTTCCGGGGCGTAGGCAGACTTTATGCCTGCGAATACGTTGCGAGGCTCTGCTTCGCCAATATCCAGAGTTAATCGCAGTAGTTTACCAGCGCCTTCTACCAGCTCGGCATTAACGATTTTGGCAATGCGCAGATCCACTTTGGCAAAGTCATCGAAAGTAATCTGCTCAGCTAGAGGCTCTTTTTCCAGCCATTCGTTACAGGCAGAGGTTTCAGCAGGTTTTTGCTCAGACATTTTGGCAAGTACCTCTTTGCTGGCTTCAATCATGGCTTCGACTTTATCCAACTCGACACGGGTCATCAGAGGCTTGAACTTGTTCACCTCGTGATCCAGCAGCAGGGTCTGGCTGTCGGTCCAGCGCAGAGGTTCTATGTTCAGGAAGGCTTCTGCCCTGGTCGCCATAGCAGGCAGAACCGGCTTCAGGTAGATCATCAGCAAACGGAACAGGTTAATACCGGCTGAACAGATGTCGTGCAGTTCCTGATCTTTGCCTTCTTCTTTAGCAACAACCCAGGGCTTCACTTCGTCAATCCAGGCGTTGGCTTTGTCAGCCAGAGCCATAATTTCACGCATGGCTTTGCCGAATTCACGGCCTTCATAAAGCTCAGCGATGCGCTCTCCGGTCTTCTGGAAGTCGGCTGTCAGCTCCGGGATCATGTTGTTGGCAGACAGTTTTCCGGCAAAACGCTTCTTGATAAAGCCGGCATTTCGGCTGGCAATGTTAACCACTTTGCCGACCAGATCAGAGTTAACCCGCTGAACCAGGTCTTCCGTGTTCAGGTCCAGGTCATCGATGCGACTGGACAGCTTGGCTGCGTAATAATAGCGCAGATATTCCGGGTCCAGATGCTCCAGATAAGTCCGGGCGGTAATAAAGGTGCCACGGGACTTGGACATTTTTTCGCCGTTCACCGTCAGATAACCATGAACATTGACGGATGTCGGCGTGCGATAACCGGTACCTTCCAGCATGGCAGGCCAGAACAGGCAGTGGAAGTTGACAATGTCCTTGCCGATGAAGTGATGCACTTCACAGTCACTGTCTTTTTTCCAGTAATCGTCAAAATTCAGGTCGTCTCTTCTCTGGCACAGGTTTTCGAAAGACGCCATGTAGCCGATAGGAGCGTCCAGCCAGACGTAGAAGAATTTGCCGGGCTCACCGGGAATTTCGAAGCCGAAGTAAGGTGCGTCGCGGGAAATATCCCAGTCCTGCAGGCCCGCATCCAGCCACTCGGCCAACTTGTTGGCAATCTCATCAGAAATAGTGCCGGAACGGGTCCACTCTTTCAGGAAACCATCAAAATCTGAAAGTCTGAAGAAAAAGTGCTCACTCTCCTTTTCCACCGGAACCGCACCGGAAATAGCCGACCTGGGATTTTTCAGGTCGGTTGGAGAATAGGTGGCGCCACATTTTTCACAGTTATCACCGTACTGGTCGTCTGCGCCACACTTTGGACATTCCCCCTTGATATAACGATCCGCCAGAAACATCTGCTTCTCAGGGTCGTACGCCTGTGTGATGTTGCGGCTGGCAATATGGCCATTTTCCTTCAGCTTCAGGTAAATGGCTTCAGACAGTTTGCGATTTTCTTCAGAGTGGGTGGAGTGATAATTATCAAACTCCACCAGAAAATCACCAAAGTCACGAATACGCTCTTTGTTGATCAGGGCGACAGACTCTTCTGGCGAAATGCCCTGCTTTTGCGCATGCAGGCTGATGGCGGTGCCATGGGCATCGTCGGCGCAGACGTAAGTGCATTGGTTGCCGAACAGCTTCTGAAAACGAACCCAGATATCGGTTTGAATGTATTCCACCAGGTGCCCCATATGCAGAGGACCATTGGCATAGGGCAGGGCACTGGTGACAAGTATTTTACGTTGGCTCATTCGAGTACTGTGTTGCTGGAAAGTTGAAAGAGGGTAAAGGAGGGCAGTATACGATAATTCTTATTGCTTAGGCTAAGACTTAGCCAACAGTGGTGAGGAAAAGTCGCCAGCGTATGACGGTCCTGGTCTGGGTGAAACCGCCCGAAGAAAGTAAAAATACCGCTATTCAATCCGGCTTTACTGGCGTTAGAATAACCGGCTTCCCGTTACAAGTATGGGAAAATTCCAGGAGTAAATGGGTTCTGTCCGGCCTGGCTTCAGGCTCCCGAAGGGATTTACTCACCACAAAATCTTAAGACAGGTTTCTGCTCCTTGACGGAGGGATGGGCCTGTCTCTGGCTGGCGTCTTCGCCTTTGGCCTTATCTGGCAGCGCAGGGCTGTTTCATTATTACAACCGGTAGACCGTAGCCGGGAAGGCAGGTATTGTTAATTTCATGACTGACGAAGAACGCCAGAAGCAAAAACTGCGAAGAGAGTGGGCTTCCGGAGACAGGTCTCCGTTTCAGGACTTTGCTCAAGAACGTGGAGAAGAACACCCGGTATTCGCCCGGCAGACGACTGGAGCGACAGCCGCTCAGTCGAACACGCTGGCGGAGGGCGCCAGGGTTCAGCCCCTGCCTGAGGATTTTACGCCTGATGCAGTTTACATAGAGTTTCTTGAGGCGCACCACGGTATTCCGGCAGACTTTACCCTTGCCCAACTTCCGGAGTTCAAGCTCTACTGGCTGGAGACCGGTGAAGCTCGCAAAGCCTGGCAGAATAAGTTCAAGAACCATGTGATCTATCAGTGGAAGCGGGGTCAAAGTGAAGAAGGGCAACGAACTCATAAATCAACTGTCGAAAAACTTACAGACACCAGCTGGGCAGACGGACTCCAGTTCGACTTCGACGAATCAGACGACCAGTCGTGAAACCCTGCAAAGGGCTCAACAGACAAAGTATGCCATTAATACTTTGTTTACCATGCTGGAAGCGGCCTTCCCGTTAAAGTTTAAAAAAGCCTTCCCAACCGATGCTTCATTGGTAGAAGCGAAGAAAGTCTGGATTCAGGGGCTCGGAGAATTCAAGCCTGCCAGGATTGTCAGGGCTGGTCAAAAAGCTCTGGATACTACTAAATTCTTTCCTGATCTCAGCGAGATACGGGAGCATTGCAAGCTGCATCATGATGAGATGGGCTTGAAAAAACCTCTGCAAGCTTATTACGAAGCCTGCTATGCGCCTGAGCAGACCCGTGACTATCGCTGGTCTCACATTGCCGTCTATCTGGCAGCGCGGGAAACGGGGTGGATGACCCTGCGAAGTGAAGCGCAAAGCGTCGCTTTCCCTATCTTTGAGCGAAACTACAACATACTCTGTAACCGGGTTCTTGATGGTGAGGATCTTGAGACTTCAATTATGAAGGGTATTGAAGACAGTCGCTCGAAAGAAGCTGTGAGGGTTGCGAATGAGCAGGCTGAGCAGGCTCTGCGAAAAACAATGACAAAGCAGGGCATTGATCCTGACTCGGGTCGTTCTGCTTTTGAGAAGTTGAAACAGTCGCTGTCCAATGGTCAGTAAATTCGTTTTTTACTGGCAGAATAACAACGAAATCATTAGTCTATCTGCCATTCTTACGGTTGGAGTCTGACGCCCATGAGTGTCCCAGATCGTGCTGCGGTTGAAGCCGCTGTTCAAGGCTATCACGATCCCTTTCTGAAACAGGACCTGGTCACGGCAGGTTGCATCAAAGAGCTTTCCATTGAGTCGGGTAAAGTCACCCTGAAGGTTGAACTGGGCTACCCGGCAGAAGGTTTCAGGGGAGGCATTGAGCAGTTACTGGCTGCCAAGATCGAGAACCTTCCCGGTGTTGAAAGTGCCAAAGTCTCTGTTGGCTGGCGCGTATCCAGTGCGCCGGTTCAGGGTGAGCTGGAAGCTCTGTCCGGTGTCAAAAACATTATTGCAGTGGCTTCCGGAAAAGGCGGTGTGGGTAAGTCCACCACCACGGTCAATCTGGCATTGGCGATGGCCGCAGAAGGTGCCAGAGTCGGTGTTCTGGATGCCGACATTTATGGTCCCAGTATCGGGATGATGTTGGGCCTGCCTGATGGTACCCGTCCGGAAGTCAAAAATGAAAAGTTCTTTATTCCCATTGAGGCTCACGGCATTCAGGCCATGTCCATGGCGTTTCTGGTGACAGAAGATACTCCGGTGGTCTGGCGTGGTCCGATGGTCAGTGGTGCTCTGCAGCAACTGTTGACCCAGACATTGTGGAATGATCTTGATTACCTGTTTATCGATATGCCTCCGGGCACCGGGGACATCCAGCTGACACTGGCTCAGAAAGTACCCGTCACTGGCAGTGTTATTGTGACCACACCGCAGGATCTGGCGTTGATCGATGCAAAAAAAGGCATCGAAATGTTCAATAAGGTCAATATCCCGGTGCTGGGTGTGGTGGAAAATATGGCCATTCATGTCTGTTCTGAATGCGGTCACACCGAGCATCTCTTTGGCGAGGGGGGTGGAACCCGCATTGCCGACCAGTTTGGTGTTGATCTGCTGGGCGCACTGCCTTTGTCTATGATGATTCGTGAACAGTCTGATGAAGGAGAGCCGACCGTGGTTTCTGAGCCAGACTCGCAGATCACCATGATCTACAGGGATATGGCTAAACGGGTGGCTGCGGAACTGGCTTTAAAAAATGCTGAGCAGCCGGAAGCGCCAACCATCTCATTCAGTGATGACTAACTGAGCCGGGGGAGAGGTGCTCCCCGGTTTTTCAGAAGCTTTGCAGGTGCTTACTGACTTTTTTCATAAACTGTTTTCGATCTTCCTCTGTTTTTTTGTCCATACCGTATAGCGCCAGCCACTTTATATTTTTGCAGCGGGATACCACTTTCAGTGAGAGCCTGAACATTTTCTTGGGCGGGTTGCCTATCAGAGCCATCCGCCAGCGGGATGATCCCTGGGTGGTAATGATCAGAAACTTTTTGATATGGGTCAGGCCCGGCTCGAGACCTTTGGGTCCATAAGTTGCCACAACTCCGGGCAGCCAGACCCGGTCAAGCCAGCCCTTTAAAATCGCCGGAGGGCCCATCCACCAGGTGGGATAGATAAAGACCACTGCTTCTGCCCATTTCAGTTTGGCAACCTGGTTTTCGACCCCGTCAGTGTTGTTCCGGGTCATGTAGTTGAGTCTTTCTTCACGGGACATCCGTGCTTCAAAGTCAATCTCATAAAGATCCAGAGGGTGAACATTGTGCCCGGCCAGAGACAATTGCTCACAGGTCAGCCTGAACAGTGCTCCATTGTAGCTTTCCGGGTTCGGGTGGGCATAAACGACTAAAACATTCATTCTGATCTTATTTGCTGGCAACAATCAGGGCTATTTTAGAGGCTTTTAGCAACAAAAGCAGGTCTAGGAGCCTGACCGAGAATAGACTGCCCTACTGCGGCGGCAGCAAATTGGTCTGAAAATCCGCTTTTGTTCGTCAAATAGCTCGCTATTCTCCTTACAAAACCGAATTTTCATCCTCAATTTTCTGCCGTCCTCGCGACGGGCGCTATTCTCGGTCAGGCTCCTAGCAGCCTGTCGGACTTAAGTCTGCCCTACGCGGCAACTGCTCCTGCGTTGCTCTAGCTCCTGCATCCGTGCAGTCGTGCGGTTGCGATAAATTGGTCTAAAAATTCCTGCCTCTTCGTCAAATAGCCCCGCTATTCTCCTCAGAAGCAGAAATTTTTATCCTCAATTTCTCGCAATCCTCGCTACGGGCGCTTAAGTCCGACAGGCTGCTAGCAGAGACAGCGAGAAGAGGGCTACCGCCTTTGATTGTCGGGCACGTATAATAGCGCTTAATAACATTCCGGGGGGTTGTGGTTGAGACACTCCCTTCTTGCTGCTGGAAAAATAGACCATGAGACTTTGTGATCGGGATATAGAAGCTTACCTCGACAGTGGAAAAATCATTATTGAGCCCCGTCCCGGCTCTGGGAAGATCAGTGGGGTCAGTGTTGACCTGAGTCTGGGAAACAGTTTCAGGGTCTTCAACGATCATGCAGCCCCTTTTGTGGATATCAGTGGTCCCAGGGAAGAGATTAATCGGGTACTGGACTCCATCATGAGCAAGGAGATTGCCCTTAATGACGGCGAAGCTTTTTTCCTCCATCCGGGAGAGCTGGCTCTGGCAGTTACCCGTGAATCCATTACCTTGCCCGATGATATTGTTGGCTGGCTGGATGGTCGATCTTCTCTGGCGAGACTGGGTTTGATGGTGCATGTCACCGCTCACCGGATTGACCCGGGCTGGAGTGGTCAGATTGTGCTGGAGTTTTTTAACGGTGGGAAACTGCCACTGGCTCTGAGACCGGGAATGGGCATAGGTGCCATTAATTTCGAGACCATGAGTGGTACCGCAGCCCGCCCCTACAACAAACGAAAAGACGCAAAATACAAGGAACAGAAGAGTGCAGTAGCCAGCCGAATTGCTGAGGATCAATGAGTTAGATCTCCTGTCTGCTGACAAAAAAGTAAACCCCGGGCAAGCCGGGGTTCTAGCAGCCTGTCGGACTTAAGCGCCCGTAGCGAGGATTGCGAGAAATTGAGGATAAAAATTTCTGCTTCTGAGGAGAATAGCGGGGCTATTTGACGAAGAGGCAGGAATTTTTAGACCAATTTATCGCAACCGCACGACTGCACGGATGCAGGAGAGCAACGCAGGAGCAGTTGCCGCGTAGGGCAGACTTAAGTCCGACAGGCTGCTAGCTGTCAGGCCGATATCATTTCAGCATGATTTCAGCACGACGGTTTTCCTGTCTCATCGCTTCTGTATCATTGCCGCGTAGTGGGTGATCTGCACCTTCGCCTCTGACGGTCATGTTTTCTTCAGGAATCCCTCTGCTCACCAGGAAGTCTTTTACGGCCTCAGCTCTTCTTTCAGAGAGCTTCTGGTTGTATGAGCGGGAACCTATCTCACAGGCGTGGCCAACAATTTCGATGTGGCTTTCCTGATCCAGCTGACCAATAAGCGTGTTCAGCATTTCCAGATCGCCCGATCTCAGCCTGGAAGAGTCAAAGTCAAAGTTAACGGTGGGCATCTCTTCTACACCGGCAGTACCCATTGGATCTTCGGGCTCAGCAACAGGGTTTGCAGTGGCGCAGGCTGTGCCACCGATCAGTGCTCCTGCCACCAGGGCAGCACCACCAGTTGCCATATTGTAAGCCGCTCCGGGGATACCCATAACCACTCCACCTTTGGCCATACAGTCAGACCAGTGAGGCTTCTGAGGTTGAGTCTGTGAAGAGGAAGTGGAACAACCTGCTGTGAACAGCAGAGAGAAAATGATAGCGAACGTGCTCAGCATCCTTGCAGACATGGTACAACTCCTTTCCATGGTTTTAGAGTCTGGTCTGCAAGAGAATGAATGCAGCCCATTTCCTGATGATTATAGGGAGCGTTGAATCGTGCTCCTGATGACTGTTTTCTGTTGGCTTGGTTCTATTGTCAGAGACAGGCGCAGATCAGGATGTTTTTTTGACAACAACAGGCGTCAGAGGCGTGATTTGCTGGAAGGGCGGTCACTTTTCAGAAGTTTCACTTTTCGAGATTCAAAACGCCACGGATGCTAACGGATTTCGTCAATAGTCATTAGCCGATAAGGGGTAGAAATTAACCGATCAAAGTCGCTTATCTTACAGGTTGACATCCTCCCCCACTGATTCAAGAAATCAGTGGGGGATTCCCGTTAGGCTGCTACTTTCTCACGATTTCGCAGTGGTTCCTGCTTCGTCACAGGTTCCAACGAACCCGCTCCACAGGCTAACACGCCATGTCCTGACGCTAAGATATTCTTGGCAGCGTTAATGTCGGCATTTTCGGCATGACCACAAGCAACACATTTAAAACCTGCCTGTGACTTGCGGTTGTCCTTGTGAACGTTACCACAGGCACTACAAGTCTGGCTGGTGTATTGTGGTTTCACTGCGACCACATCACCGCCCAACCAGTGCTGCTTATACTCAAGCTGTCGTCTGAACTCATACCATCCCTGATCGAGAATGGACTTGTTCAGCCCTGATTTGGCCTTGACGTTAACGCCCGGTTTTTCAGCAGTGCCTTTCGCCGATCTGGACATATTCGATACCTTCAAATCCTCAATGACAACCCTTGCGTGTTTCTTGCTGATTTCCGTTGAGGTCTTGTGAAGGAAGTCCTGACGACAGGCGGCTATCTTGCTGTGAAGCCGGTTAATACGCTGCTTTTGCTTCTGCCAGTTGGCAGAGAATTTCATCTTACGAGAGAGTTTTCTTTGCTCTACTGCAAGCTGTAGCTGGTGCTTTTTGAAAGCATTAAGGGGTTGGTACTGCTCTCCATTAGAGAGGGTGACAAACCTGGCAATGCCCATATCCAAACCAACCGCCTTCTCTGACGAATGAATTGGGTCAGGCCATTCCTGCTCTGTCTGGAAGCTGATATACCAATGGCTTGACCTTCGGGTAATGGTGCAGTTTTTGATCGCTCCTTCAATCTGGCGAGACTTGCGAAACTTAACCCAACCCAGTTTGCTTGGGAGTTTAACCCGACGATTGTTAATCTGGCAGTAACGGGGAAACTGCATGATGCGGATTGAGTTATCCCGATCATCATTGCGTCGTTTGAAACGTGGCGCTTCAAAGTGAAGTTCTTTTATTTTCCCTTGCTTCAGCTTCGAGAGATCATCAAAGTGCCTTTTCCATGCGGCTCCCAAGTCACAGAGTTTTTGCTGCAAGGTAACGGCATTGCCCTGAGAAAGAAACTCTGTTTCCGGGTCTTTCTTCCAGATCGGAAGCCACTTGGTCATAGTGTAGGCCGTTGGGATTTTCCCCCCGGCTTCCTGCTTCTGATTACAAATCTCAAGCGCCTTGTTCCAGACAAAACGAGCTGTCCCGCAAAGCTGCATGAGTCTTTCATGCTGCTCCGGGGTAGTCTCCAGTCTGAATTTATAGGCCTTGAGAATCTTCATTTATACAATCAGTGTGTGATAGTCTTAGTGCTGAATTTAGAGTATACATATTGGAATATCAAGCATTGGTATGCATGAAATAAAGAAAGGGCGGCACAGTGCTTACACTTTGCACTGCCACATTGTCTTTGTAACAAAATACCGGAAGAAAGTATTAGGCTCTTTGCATTTGGAGAGGCTGAAGGAGATATTTTCTGAAATCTGCGGAAACTTCGAGGCCGAGCTCGGTGAATTTAATGGCGAGTCTGACCACGTACATTTATTGGTTGAGTTCACACCAAAGACCCCATCCATTGCGAAGCTGATAAACAGCCTGAAAGCGGTTTCCTCCAGAAGGTTAAGGCAAGAGTTTTGCGATATTGCCGGTGCTTACAAAAAGCCGGTTTTGTGGTCACGATCCTACTTTGCAGGGAGCTGTGGTGGTGCGCCACTGGAAGTTATCAAAGAGTATATTGAGAACCAGGATCAGCCCTGATGGGCTGACGAAATTCACCTCCCTGCTAAGTGGCAGGGAGCACTCTTTCGGCTATAGGTAGCCATCATGTTCGATAGGACAGATGGAAGGAACCAGTCGACTGACCAAAACCTCAAAGAAAGTGTACAAGGCTTTGGCCAGAAATGGACTGGTTCATTCATTAAGCAGTCCGAATTGTTCAGAGCGCTGGAAGCCCTGACTCATCAATTATGAGCGTGCAGGTCTTCGTTAAGAGCGATAGCCGACTTATTGGTCAGGCATTCAATGGCACCGGAAATAGAATTGCGACGGAACAGCAGGTCAGACTGGCCACTCAACTGGCTGGCTTTAACGGTTTCAACCACGTTTCTCTGATCGTCCAGAACATTGACTTTGCTGCCAGCCGTCAGGTAAAGACCGGCTTCGATGGTGCAACGGTCGCCCAGAGGAATATTGATACCGGCATTGGCGCCGATCAGGCAGTTTTCGCCCAGGGAAACGACGATGTCGTTACCACCCGAGAGGGTACCCATGGTGCTGCAGCCGCCGCCCAGGTCAGAACCTTCACCAATCATAATACCGGCGGAGATACGACCTTCAATCATGCTCTTGCCCTGGGTGCCGGCATTAAAGTTAATAAAGCCTTCGTGCATGATCGTGGTGCCTTCACCCACATAAGCGCCCAGACGAACCCTGGCCGCATCGGCAATACGCACTCCTGCAGGGACCACGTAATCGGTCATTTTTGGGAACTTATCCACTGAGTCTACGCTGATGTAGCGGCCTTCAGCACGAGCTTTCAGCTGGCGCTCAGGCAGTTCTGTCAGGTCGATAGCTCCTTCGCTGGTCCAGGCAACGTTTGGCAACAGAGGGAAGATCCCCTGCAGCTTAACACCGTGGGGCTTAACCAGACGATGTGAGAGCAGATGCAGCTTCAGGTAAGCTTCAGGCGTACTGTTCAGTGTGTCGTCTGTTTCCAGAAAAGTAATGACACGGGGCTGGTCACTTTCTTCAAGACTCAGCATCATTTTTGCCAGAGCGTCCTCACCCAGATTGACGAAAGACTCTTCCAGCGCATGACAGGTTGTACTGTCCAGCTCAACGCAGGTGTTGCCGCCGGTGTAATCAACGAGTTCAGTAATCGCTGTAACCAGCTTTTCAGATGGGTTCAGCAGAGGTATAGGATAGAATACTTCCAGCCAGTCGCCTTTCGCGTTTTTACTGCCTACACCAATCGCAAGACTGAAAAGAGTTTGGTTCATAAATTATTTCCCCTGATATTTAAATCAAATTGGAGACGGCCCTCTACAGCGATTGCAAGGGGCTTTGTTATTCTGCCTGGTTGAAAAGGGCCAGGCGTTTCACTGAAAAAGTGTTTGATATTGATTGTCTGAAAAGCCCAGTACTCTTTTGGAGCCTGTGTCGAGCAAGGGTCGCTTGATCATAGCAGGTTGTTCCAGCATTAACTCAATGGCTGAGGCTTCATCGACAGACGCTTTTTGCTTCTCTGGTAGCTGTCTCCAAGTGGTGCCACGACGATTCAGCAGTGCTTCCCAGCCCAGTTCATTCGACCAGTTATGCAGCGTAGTCTTGTCCAGGCCGTCTTTGCGGTAGTCATGAAAGCGGTACTCAATTCCGGCAGTAGTAAGCCACTTACGGGCCTTTCGAACGGTGTCGCAGTTGCTGATTCCGTAGAGGGTGATCACGAGGCTACCTGTGTGTCCGCTGTATACAGCTATGTGCAATAAAACCATCTTCCGTCTCACCGGGAGATAGAAGATATTCAAGTAATAGTTTCAAGCGGCTAAGCATACACGTCTGGGTGTTGAATTGCATGAGCCGTTCAGGTTATTCACCAAAGCAGATGGTAAACACTTCTGATTATTTTGCCGACACAGTATGGAACACTTATTCAAAAACGTTGGGCTATTTTCTCATGCCGATTAAAGATGACCATCAATGCCGTTATATTGGCGAGCGATCCGGACCCTGTAATGAGTCGGCTTTAGAAGGCAGTGACTATTGTTTTTGGCACGACAGGGAAGCTGATAAATCCGGCGCCGATGTCAGAGCATTATTGGAAGAGCGGGCTCGCAAAGGTACCACTATGGAGGGGTTTTATCTGAAAGGCGCTCATCTTGATAATCTGGATCTTGTCTGTCCTGAGGGTGAGGTCTATCACTTGATCAATAGTGACTTGAGTCGTTGCAGCCTTGTTAAAGCCCATCTTTATCGGGCAGATCTTTCCGGTTGTAATTTACTGAAGGCTGACTTAAGTGGGGCAAATCTACACCGTACCCGTTTAATCGGATCAAACCTTCTGGGTGTTAATTTTAAGTCGGCCCGAATTGAGCATGTTGATTTTGGCGATACTTTTCTGCAGGAAGAAAAAGCTCATCAGGCCAGCCGGGAAGGAGATAAACGCAAATCCAGCGAGTTATTTGAGGAGGCTGAAGAAGTAGCCAGAAATATTCGCAAACATTGTGAAGCACAGGGACTGTTTCATAATGCTGGTGAGTTTTTTTACCGGGAAAGGACCTTTAACCGATACCGGTTTCCCCTCATCTCCCGGCAGAGGGTGGTTTCAAAGATTGTCGATATGCTCAGTGGCTATGGCGAAAAGCCCGAAAGGGTGGTTCTGTTTTCAGTGTCATTTATTGTCTTCTTTTCCCTTTTTTATTTCTTTTTGGGTATTGAGGACAGTGGGACACTGGTTAAGTACCAATCGGGCCAGCCTCTTTATAATAATCTGATTAATTGGCTGGAGGCACTGTACTTCAGTGTGGTGACCTTTACCACACTAGGATACGGAGATCTGGCTCCCGTAGGTCTTTCAAGATTGTTTGCAGCCGTCGAAGCCTTTATTGGCAGTTTCACGCTGGCACTCTTTGTGGTGGTTTTTGTAAAAAAAATGACCCGCTGAAGAGAGCCGTCACTGGCTACGCAGTCTTCAGCGGTTACCGACCCTCAGCTGTTTTTTCAGGTGCAATAGGCTTCCATTTCGTCTGGGTCGCAACTGATGGCAGCATGGGTTTCCCCCTGAAGTAATGCCTTGAACTGATTACGGTTCATATGAATCAGCTCCCTGTGGTTACCAGACTCCAGATACAGGTCCTGTAATGAGTTCAATTCGTCATCCCAGCAAGTGGTCATGCCATAAGCAGTGCCGATAGCAGGAATCGAACCATCCTCGCAGTCTGGGAAAAGGTGTTTCAATTCCTGTTCTGAAACCAGATTCAGATGGCGGTCCAGCTTGGCGTTGATCCAGCGCAGCATGAGTTTGTTCATGGAGGGCATGACAGCGATGACATAACCCCTGTTGTCCCTGAGAACGACAGCTTTTGTCATATTCTTGACAGGAATACAGGCGGAGTGTGCCGTATTCATCGCTCTTTCTGAGTATGGGTGGGAAACAAGTTCGTATTCCGCATTATGTTGGTTTAGAAACATGTGCAGTTTCCGGGCGATGCTCATCTTCACGTCCCCGCACGAAGGTTAGAAAAGTCGTAATTAAAGAGACTACGCCCAAGTGTATATGGATTATTTCAGAGTGCTGTGCCCTCAGGCCTAAATAGTAAGATGAAAATTGTATATAAAAGTCGGTTGTAATCTGTTTCTACTCTTTAACCGAGGCTTCATACCCTGCATGTCTGAGCAGATTTCACAAAAAATATTTTATATCGAAAGTAAATAGCCCGGGTGTCGATTTATTAGACAGGAATCCACTGAAATGAGTTGGGCAGGCTCAAATCGAATCTTACTGGCGGTTGGCTTATCGTCATTCAATCAGTATCATTTGCGCATTTTTGGCCCCTGACTCATTTAAAAATTAAAGGAAACTATAGTGAATTTCTCTGGACTGAGAAGGCCTTCCCTGCTTGCCGGGGCAGGGTTGTTTGCTCTTCCGCAGAACTCTTTTGCGGCAGAGGAGTTGCTGAGGATGACAACTCACCCCATCGCCTGGTTGTGTATTGTCATTTTTACTCTGGCTTATATTGCCGTGATGGCAGAAGAGAAGTTACATCTCAGTAAGTCAAAACCGGTCATCCTGGCTGCCGGTATCATCTGGGCCCTCATTGCCTGGCTGGCCGCCGGAGAGGGAGTATCCCACGAAAGCTTATCCAGAGCGGTCATGCATGACCTGGAAGAATATTCGGCCATGTTCTTGTTCCTGCTGGTGGCGATGACCTACATCAATGCCATGGAAGAGCGTCAGGTATTCGATTCACTTCGCAGTTGGCTGATCCGTAAGGGGTTCAGTTATCGTCAACTCTTCTGGGTAACCGGGGTGCTGGCCTTCTTTATTTCACCGATTGCCGATAACCTGACGACGGCTCTGTTGATGGGTGCCGTCATTATGTCTGTCGGACAGGGAAATCCTGCTTTTGTCACCATGGCAATGATCAATGTGGTTGTAGCGTCCAATGCCGGTGGAGCTTTCAGTCCTTTTGGTGATATCACAACGTTGATGGTTTGGCAGGCTGACAAGGTTGAGTTTTTCACATTCTTCGCTTTATTTATTCCCTCGGTTGTGAATTTTATTATCCCGGCGACCATCATGAATTTCTTTATTGATAATGGTCGCCCGGCGGCCCTTGAAGACCATTCAGGTATTCGCCAGGGTGGGTTGGCTATCTGTGTGCTGTTCCTGATCACGATTGTACTGGCCGTTTCTTTTGAGAGCTTTTTAGGACTGCCCCCTTTTATGGGCATGATGACCGGGCTTTCCCTGTTGATGTTCTATACCTATTTCCTGCGATTGAAAGGGCTGACCGGCAGTCAGATTATGCCTTCGATGGACGACGATAAAAAAGAAGATCTGGATATTTTCAAACGAATTGCCCACGCCGAGTGGGACACCCTACTGTTCTTTTTTGGTGTCATTTTCTCTGTAGGTGGCTTGCGTTATCTGGGTTACCTGGAGCTTATTTCCGATAGCATGTACACCGGAATAGGGGCCACCTGGACCAACATTGCAGCCGGAGTCTTCTCTGCGATTCTGGATAACATTCCAGTCATGTTTGCCATTCTGGGTATGAACCCTGAAATGGATACATTCCAGTGGCTGCTGATTACCCTGACCGCAGGGGTAGGCGGCAGTTTACTGTCAATAGGCTCTGCTGCGGGCGTTGGTCTGATGGGAACGGCTAAAGGCCAATATACCTTCCTGGGCCATTTGAAGTGGAGCTGGGCCATTGCCCTGGGATATGCTGCCAGTATTGCAACCCATTTCCTGGTGAATGGTTGAAGTTAAAGGTGGGGGATAATCCCTGTTCTCACTTCGCCAGAACAGGTTCTCCCTGATAAACAATATAGGGTGAGCAGCTGCCTGAAGTAAGGATATTAATAATCGCCTTATGACGGGTAGAAGGTTTTGGCGCTCGGCCAACATTGCTGATGGGCATCACAAGATCGTCAGGTTCAATATTGTGCTTCCTGAACCATACCAGATCCTGCTTTGCATCGGGAAAGAAGGCCAGTTCAGCCAGGTCTCCCTTCACTTCATTAATCAGCATCGTTCCCCTGACAGGCTGGTAGTAACAGCTGATTGATTCCAGAGGATTGGCACAACCAGCCAGCAGAATGGATGGGAGTATCCATGCTGCGATGGGAAGAGATGTTCTGGAATAATCAGATCTTTTCAAACCTGAAGCTCCTTGTTCTCTTTATCAGGAGCATTCTCTTTCTTCCAGAGAACCTCCCGCAGTTCTGGTTTCGTGAAATACTTTCAGTCTTTGCGATCATTGATCATAAAGCCGTTTTGGCCTGAGTGAGAAGCTTGAGGCTTTAAGAAACTTCTGAATCAATCTGTCAATTATTACACCAGCTTAACGGCTTTGAAAACTTCGTTTAGCCGATAATAGCATTTGCTCACACGTCCTGGAGACTGTCGTGAAATTGCTGATGTTATTCCAGAGCAGCCTGACTTCTTTAGACTATCGGTGTCTTTTTTAGTCCCGGGCTGCCCGGTAAAGCCGCTAACTGACAGCATAGAACGAGAGCCAAGTCAGAGCGTTACTTATTCATTTTAGCTTTTTCAGGAGTGAGATCATTGTCTTGGTCCACATCAACAGGCTTGCGCTTACGATGTCTTCTTTTGTGATCCATCAGGATTTTATCATTCTTGCAGATCACCCTGCATGGCCAGGACTGACCATCCTCTGTGACCACGGTTTCATCACAAGTTTTTTGTTTGTTGTGGATTTTGCTTTTATGAACTGATAGTGATGGAATATTTCTGAAGACCTTTCCGCATTGCTGCAGTTGACCATCTTCCCCGACCAGCCTCACGTAGCAGATTTGTTGGCCGGTGTGTTCTTTGTTTCTGTGCTCAATCCGGTCTTGAGTACTTCTGCAGACTTTCCCGCATGACTGCTGCAGGCCATCCTCGCCGATCACGGTCACGTCACAGGTTTGTAGCCCGGTGTGGTATTTTCTTTTGTGATACGACTGGGCTATTGAATTATTGCAGACTTTTCCGCATGGTCGCGGCTGGCCATTCTTTCCAATGACTGTCATATCGCAGATTTTTTGTTGTCCTTTGTGAGCGCTTCTTTTGTGAGACGTCAGGGCTCTGGCATCCTCGCAGACTGTTCCGCATGGTTGCGGCTGACCATCTTCTCTGACCATGGTTACGTCACAGGTTTGTGGTCTGATGTGGGCTCTGCCTTTGTGAGCCGCCAGGGCTAGAGAATGACTAAAGACCTTTCCGCATGGCTGCAGCTGGCCATCCTTTCCGACTTTTGTCAGGTCACAGGTTTTTTGCCCGCTGTGGTATCTGCTTTTGTGCGAGGATAGAGATCGAGCATTCTTGAAGATCACCCCACATGGCCGTGACTGGCCATCCTCCCCGACTAAAGTCATTTCGCAGGTTTGTTGCCCGCCACCGTTTGTTCTTATGCGATTCGACCGGGCTTGTTGACAACGGTTGGAACCACTGGGGGGAAGGTAACCTGAAGGTGAAGTTCGAGTCAATTCAGGTTCGCCAGCATGAGAGGTTTTGTGATTGGGTGCTGCGAATATAACCTTGCCAGATGCTGCCGGGGCCTTTATTGAACCTCTCTGAAAAAGCTGAGGTGGGCTTTGAACCCATTGGGAGGATTCTGTTGTTTTTTGTGGTGTTTCTGAAGTTCTCATTGAGGATATGAGGTCGGTAAAGGCACAGGAACCCCCGCTTTTTTCGAGACGAATATGATTACCTAAATTGAGTAACCCGTTGATTACAACCAAGTCATCATTGGAGACAGGAAATTTCTCAAGTACTTGGGCGTCAGCTCTGACCGGCCCGGTTGAGTCACTGTCTGATGCTCCTGAGCTCACTGAGTATGCAAGCTTGCAGCTACTTGTCGGGTTGCTATCAAGGCCCCGGGGCTGCACATGATCGGACTGTGTCTGAGAGGGGTGAACAGACGTGCATTGGAGTTGAATGGCAGGACCATTCAATATTTGGAAAAGCCAGTTTTGTTGGGAATACATAGTCTTTAGAAGATTAAAATGATCTATACGGCTATTGGTTAGATCAGGGCATGAACTCTGTCCTGCTCCTGTCTGGACTGTTGAACTTTCTGCCGATTTCTGCGGCCATCCAGTGGGTAATCCGCTATCGGGTGATGTTCGGAATTGACAAACGCCATGACAGGGAAGGATGAAACAATTTAAACCGAAAGTGTGCAGGTGTTGTTGAGGATCTCCGTTACCGCCGCCAGAGTCAGAGTTCAGAGGGTTAGTGAAAGAGCGTGTAGGCAGGGCCCTGGCATCCGGGACTATCTGGATGGATGATACTGATGGCTGTTGAGATTGCTGGTTATCTCCAGAGCCAAACATCATAGTGATGGTTGCAAACGAATGTCTCTGACTTGCCTCTTGTTGTTCAATCGGTTTAAACAGAGGTGAATTGAGGGGCCAATCGCTTTTTAAAAGCCAACAGGCAGTGATAACCACTTTTAAGGGTAGCCATGAATAGGGATCGGAGCCTGAAGGAGAGTCTTTGGTTGTCAGGATCAGTTGGTAGGGAATCAGTAGAGGTACGGTGAAAAAACATTGCTGTCTCATAAACTCAATAAGGGTAGGGAGGATCCCGTAAATGTCAGGTATGTGTGGTTTGATATCAGGTGGCGAATCTGGTTCTTTACAGTCGTTTGTGTCGAAAATGTATAATGGGCTGCCCGGGCATCTGTGCTGGTTACGCTTTATAGAAAAGCTCTGGTTTGGAAAAACTGCATTCGGTTCAGGCTCGACAACAAAAACTCCTGTCAACGGTTGAGCCTGACAGATGACAGACATCGACAGAAGAAGCCACAGCGTTGCTGCAAAGAGTGAGTGTTTAATAATTCTGTTCTAGCATTCCGGTTTACAGAGAGGAAGGATAGATTACCTGATGTAAGAGGGAGCAAAAAACACTGATTCTCAAGCTGGAGCGTGGCAGCCAGAGTCACGCGGGATATAAAAAAACCCCTTCAGACAGGGGCTTTATGTTGATCAGCTGTTCGCTTTATCGGAATCGAAATGCTCACGCATTTTCTGCAGGAGATAATAGAATAATGGAATCATTATCGTGCCGAACAGGGTGGCAGCGATCATTCCGGACATTACTGTCGTACCAATTATCCGTCGGCTGGCAGCACCGGCACCACTGGCAAACACCAGAGGCAGTACTCCTAGTACGAAAGACAGTGCTGTCATCAATACGGCGCGAAAGCGCAGTTCGGCAGCGTTGATTGCGGCATCGAAGATACTCTTGCCTGACTGCCTTTGAACCATGGCAAATTCTACGATAAGAATGGCCGTCTTTGCAGCAATACCAATCAATAGCACCATACCTATCTGGGCGTAGATATCGTTGGCCATCGAGGGTATCAATAACCGGAACAGGTTGATCCCGACAATGGCACCGAAAGCCGCTATGGGCACTGCCACGATGATTGCCAGCGGCATGGTCCAGCTTTCATACTGTGCCACCAGGAAAAGGTAGACAAACAGGAATGCCAGAGCAAATAGCAGTGGAGCTACGCTACCGGCTTCAATTTCCTGTAAAGACTGTCCAGACCACTCGAAGGTGTATCCATCGGGCAATGTCCCGGCCAGATCTTCCATGGCAGCGATGGCATCACCGGAACTAAAACCCTGATTGGCCTTGCCACTGATGCTGGCTGAACGGTACAGGTTGTAGTGGTCGATGCTGCTGGGGCCAAGAATCGGCTTCAATGAGGCAACGGTAGTCAGAGGCACCATCTCGTTATTCAGGTTTCTGACAAAGAACTTGCTCAGGTCTGAAGGGTTGGCGCGATACTCGCTCTCTGCCTGTAGCTTAACCTGGTAGGTTCTACCGAACTTACTGAAGTCATTGACATACAGGGAGCCCAGCTGGGTTTGCAGGGTCATGAAAATTTCAGACAGTGGAATACCCTGTGCCTTAGCCTTGTTGCGATCTACTTCAAGGAAGTATTGAGGCACGTTAGCACGGAAAGTACTGAATACCTGAGTCATTTCGGGGCGCTGGTTTGCCTGATAGATCAGTCCATTCAACACCTGACCAAGCTCCTGAGGGGGGCGGCCAAGAGTATCCTGAAGCCTGAAGTCAAAACCACCTGAAGATCCAAGGCCCGGAATGGGCGGGAAGGCAAACGCCATGACCTGGGCTTCCGGTAACGTCCAGAGCTTGCCCTGTATCTTTCTCAGTACCGCCTGCTGGTGTTGTAAAGGGTCCGGGCGATCTTTCCAGTCGTTGAGGACAACGATAGCCATGGCGTTGTTGGAGTTGGATCCCCCCATGATGCTGAAGCCGGAAACACTGATAACACTGTCTACATCGGGTTCGGTTCGAATGATGTTGGTGATGTTCTCCATAGTGGCTTCGGTTCTGTTCAGGGACGCTGCGTCAGGAAGCTGAACATCCACCACGAAGAATCCCTGGTCCTCATCCGGAACAAAGCCGGAGGGAGTGCTGTTGAACAGGAAGCCGGTGGAGGCCATCATGATCGCAAACAGTCCAATTCCCAGAATGCTTCTTCTAATCAACAGGGTAACCCAGCTCTTGTAGCCGCCGGTCAGCCGCTTGATAAAGTTATCAAGAGGAACCAGCCACTTGATGTGTCCCATCTTGCCTTTTTTCAGCAAAGTGGCACACAGGGCCGGACTTAATGTCAGAGCGTTGATGGAAGAGATCACAACGGCTACCGATATGGTGACCGCAAACTGTGAATAAAGTCCGCCGGTAATACCCGGCATAAAGCCTACAGGGACAAATACCGCCAGCAATACCAGGGTGGTCGCCACAATAGGGCCCGATACTTCCTTCATGGCCTGACTGGTGGCTTCTGCCGGGCTCATCCCTTCCCTGGTGATTAATCGCTCAACGTTTTCAATAACGACAATGGCGTCGTCCACGACCACCCCTATCGCCAACACCAGTCCGAAAAGCGTAATAGTGTTAATGGAAAACCCGAGAGCTTTCATGATAGCGAAGGTACCAATCAGGGAGACCGGTATTGCGATTGCCGGGATCAGCGTTGCCCGCCAGTTTTGCAGGAACAGGAATACAACCAGTACCACCAGAGCGACTGCCTGAAGCAGGGTAATGATTACTTCCTTGATGGACTGATCAATAAACTTGGTCGTATCGAACTTGATTTCATACTCGATACCTTCCGGCATACGTGCAGACAGCTCTTCCATAGTCGCTTTTACGCCTTTCGCCACATCCATAGCGTTGGCATCAGGCTGCTGATAGATAACCAGAAAAGCTGTGTCGTCATTGTTGAACTTGGCAACACCATCGTAACTCTGGGAACCCATTTCAACCCGAGCGATATCCTTGATGCGAACATAGGAACCATCAGGGTCGGCCTTGATAATGACGTTGCCGAATTCTTCAGGGTCGCTCAGA
The DNA here is from genome assembly GCF_032883915.1 of Endozoicomonas sp. 8E. NCBI lineage: Bacteria > Pseudomonadati > Pseudomonadota > Gammaproteobacteria > Oceanospirillales > Endozoicomonadaceae > Endozoicomonas > Endozoicomonas sp. 8E. The sequence continues at coordinate 5,405,691 of NZ_CP120717.1, read as the reverse complement.
CGTCCCTGGGTTTTTATGGTGTAGGTGAACTGCTGGTCTGGCTCGTTCGGCGCCTGACCCAGCTTACCGGCTGCAACAATAACGTTTTGCTCATTCAGTGCGTTGGATACGTCTGAGGTTGTGATGTCAAGAGATGCCATGCGTTCGGGGTTAAGCCAGATACGCATGCTATAAACCAGTGAACCCATAATGTCGGCAGAAGCGACCCCGTCGATACGAGCCATGGGTTCTTTCAGGTAATTATTGGCGTAATTATTAAGGTAAACGCCGTCGAACTCACTCTTGTTGGAAACCAGGTTTATACCCATCAGCATGCTTGAAGACTTTTTGCTGACCGTCACCCCCGTTCTTCTGACATCTTCGGGAAGTGATGGTTCAGCCACAGCAACACGGTTCTGGACGTTTACCAGGGCCATATCCTGGTCGACACCCGAATCAAAGGTCACGGTGATGCTTGCGCTGCCATCGTTACCTGCAGAAGAGTTGATGTAGATCATATCCTCTACACCGTTGACCTGTTCTTCAATCGGTCGGATGACGGCTTCTTCTATGGTCTCTGCATCGGCTCCCGGGAATACCGCACTGATATTGACCTGGGGAGGGGTGATTTCAGGAAACTGAGCCACAGGCAGGGTCAGCATGGAAATCATACCCACCAGGGTTATGACAATCGACAGGACAAAGGCAAACTTGGGCCTGTGAATAAAAAACTGACTGATCATCGCAGTTACCCTTGTTTGTTAGCCTGGCTGCCCTGCTCTTGACCAGGCTTGGGCTGGCCTTCAATTCCGCCTGTCTCTGGATCAATTGTGACGGTGGTGGGAGTGACTTTGACACCTGGACGAACTTTCTGAAGGCCTTCAACGATGATCTTTTCACCGGCTTTAAGTCCAGAGTTCACAACCCACATTGGACCCAGGCGACGTCCAAGTTCTACCTGACGGGTTTCAACTGCGTTATTAGCATCTACGACCAATACAAAACGGCCCGATTGGTTTTCCTGGACGGCAGACTGTGGAATGATCGGATGTTCGGTTTTGTTCTTGCCTTCCACGATAAGGGTGACGTATAGGCCCGGAACAATGATGCCCTGAGGATTCGGGAATTCAGCACGCAGGGTCAGGGTTCCCGTGGTTTCATCGACTCTGGTATCTGCGAAATTGAAGGTGCCCTTGTGATTGTAATCGCTGCCATTGGGTAAACGCAGGCTCATTTCAAAGTCCTGCTTTTCGGCTGCCCGGCTGCCAGAACTTTCCTGTAAGCGGCTAATGATCTGTTGTTCATTGACTTGGAAGTTGACATAGATAGGGTCAATCGAATTCAGCGTTGCCAGAGGTTCACTATTCGGACCTACCAGATTACCCACGCTGTATTTGGAGCGACCGATCTGACCTTTAAAGGGGGCTATGATTTTGGTGTAGCTAAGATTCAGTTTGGCAGTATCCAGCTCCGCTCCAGCCGCTTGGACAGAGGCTTCTGCCTGAGCTTCTTTGCTGGTCTGGGTGTCCAGGTCGGCCTGACTGATATAGCCTTTTTTATGAAGATCCCTGCTGCGTTGAAGGTCTTTTTTCGACTTGTCCAACTCTGCGTTAGCACTGGCCAGATCAGCTTCGGCTTTTTTAAGGTTGGCGATATACGGTTTGGGGTCTATAACGAATAGCAGCTGATCTTTCTCCACAGTTTGCCCCTCAATGAAGTCTCTCTGTGCAAGAAAGCCTTCTACTCTTGCTCTCAGGTCGACAGTATTAACAGCTTCTGTACGAGCGACGTATTCTTTGTAATCGCCAACAGGCTGCTCTGTAACGCTGATAACAGAAACAGCAGGAGGAGGCATTTTTCTTTGTTCCTGCTCTTGATTACAGCCTGACAGGGCTAATACAGATGCGACAAGCAAGCCGAAAGGGAGCAGAGGTCGTTGTCTATTTCTGATGATTGATTTCATCGATGGCTCCGAGAGAAAGAGTCTCAAGTTCAGATTTCCAGCCCACGGTCAGAGTCTTGTGGTATGAGTGTGCCGATCAGGAGATCTCTTCGCAAAGCAATACACAGGCAAGTCTAGTCTGTAAATAGTCTTAGCTGCTTGCACAGGAGTCTGTTCAGGCATGAGCACAGTTAGTATTCACCTGTCTTTTTTCTGTGCAAGCGCCACCATTGAGGACCGGAGAAGGTGAATATAAACATTAATTATTGTGCGTTTATACTCAAAGTCATCGGTTTTTCTAAAGTTGGCGCAGTATTGTGCAGAGTTGGGCATACTCATGTTGGAAAAGTAGTGGGTATTGTACTCAGCTAAAGGCTGATTCCTACCACTAAATTAAAAATAAAGCATTTGTTTACAGGACGTTTACTTCAAATGCGAATAAATCTTTTTACAGAGTGCTTACTGACTCTAACCCCAGTGTATATACGGGCTTCAATACACTGAGCCCATTGTTTAAACGCTGAAGTTTTTCAACTAAGACGGGGGCGATTGAAACGAAAGTCTTCTGGAATGTTGAGTGCTGTTTGTTTGCGACAAGATAATTTGTTGGTTTGTGACGCTTTCCCGGGTCGTGTTGGATAAGTCGGCTGACAGACTCTCTGTAAATTTTGTGCCCTGTGCTGTACCTTTAACCCCGCCTTGCCCCTGCGGGGTCTTTTTTTATTGAGGAGCTGCCAATGAGTAATGAAAATCTAGAGCTTCTGTTGATAGATGATGATATTGAACTCTGTGAATTGTTGATTGAGTACCTGGCTACCGAAGGGTACTCTGTCAATGCAGTTCATGATGGTGAGTCAGGTGCCCATGCTGCCCTCTCAGGCGAGTATCAGTTGGTACTACTCGATGTTACCCTGCCAAAACTGAACGGTTTCGAAGTCCTGAAAAAAATTCGTCAGACGTCTGATATCCCGGTACTGATGTTAACGGCTCGTGGCGATGATGTAGATCGCATCATTGGGCTGGAAATCGGAGCGGATGATTATCTGCCCAAGCCCTATAACCACCGCGAACTGGTAGCCAGGATCAAGGCCATTCTGAGAAGGGGCAGGTCACCGGGGGCCGAGGTCGGTAATAAAGTCCTTTCTATTGATGATATCACGCTCAATCTGGCAAACCGCGAAGCCAAAATGGGTGAAACACTGCTTGAGCTGACGGCCACTGAGTTTATGGTTCTCAAGGCACTGATTGAAAAAGCTGGCGAATTGATCTCCAGAGATGAACTGACTCAAATCGCGTTGAACCGTCGTCTGACACTTTATGATCGTGCGATTGATATGCATGTGAGCAATGTACGCAAAAAAATTGGCACACGTCCGGATGGCTCACCAAGAATTAAAACCGTCCGTGGTGCAGGCTATTTCTATATACGACCATGATTAAACAAGTCCGGAGAATGTTGGTCTGGCCATTTCAGCGTCTGTTCTGGAAGCTGTTCCTTTGGTTCTGGCTTACCATGTTATCGATGATGGCTGCCATGGTGATAGCGGTGGCCATAACGGTGAATCCCTCGGATTTCCTGTCAGAACGCAGAGAGCTGTTTCGTGAACTGGAGATCGTTTCCAGAAAAGTCGAACGCATGGCTTCTGGTTGGGCTCCTCATACTCCCTTCCCTCAGTTCAGCGGAAGTTATTTTTACCTTTTTGATCCTGCCGGTGAAGTGATGGGCAGAAGAGCCATTCCGGATGAACTGATGTCCGCTTATGATCGAACCCATGATCGCACTGAACCTACTATTACTTTCAGAAGCGGAGTAGTAGTTGTGGGTCCCAGGAAAGTCTGGATTGGACGAGTGCCTTATGATCTGTTTCTGACCAAGGAAATGCCCAGACTGGTTCACTGGCGAGTGACCAAAGTACTTTCCCAGCAATGGCATCTGGTCATCATTGCTCTGGCGGTCAGTTTCCTGCTTTGCATCATGCTGGCGCGCTATCTGGTAGTCCCCATCAGGCGATTGCAGATAACCTCCAGAAAACTGGCGAAAGGAGAGCTCTCTGCCCGGGTAGAAGCCAGTGTCCGACAAAGAGGTGACGAGCTGGGAGAATTTGCCCGCGACTTTGATCACATGGCAGAGCAGTTAGAGACGCTGATCAATAACAAGGAAATCTTACTCAGAAACGTCTCTCATGAGTTACGTTCCCCGTTAACCCGGTTGCAGATTTCTCTGGCGCTGGCTCGAAGAAAAACGCCTGAAGCTGAGGCGGAACATGGGCGCATAGAAAGGGAAATAGAGCGTCTTGATGAGCTGATTGGTGAGATTATTCGTTTCTCCCGTATTCAGCATGGTCTGAGTGAAGTGGCCTGTGAGCAGGTCAATCTGGAGCAGCTTATCAAGGAATTGGTGGATGACGGTAACTTTGAAGCTCAGGCCCAGAATAAAGGCGTTGATCTGATTAAGAGCCAGTCTGTTGAGATTGTTGGAGTGCGTGATTGGCTGAGCAGCGCAGCTGAAAACATCATTCGTAATGCCATCCGATTTACTCCGCAAGGCAGCAATGTTGAAGTGACGCTGGAAGAATTTCGGCGAAATGTGATCATCAAAGTACGGGACAAAGGTCCGGGTGTTCCTGAAGAGGTGTTGGAATCCATGTTCGAACCTTTCTTCAGGGTGGATGAAACCCGAGGCAAGGAAAATGATGGATTTGGGCTGGGGACTGCCATAGCAATGAGCGCTATAGCCAATCACGATGGGTCAATCTGCGCCAGAAATGCCCATCCTGGTCTTGAAGTAACGATCAAGATACCTCTGGACAATAAGCGCAAGTTATAACCGACATCTGTCAGAAATCAGGGGAAACGCCGCAGTGAATTGAAGCGCTGGGAAAGCTGAAGGCTCCTCGCTCAGCATTTACGTTAAAGACCAGCGCCAGTTGACTAGCGGTACACGCTTCCAGACAGGAATAGTGAAAAAGTACAGACCTATTCCAGCGAGGTCAGCCATCAGGTCAGCCGGTGAAAAAAAGCGATACTCTGTTTGTAATTGCAGCAGCTCAATGAGAAAGCCATAGGCCATCAAACCACTGACTTTCCATAAGTTGAATGACTGGTTTGGAAAGCTGGCATCGATCAGAAAAGCTAACAGCAGGAAAGCTGCAAGATGTTGAAGCTTATCGTTTACAGCGCTGAGTGGGACTTTATCCAGCGGCAATAGCGACAAAACCATAATAGATGCCATGGCCAGCAGGAGGGCAGTCTGGGCCAGTTTTGTGTAATGAGTCTTGATTAATGCTATCAAGCGGTCCTTCCTCTCGATTCCTGAAAATAGTCAGATAATTATTTTCTATAACGTTTTGTAAAACTTTTTCGAGCCAGTTTGTTGGCCCTGGATCGATTTCTGGGAATACTGTTTTTTCTTAATTGTACCTTTAAAGCATCAGGTATCTCTATCTCGCACCAGTTTCCCGGCTTGAGTTCGTCCAGTGTCCAATCACCTATACGGTATCGTATTAGTCTCAGGGTAGGGTGGCCAACTGCTGCGGTCATACGTCGAACCTGTCTGTTACGTCCCTCTCGAATAGTCAGCTCCAACCAGCAGTCAGGGATGAACTTTCTTTCCCTTATGGGCGGTGTCCTTGGCCAGATTGCTGGTGCCTCTATAATTCTGGCTTTTGCAGGAAGCGTCGTGCCGTCTTTGAGCTCAATGCCTTTTCTCAGCTTCTCCAATGCCTGTTCATTGGGTAAACCTTCCACCTGAACCCAGTAGGTTTTGTCCATCTTATGAAGGGGAGAGCTGACCTGATGTTGAATCTGTCCATTGTTAGTGAGCAGCACCAGCCCTTCGCTATCCCTGTCCAGGCGACCAGCAGGATAAACACCCGGAATGGGCAGGTAATCCTTGAGTGTAGAACGCCCTTCTGAATCGGTGAATTGAGTCAGTACATTGAAAGGCTTGTTAAACAGAATCAGTCGTGGAACGGGAGTCTGTTCTGTTTTCTTCTCGGGAAAACCGGGGGGCTGGTGGGGGCGACCTGACATCGGGCTCAGTCTCATTGGCTTTGGCTGACATTATAAAGTGATTGAAACAGAACAAAAGCCCCGAGCTCAGCTCTAATAATGGGTAAGACTCTGCAAACATTCGACAGGATTACGCTGATTTGACTGATAAGTGCGTGTTAAATCGTCGGAGAGTCAGGTGTTTTCTTGATTACTGAAGTACTTCTACGGATTATGATTTCAGGAGAGACAGGCAAAATAAACCCCGGATAAGCTGCTCCGTAACTTATCTCTTGCCAGGGAGTACTGACATACTCCGGCAGATTGATTTTCAATTTGTTCATTTGTCTTGTTAGTTCTTATTAAATCCGGGTTAATGGCCCGGATTTTTTTTACGTGTGCCGAGCATGTCACACAGCTTGGGGGTGAAAGTCCCCTGTCCAGCCAGATGAGGGCGAAGGACTAGTGAAGCACAAGGTTTGTATCGCGAGGTGCAGGCTGAAGGCAGTGTGGAGCAAAACCGCGAGCCGACGAACAGAAATCAGATATGAGGCTGTTTGCGTGAGGACGAGTCAGCGTATGATGATGAAGTCCATACTCATCCGGACATTCAGGCAGTAGATCTGGCGGTTGTGCGGCGAAGGCGGTGTGACTTACCTCGGGAGGTCTGTGTGGTGTCTGATATTTCGGACTGAGGTCATCGTAAGGTGACTTGACCGCCACACAGAAGTCAGCAGATGGCATAGTAGCTGGCGTATGTCAGTGAAGGCCTGAACGGTACAGAGTGGTGAGTAGTTTCTGTTATTCGATACACTGGACGCAGACAAATCCAGCAAACACTGGAACTCATGCCAAGTGGTCACGGCGGAACCGGAGGCTGCAAGGCTATGAGAGCTGAGGTCGTGTCGGTATCACAGGATTACGAAAGCCCGGCGGGTGGTACGAGACTGATGGAGCGTATCGCCAACCCCAATAATTTAACAAGAGCCTTTCAGCGAGTTAAACGCAATAAAGGCGCAGCAGGCATCGACCGTATGACAGTGGAAGGGTTGTACACCCATCTACAAGAACATGGTCATGAACTGCGACAATGTCTTTTGCAGGGAGAATGGCGTCCTGCTCCCGTAAGGCGAGTACTGATTCCCAAACCGGACGGAGGAGAAAGGCAGTTGGGTATACCAATCGCCTTAGACCGAATGGTGCAGCAAGCGATACAGCAAGTATTGCAGGCCGAGTGGGAACTAAGGTTCTCATCTTTCAGTTACGGGTTCAGGCCGAACCGGTCAGCTCATCAGGCGATTAATCAGGCTCAGTCGTATATCCGAGAAGGATATAACTGGGTTGTGGACATTGACCTGTCGAAATTCTTCGACCGGGTTAACCATGATCGACTGATGGCAAAACTGGCCGTTCACACAGATGACAAGGATGTATTACGTTTAATTCGACGATTCCTACAGTCCGGAGTGATGGAGAACGGGCTGGTAAAACCGCAGACTGAAGGAGTGCCTCAGGGAGGACCGCTCTCACCTGTGTTATCTAACATCGTACTGGATGAACTCGATAAAGAGTTAGAAAAGCGTGATTTACGATTTGTACGTTATGCTGACGACTGTCGGGTGTTTGTGCGAAGCAAGAAAGCAGGCGAGAGAGTGATGGCAAGTTTGACTCGTTACATCGAAAGTAAGCTGAAGCTAAAGGTCAACGTTGCGAAAAGTGCAGTTGACAAGGCATGGAGGCGGGCGTTCCTGGGATACAGCTTTACCAGAGATGGCAGGAAGAAGCTGGCAGATAAAACCTGCAAGCGGTTCAGGGACAAGGTCAAACAACTAACCCGCAAAGGCGGGCGGTCACTGGAGCAGAGATTGGAGTCTCTGAATCGCTATTTACGGGGCTGGAAGAACTACTTTCGAGAAGTTGAAACCCGTTCGGAGTTTGAAAACTTTGACTGCTGGATCAGGCGACGATTGAGAAGTTTGCTCTGGTATCAATGGAAGAAAAGTCCGAAGCGATATGCGGAGCTAAGAAGGCGAGGAGTCAGTGAAGAGCTGACGAGGCAGACAGTAGGATCGAGCAAAGGGTACTGGCGGATAAGCCGGAGTCCTGCGCTACACTTAGCATTGCCGAATAGTTGGTTCGATGAATTAGGTTTGATTAGATTATTGGCTGCTTAACTGACCGAAACGCCCAGTACGGACCCGTATGCTGGGTGTTGTGGGAGTTGCGCCTTGCAAGCGCGTAAAATCTTGTGACCTGAAATGGTCATCGCGGTAAAGCTGTGGTCGGCAGCCGTGTACCGAGTCTTGCGTGGTAGAAGGTAACGACTACTGCGAAGCGTAGACAGGGTGATAACAGGCCGTAACGTCTGCTAAGGGATAATTAGCCCCGAAATTGAACGTGGTTGAAGTGGCTGACCTTCTCTCTCAATGGGGAAAGCGGAAGTCGGGAGCTCCGCTAATGACAAGGCATCCCGACTGCTTCCGGGGTTCGTACCCGCGGCATGTTATCGAATGATTTTACGTGAACAAGGGAGATCCTGAACGTTCAGGCGGAGCCTGTAGGGTCCGACGAGCCTGTAAAGCAAGAACGACTTGATGACGTTCAGGAAGTCAGACCAGCTGATAGTACTCCGAGGCGGGGAGAGCCCGTCACATGGGGAAGCGGCTGGCGGTATTTGAGCCTTTCCAGGGAAACATGGGCTCCACATCTGAGGGAGTTACGGTCTTTTACGCAGTGAGAAGGTAAACCAGCCATGGCAACGGGACTGGAGAGGGTAGCAGCGAAAGCCCGGAGTTATCCGAAACTTCGCTTCACAAGTCTGGCACATCATATTACCCCGGCGAGCCTGTGTATGAATCTGAACAAGATTCCACACAACACATCGCCCGGAGTCGATGGGCTGACTGTCGAAGAGACAAAGAAAGACTTTAAGCGGTGGTTGCAACAGACACTGACGTCTATCCATCGGCAAGGCTACAAGGCACCGCCGGTCAAAAGGGCATGGATACCCAAGCCGGGGAAAAAGGAAAAGCGCCCTCTGGGTGTTCCCTGCATCAATGACCGGGCTTTGCAGCGAAGTGTTGCTGATGTGCTGAATGCTATTTATGAGCAGGACTTTTTGCCCTGTTCCATGGGTGGCAGGCCACGACTGGGAGCGCACCATGCCCTGTCCACTTTTAACGAGGTGGTTTCAGGCCGAAAGGTCAGCTGGGTGCTGGAAGCGGACTTGAAGAACTTCTTTGGGAGTCTTGACCATGGATGGCTGCTTCGTTTTGTGGAACACCGGGTCGGTGATCCCAGAATTCTGAACCTTATACGGCGCTGGTTGAAAGCCGGGGTGATGGAGGCCGGGGAGTTGCAAGAGTGTGAAGAAGGTACGCCTCAGGGTGGGCCGATCAGCGTAGTTCTGAGCAACCTGTACCTGCATTATGTGCTTGACCTCTGGTTCGAGTGCAAGGTCAAGCCCCGGCTAAAAGGCGAGGCATGGCTGATCAGGTACATTGATGACTTTGTGGTGTGTTTTCAGTATCGCAGTGATGCGGAGCGGTTCATGAATGTGCTGCCACAGCGACTGGAGAAATTTGCGTTGAAACTGGAGCCGGATAAAACCCGGTTAGTCAGGTTCGGACGTTTTGCCAGTCGTGGGGAAGACGATCGGAGACGGTTTACTTCCTTGGCTTTACGCACTACTGCACAAGGAATCTGAAAGGAAACTTCATGGTGGGAAGGAGAACGGAAAAATCCCGCCTAAGACGCAGCATAGCCAAACTGAAGGAACTGCTGAGACGAATACGCCATGATCCGCTGCACGAACAAGTGACAGCGATCAATCGACGGTTGAGAGGGCATTATGCGTATTACGGTCTGGGAGGAAACTTCCGAAGTATGGAGAAGCTTTACCGGTTTGTTGACCGCTACTGGTACAAGATGCTGTGTAGCCGATGCCGGAAAGGCAAGATTCCATGGGAAAAGTACCATAATCTCAAGCAGCTTCTGCCGTTACAGAAACCGAGGATAATGCTGCCTTTTATGGCAATGAAATCCATGGCTGTGCTGTGAGTCAAATATCGAAGAGCCCGGTGCGGGAAATCCGCACGCCGGGATCTGAGGGGGTTGGAGCTACAATTGGTAGCTCCTTCTACCCGGTGAGCGTAGCTGTGAGGCTACGCCCTATCCCGATCTGCACAATTACCTGTTTCGTCAGTGCCCTCCGGGTAAATCAGCTTGATTTGCCGGTATGGACAGTAAGGGCCCTAACCGCCAATCGTTTTCATCAAAAAACCTTTCAGGACAAATCCCAGTACACCCAAGCATAAAGCGCCAAAAAGAATAAATGTACCAAACTTTCCCGCTTTCGACTTTTTAGCCAGATCGTAGACAATGAAACCCATGAACAGCACCAGAGCTGTCAGGAGGGCTTTCATCATAAGGCTTTCAAAACTGTCTATATCCATACTTCACTCCAGCGAATAAGGCTACTCATTCTATCTCTGATGGATTCTATGTCTACACTGAAATAAGAAGAACTGGCTGATGTCATCGGAAAGTAAGGTTGAGCTGGAAAGAATGTAAAGTGCCAAAGCGATAATGGGCCGTTGACTAGTGGGTACATGGCTGCTTACTTCGCTAAAAGGAGAAACCCCATGGCCTCCCGTATCAGATTGATCGATGTCACTAAGCTTAAGAAATCGTCCTGGCTTGCTCAGCAGGAATCCGAAGCTGCAGTAAAGACCGCCAAAGCAGGCATTAACCAACAGAAAGACTTTATGGACTCTGTTGGTATGGATAAAAAGAAACTCCGTGAGTTTATAAATAGCGATGCCTGGCCCACCCATTTCAAGCATAAAGCCCGTCAGGAGCTGATCAAGTTCAATGATGAGCTGAAGAGTGACCTTTCTCAAGAAGCATCACTGAAACGAAAAGAACTCAGACTGGCTAATCGACTGCTGAAACCGAAGACAAAATCAAGATCCTCCGGCAGAAGGCATCGGACCGGATTTGTCTGATGGTCGAAAGGAACGGCTGGAACGGGCAGAAAACAGTGTTTTTTTACTGAATATTTATGTGGATGACAGGGGCGGTTTTTCATGGCTACCGTTAATGGAGTTAACAGTAATAATAATGTTAATGTTGTTGATTCTTCCAAGCTCAGTCAGCAGGACTTTGTCTCGGCTGTCTACCTTGAGCGCGGGAACATGCTGGACTCGGAAGTCCGCAGACTTGTCGGTGAGATAGAAACTTCTAATAAGCTACTGGGTAACGTCAATACTCTGATCAACAAATCCAACATAGCCCAGTACGGCACCAGTCAATACAAGCAGACGACCTGGACCACTAACGGTAATAACATTGTACTGGATAATGGTTATGGCATTGCTATTCAGCCGGATGCTAATGGCAAAACTACATTCACTCTGGTGGATGCTGAAGGCAACCAACTCAATTATCAGAACCAGGCACTGGTGCCGGTTGCCAAGGGCTCCATTTCGGATGCCAAACAGGTGGGTATTCCGGTTATGAATGATATGACTATGGTGTTGGATGATGGTACTGAGATTACTTTTCAAACATCCGCTCCCGGAACCTCCTTTGATCCTTCCAATTTGTCAGGAGGTCTCGCAGATATCACCGGAATCACCATCACCAGAGGCAATCAGGGGCTTACAGTAACCGATTTGAATACGGCAAAGCCTGTTATTGGTACGCCAAATCTGAATGGCACCGCCCTGGATGCTGCCAGTAACGATGGTTATGTTCTGCTTGAGGCGGGTGGGCTTCATTCCTGGGAGTTTGACGGAGTGAATACCAACCAGATGACTCGTAAGGACCCGAACGATTCCAGTCATACTCTCAGTGGCTACGAAGCCCGTAAAGTCGCCTTCCATAATAGTTTTACTAATGAAGTGACTGGTGGTATGCCAGCATTGACACAGGAAGAGCGTGATGTTCTTAGTAATCTGCTGAAGATCAATTACACCGACGCCAGTGGAAAGGGCCAGCTCACACCAGAGGAATGGGCTTCGCTGAAGACATCACTGACCTCTGCAAAAGAAAATCTGACGGGGAGTAACCAGTTGCAGACTGTCCAGTTGCAGCGTGCAATGACTACTTACAATCAGAACTTTGATGCGATGTCTAACGCCCAGAGTAAAATTTATTCATTGCTGAAAGATATCATCAGTAATTCTAAATGATGGATCACTCTAGACTGATACCAATGTGGCTGATTCCTTCATTCCTGGCCAAAGCCCTGATCTGTTTCATAACATCAGGGCTTTGTTTGCTTCTACTGATTTGATTCAGCACTTCTTCAATAAACGCAATCTGTTGCTGATAAAGCTCATGCTGTTCAACATACTGTTGGAGTTCAGTCCCTTTAAGCTCTTCAGCTTCTGTATACTTAATGAATTTACCAATGGTGCTCAGTGAGAGTGTCAAGGCACTGGCTGTCTCTCCAGCATCAGGTTCCATGGCACAGTTAACGGCACATATCGTACTAATAACGCTGTCGTAAGCTGGAATGGTGCCAAACATTTCCCACTCATCAAGGTCGGGTACATTCGGTTCAAGTTTCTCCAGTAAACGCTCAAAGTTTTTGGCTGACTGATGGCCTGCGACGTTATCCCAGAGCATATTAAGGGAGTGTCGAACGTCTTCGGGAAGTCCAAACTCTGTCAGTTCGGCAAACAGGGCAAAGTTGGGCCAGCTTCTTTCACAGACAGCAGTTGCGACTCCTACGAGCTTCCATGCTGGAAGTTTCTCCAGTTGACGCAAGAACTGAGCGTATTGTCTATGTGTGTTCAAGGTGAAACCTCAAGCCAGAATATCTGGACAGGGATTCTAACGGGATTATACCGGGAAGGCACTGCTTAGAAGAAGTTCTTGAGTTAGTTAGAGCTTTAGATACAAATCATAGCCCTTTGATTAGATCTGCCATTTGAAATTAACAGTGAAAGAATCCAGATCATAATCAGAATTGAGTTCAATTATGGAATCATCAAACATGCAGGTTTCTGCTTTGACGCTACTGCTGAACCGGACCTTACCACAGTCGCCAAATTCAAACTGAGTTTTTTCCTTGATGAAGTCCATGCCTTCTTTGATGGGTCTGGCAGCACCAATGTAGTCGAGCCCTAGAAATGCAGCACTGGCAGCCGCCTGTTCAGCCAACTTTTTGGGGTCGCTAACAGCCTTGTATACAAAAGAGCTGACTTCTTTCTGGTTTACTTTGGATTTTTCCCGGATAGACAGCTCAGGCATTCTATTGACGTTTTCTGATCGCTTGGTAGTTATGGCAGAGAAAGGGTCAATCATCGAAACATCACGAGAGTAGGCAGTGCTGTAATGAGGGGACCCTGAAAGATAATGACCTTCCGAGTCTGACAGTGCTACAACCGGGAACAAAGTCATGAAAAAACACGATCCCCATTTGCAACATACACTAGAGCTGCTTAAAGATTTGCTTCCATCCATGGTGCTAACCCTTAGTTAGCGCTGAATGCGCTTCCACCCAAATTATATTGCCAGTCTATACGCCATGCTGGCAAGAGAAAAACCCTTACTAGTCAGTTAAGCATGCTCAGGCTGAAGTGCCCTGAATTTCCTGCTCAATATAGCGACATAATATATATATGTTTTTTCATTATTATATTCTGAAATAATTTCTCAGGATGGCCGTGATGAATGGTACAAAAAGGGATAAACACTTCGTTATCCATTCGTTGTGTATTGGGGCCATATAAATAGTTATCTTCCTTTTTATTTATTTTACTTATTACTGGTTTTTTCCTTGAGCCGTGAAATCTACAAGACAACTCTGCTATCTGGCTTTATCGGCCATGGGGTTGTTATCTTGAGCCTTTTGCAGGCTCTGGGATGAGAATGACCAATACTATCTGGTCATACTGCCCTGACATTGGGTGACCAGCTTCACTGGCGAACGTTTTAACAGCGCACTGAAATGCGCTGTTGAAGGTTTATTTCGCAGAGGGTTTGAAGAGCCGAAAAGGTATGATCCGACTTTATGCTCTGGACATGAATTTGCCTGTCTCTGTATTAATCTTGATGATTTCTCCGGTACTCAGGTATTCCGGAACCTGAACTTCAAGACCGGTAGTCAATCGTGCCGTTTTTGTACGAGCAGCTGCAGAAGCACCTTTAATAGCGGGAGAGGTATCAATAATTTCCAGAGCGATAGATGACGGTAGTTCAATAGCCAGTAACTGACCATCGACCAAGAGAGCGGTCAGTCCTTCCATGCCATCAGATATATAGGGAAGTTGTTCTTGAATCGTGCTTGAGTTAACCAGATACTGGCTGTAGTCCTCACTGTCCATAAAGGTAAACTCATCACCTTCACGATATAGAAGTGAAACTGTTCGGCGGAGTAAGTCGACATCAGCAAACTGATCGTCACCTGTGCAGGTCATCTCCAGCTTCTGGCCACAAGGGATGGAGCTGAAACGAAACTTATAGAGGGTTGAGGCACCGCGAGCGGATGGACTCTTGGTTTCCTGCTGTCGGACGATGCAATACTGGTTTTCAATTTGAACAATCTGACCTTTCTTCAGATCTTTGGCATAGGCCATCTATCTTAACCTCGGTTCAAAGGGGGCGGGCAAATTCTATCACAGGACAGAAATTGCCATCGGCTCGTTAATCATTTGCATTGGGTCTGAATGCTTGAGCTGAAATCATCTACCAGCGCTTCTTGTCCTGGTAGTTTGTCAGATCAACTGTATCAGATGGGTTGTTATTCTCTGGCTGAGTATCGTCTGAATATTCTGTAGAAATGATCAGATTCGAAGTTTGCTGTTCTTCAGGGTTAGTGTATTGCAAATTCACTACCTGCAAGTATTGACCGAGCAAGCGTATATGACCCGGGTAACGCTGAATCCCATCGGGTGTAAACTCAAAACTGAAATCTCTGGCAAGGCGCATCTGACCGTCTGGACTGCGCTTGAAACGTGTAGAATAACGAACCACAGTCCCATCAAGGAGCTGTAAGTTCATTTCCTTGCAGGTACGTCTGCCATGTACGATGGCGATTTCTCTCGCTTTAGTTGTATCAGCCCAGTACCAGGCAAAAGCTGCTCCGAGTAGCATCCAGATGATAACGTTCATGAGGGCATTTTATAGCCAAGCAAGATAGAAAAGCTATGCCTCAAGAGTTTCTTTTACAAGTTGCGGCGTTTTTCTGAGTAATAAACCAGAAATCAGTGCAGATGTCTTGGATTGGTGGCTTTACCAACGGGCTTTCCATCACGGTCAATGATCTTTTCCCTGGGGTCGACTCTGTAAATTCTTCTGAAGTATTCCGCCGTCAGGGCTTTCTGATCAGCAAACTGCTTGATGTCTACGCCAACCCGGTTGAGATATTCAAGCATAAAAATGGTGTCGGGCACGTCAGCCTCCAGCTATTGGTTCCATAAAGTGACTCTCTACTGTCCAGATAGTCCATTCCGGGTTCTGGTCGAACAAAGGGCTCACTGGAATTCGAAACAAGAATAGCAACAGTATGTTTAGTTTTTTTGACTTTGGAGATGCTTTCTTCAACCTTTACAGAGCTTTACAGCCTCCTTATTGATTCTATTGACTAACCTCGCAGAATCCTTTTCCTTTTCGCTTGTGGTGAGGCAGTTGATTGTCTGAAAATTTCTGGAGCTGGTGATTTTGTTTGTGGTGTTAGCTTTTTTTGGTTGAATATTTTAAAAAAAGTGTAAAATGAAAATAATTCACTGATTCGAGAGCCTTATACTAGGTTATAAGTGCAGACAAGGCTTGGACTGGGGGAATATATGCTGGTAGGTGTGCCGAAAGAAATAAAAAATCATGAGTATCGAGTCGGGTTAACACCCGCTGCAGTTAAGGAACTCGTGGCACAGGGACATGAAGTTATTGTTGAAATGAATGCCGGAGCAGGTATTGGTTTCACCAATGATTGTTATGAGAATGCCGGGGGTACTATTGTTAAAACTGCCGAGGCAGTGTTCGAAAAGGCTGAGCTGATTGTTAAGGTCAAGGAACCTCAGGCTATTGAAAGAGCAAGGCTACGTCCTCACCATACTCTCTTTACTTACCTTCATCTGGCGGCAGACATTCCTCAGACTCAGGGGCTGATTGAATCAGGAGCTACCTGCATCGCCTATGAGACTGTAACAGATGCTAATGGTCGTCTGCCTTTGCTGGCACCTATGTCAGAAGTCGCAGGTCGTATGTCTATTCAGGCTGGGGCTCACTGTCTCGAGAAGTCTCAGTCAGGTCGTGGCGTGCTCATGGGTGGTGTTCCTGGCGTAGATCCTGCGAAGGTTGTCATTATCGGTGGCGGTGTCGTTGGTCAAAATGCTGCTGCTATGGCTGTCGGCATGGGGGCGGACGTAGTTGTTCTGGATCGCTCTATGGACACTCTCAGACAGCTTGATGCCCGTTATGGCAACCGTATTAAAACCGTATTCTCTACTCATCACTCTATTGAAGAACATGTACTGACAGCTGATCTGCTGGTAGGGGGAGTTCTGCTGCCAGGTGCTGCCGCACCCAAATTGGTGACCAGAGATCTTATCAGCAGAATGAAGCGTGGCTCTGTTATTGTTGATGTTGCTATTGATCAGGGTGGTTGTGTTGAAACGTCCAGACCCACCACCCATGATGATCCTACCTTCATCGTGAATGGTGTTGTTCACTACTGTGTGGCCAACATGCCAGGTGCCGTGGCAAGAACTTCTACAGTGGCACTGACAAATGCAACGCTGCCATACGTTCTAGACATTGCCAATAAAGGTACTCGTAAAGCTCTTGAGGATAATCCACACCTGCTGGAAGGTCTTAACGTCTGCAAAGGCATAGTGACCTGTGAGAGCGTTGCTCAGGTACAAAACCTGACCTATAGGCCTGCTTTTGAAATGCTGTCTGAAATCTGATTTAAGATTATCTGAACCGAAAGCTCTGGTTTGCTTTTGGAAGCCAGAGTTTTTTGTTTTTAATTCTTGAGAGATGGTCCGGTAAGCAGGATACTCTGTCAGGTAACTGGCTACTTAACAGTGAATAGAGATTCACACACACAGGTTGATTGATTTTGGGTTGGATTCGGGTTTGATTAATTGGCAATGGTCCAGGTTTGAAGAACTTACCGGGCAGGAAGTATATAGCATTCTGAAAGCCCGACAGGATGTCTTTATCGTTGAGCAGGATTGCCCTTATCACGATGCGGATGGTGCTGATCAAAGGTCTCTGCACTTATCGGGCTGGGGGGAAGATGGAAATGATCTTGCAGCCTATCTGAGGATTATACCTCCGTCCTCCCCCGAATCTGTTGTGGCTATTGGTCGTGTTATCACTACATACTCTTACCGTGGCAGCGGGTTAGGCAAAGAGTTGATGAAACGAGCGGTAGAAAAAGCCACCGAACTCTTTCCTGGATATGATCTTTATCTTAGTGGTCAGGCTCACCTTCAAACATTTTATGGCGCTTATGGCTTTAAAGCTGAAGGTGACATCTATGAGGAAGATGGTATTCCCCATATTGCCATGTTTTTAAGAAGGTTTTGATGACCACTGACACACAAGCGGCTCATGTTGTCTCTGACAACTGATTCTGCTGTGTGCCAGCTTCTAATGTCCAGTGGCTATTCATTTCATGGTAGGAATGACAAACTCTGCGCCTGGTCTGATTCCAATTGGCCAACGAGAAGTAATAGCTTTGCGACGTGTATAAAACTTCACACCTTCCATGCCGTGCATATGTAATGGACCAAACAGAGAGCGCTTCCAGCCGCCAAAGCTGTGGAATGACATTGGGACTGGAATGGGTACATTTATGCCGACCATGCCGATCTGGATGTCATGGGCAAACTGTCGGGCACTGTTGCCATCACGAGTGAAGATGGCAGTACCGTTGCCGTATTCATGATCATTGATCAGGGTGACCGCTGTCTCATAATCAGGCACTCGCACTATCGACAGTACCGGTCCGAATATCTCTTCCCGGTAAATGGACATATCGGTGGTGACATTGTCGAACAGGCAGCCGCCCAGAAAGTAACCCTCTTCGTGACCCTCAACAGAATAATTTCTGCCGTCCACGACCAGTTTGGCGCCCTGGGCAATACCGGCATCCACATAACCTGATACCTTGCTGCGGTGCTCCTGGCTGATGAGTGGACCCAGTTCAATACCAGACATCAGACCATTACCCACCTTCAAGGCTTTCACTCTCGGAGCCAGGCGTTCAATAAGTGCATCTGCTACGTCACCCACGGCAACTGCGACAGAAATAGCCATACAGCGTTCGCCCGCAGAACCGTAGGCAGCACCTATCAGTGAATCAACGGCCTGATCAAGATCAGCATCTGGCATGATAACCATGTGGTTTTTCGCTCCACCCAGAGCCTGAACGCGCTTTCCGTGGTGGCAGCCTTTCTGATAGATATACTCAGCAACAGCTGTAGAGCCAACAAAACTGACGGCCTGAACATCCCTTGAGGCGAGGATAGTATCAACAGCTTCCTTATCACCATTGACCACATTCAGAACACCATCGGGAAGACCGGCTTCTTTCATCAATTCGGCCAGACGGAAAGGAACTGAGGGGGCTTTTTCTGAAGGTTTGAGAATAAAAGTGTTACCGCAGGCAATAGCCAGGGGGAACATCCACATGGGCACCATGGCCGGGAAGTTAAAAGGTGTGATTCCTGCCACTACGCCCAAAGGTTGGCTGACGGACCAGGCATCCACATCAGTTCCCACATTTTCTGTGTATTCCCCTTTCAGCAGGTGAGGAATACCACAAGCAAATTCTACGACTTCCAACCCTCGGGTAATATCGCCATGAGCATCTTCCAGAACCTTACCATGTTCTCTGGTCAGCATTTCAGCCAGTTGATCACGGTGTCTTTCAACCAGTTCCCTGTATTTGAAGAGAAGTCTTGCACGATTTAGCGGTGTGACATTTCGCCAGATTTCAAAAGCCTGCTTGGCTGTGGCTATGGCAACCTCGACTTCTATGGCACTGGCCAGAGAAACAGAAGCTTCCTGTTGCCCGGTAGCAGGGTTAAAAACGGGTAACTGTCGTACGCTGGGGGCAGAGGGCAAACCGGCGATGAAATGGTTGATTTGAGCACTCATTTCAGGGCTCCTTACAGTTCATTACTTTTATTGTTCAGAGTGAAACCATTACCTTCTTAAGGTTACGGGAATTCAGTCTCCGCATGAAGGGCTGAGCGCCACGATCTAATGTTCAACCTTCTCTCAACGGCTACTGACTTATTTCGACATTAGCATACTCATCCAGTAAAGAAAGCAGGACTGAGAATTTTGACCTGAATCAATATTTTTGATTCAAGGGCTTTTGGATTCTGGCTGAACAGAGTTACTCTGGGAGCTTACTCAAATGATCGTTGTGTAAGCTGACTTGAAAAATAGCAAAATGAGGTATGAAGTAACCTTTTGGAAATATTCTGCAAATAGAATATTTTCAGCTGTCACGATGTGAGAGTGTTTTATTCCCTTGACTCAAAAGGGCGCTGTCCATTCTGGAGCCCAGGGCAGAAATGTCTGAATGCTTTCAAGGCCTGTTAAGTTTTCTTGCAGGGCTGGCATTTCATAACAAGAAGAACAAGAGAGGAAGAGTGCTATGTCGTTACTGATCAATAGACTTGTGAAGGATCACGAGCACCTTTTACGCCTGCTCGATTGTCTGGATCATGAAGTATCCGGATACAAGGATGACAATGAGCATACTCCCAGAGTCTGGCTGATTCTTGATGCTCTGGATTACCTGCATCATTATCCAGACTGCTTTCATCATCCACTGGAATCCCGTTTGCTATCCCGTCTCCGTCCCGGACTGACAGATGCTTGCCAGCGTGCTGTCATGGCAGAAGTAGAGGCTGAACATAAAGAAATACGTCAGTTAATCACCAGTCTGATAGAGCGCTTCAATGCCCTGGCTATGGATCAGGTTATCCCGGTCAATCAGCTGCTGGCGGATTATCAAAAATACGTTGAGTTGCAAAGGGCTCATATAAAGAAGGAAAACAGGGTGTTGATTCCGGCGATGAAAGACATTCTGACGGAAGAAGACTTCAAGCAGGTGAGCGAGTCTCTGAAAGAGACTTCAGACCCTCTATTTGGATCCCACGCCCGGGAATCCTATGAAAACCTGTACCAGTTTGTGGTGGGCGCTCCCGTTGACCGGGTAGTTTCCAAAGTACAGTGAAAAACTGCCGTCTCTAAGGCGGCAGCCCTCTATTTCTGAAGCTCTGGTCGTTTCTTGAAGTAGTCTAAAGCTTCCGGGTTTGCCAGGGCATCGGTATTGGCAACCGGTTTGTCGTGGACAACATCCCTGACGGCCAGCTCAACAATCTTGCCACTGATTGTTCTGGGGATATCCGGTGTCTGTAGTACAACTGCGGGTACATGACGGGGTGTTGTATTGGCCCGAATAGTTTTTTTTATTTTACTGATGAGCTCGTCATTCAGCGTGGTGCCATCTCGTAACTTAACAAACAGAACAACCCTGACATCGCCTTTCCACTCCTGACCAATGGCAATACTTTCGAGTACCTCTTCTATCTTTTCAACCTGTCGGTAAATTTCCGCAGTCCCGATTCTTACACCACCCGGATTCAGGACAGCATCTGCCCGACCGTGAATGATCACCCCCTTATTTTCTGTCAGCTCACCAAAGTCCCCATGGGCCCAAACACCAGGGAGCTGGCTAAAATAGGCTTTGTGATAGTTTTTATTTTCGGGATCATTCCAGAATCCAATGGGCATGGATGGGAAACTGCTCTGACAGGTCAGTTCACCTTTCTCCTCCAACAGGGGCTTGCCTTCAGGGC
The DNA here is from genome assembly GCF_032883915.1 of Endozoicomonas sp. 8E. Lineage (NCBI taxonomy): Bacteria > Pseudomonadati > Pseudomonadota > Gammaproteobacteria > Oceanospirillales > Endozoicomonadaceae > Endozoicomonas > Endozoicomonas sp. 8E. The sequence goes on along the minus strand of NZ_CP120717.1, from coordinate 5,384,940 downwards.
TGACGAACTGAACGTCCATTCCCAGTCCGCGGCACTGAATCTCTCCTTTATTAACCGGTAAGGTAGGGCAGCCCAAAGCAAAGCAGGAGATGATATCGGTGCCACCAGAAATAGAAGAAAGGCAGAGGTCTTTTTTGATGTGCCGGTACACGTAATCAAAGCTCTCGTGAAGCAGAGGAGAGCCCGTAGACAGAATAGTCTTCAGCTTTGGTAAAGAGTGAGATTCAGCGGGTTTAACCCCGGCCTTTTCCAGTGCCGCAATGTATTTTGCACTGGTGCCGAAAACAGTGATGCCTTCTTCTTCCGCCATATCTATAAGACTTCGCGGTTCAGGATAGAAAGGTGAGCCATCATAAAGAACGACAGTGGTTCCCAAAGCAAGAGAGGAAGCCAGCCAGTTCCACATCATCCAGCCGCAAGTAGAATAGTAGAAGATAGTGTCTTCGGGTTTTAAATTCGTGTGTAAAGACAATTCCTTCAGGTGTTGCAGAAGGGTTCCGCCATGTCCATGCACGATGCACTTTGGGGCTCCGGTCGTGCCGGAAGAGTACATTATGAACAGAGGATGATTAAAGTCTACCGCTACAAACTCAGGTGTATCAATGTCTTGAATAATAAAATCGTCGTATAAGACCGATGAGGTTCGCAAACTAATATCGGCACCACTGCTCAGGAATGGCACAATGACGGTTTGTTCGATAGAAGGGATTTGTGTCTGAAGGGATTGAACCTTTTCCAGGCACTGAATCGGCTTGCCACCATAAAAGTAGCCATCGATGCCGAGCAGTACTTTTGGTTCGATTTGCCCAAAACGGTCCAGAACGCCCTGAATACCAAAGTCTGGCGAACAGGACGACCAGATAGCTCCCAGGGCGGTAGTAGCCAGCATCATGATCAGGGTTTCAGGGCAGTTGGGCATAAAAGCTGCCACTCTGTCTCCTTTGGTGACCCCTGCCGCTTTCAGTCCTGCCTGAGCTGCTGCAACCGCTTTAGCCAGTTCGCCATAACTCAAGGTGGTACGGTGGCCGTCTTCGCGTCTGAAAATCAGCGCATCTTTTGTAGCCCTATCAGCATCCTTGCCATGGCGCAGCATGTGTTCTGCATAGTTTAGAGTTGCGTCAGGGAACCATTTTGGCCCTGGCATTTGATCATGGTTGCAGATGGCAGAGGGTAGGGTGTGAAATTGAATATCGACAAAATTTGCCAGGTTTTCCCAGAAAGCATAACGATCACTGACACTCCAGTCATAGAGGGAGTGGTAGTCAGTCAGCTGTCGAACGCTACTTTCATTGACAGACTGAATGAATGTATGAAGATTTGATGATTGAATCCGGCTCTCGTCAGGTGTCCAGAGCTGCGTCATATGCGATCCTGTTTTATTTATTTAAAGCCAGTCCAGTGTTCGAGTGAGAACGAATACCCAATTGATGACAGATGAAGTTAGCTGCCTCCAAAAGCTTGTTCATTTGCACGCCGGTTGTGATGTTCAGACCTTCCATTAGATAGAGCACATCTTCAGTCGCTACATTGCCAGAGGCTCCCGGTGCGTAGGGGCAGCCACCCAGACCTGCAACCGCTGAATCCACTACCGCCAGACCTTCCTCAAGAGATGCGTAAATATTGGCCAATGCCTGTCCATAGGTATTGTGATAGTGAGCAGCAAGGTGTCTGATAGACACTTCACGGCAACAGGCTTCCAGAACTCTTTTAACCCGAAGAGGCGTTCCTGTACCTACGGTATCTCCAAGGGATACTTCGTAGCATCCCATTTGATAGAGCGCTTTAGTCACTTCAGCCACTTGCCGAGGTGTGGTTGCACCATCATAAGGGCAACTGATAATGCAGGAAACATAGCCTCTGACAGGCATACTATTCTGTTTGGCCAACTCCATAACCGGTTCAAAACGTTTAAGGCTCTCGGCAATGGAGCAGTTGATGTTTTTCTGACTGAAACCTTCGGAAGCTGAGGCAAACACTGCAGCCTCGTCCGCTCCTGCTTTCAGGGCATCTTCCATCCCCCTGAGGTTGGGGGTCAAAGCCGTGTAAACAACGTCACTTTGTCGCTTAATGGTCTTGAATACCTGATCCGAGCCCGCCATCTGGGGAACATAGTCGGAGGAAACGAAACTGCCGGTTTCAATGTGCTGAAGACCGGACTGAGACAGTAAGTTGACAAGCTCCACTCGGGTTTCCGAAGACGCTGGCGTTGGTAGATTCTGAAGCCCGTCACGGGCTCCAACTTCAACAATGCGGACAGATTCAGGCAGCATTTTCGTTTTCCTTTGTACCTTTGCTCAAAGCTTCCTGAAAACTCATGAGTGACGAACCAGCGTCCACTCTTTCGCCTTCCTTGTAAAAGATCGATTCAATCATTCCGTCACAGGGAGCGTGGATGGTATGCTCCATTTTCATGGCTTCCATAACCAGTAAAGGGGCTCCGGCATTGACCTGCTGTCCCTCTGAGACCATGACAGAGCTGACGGTTCCGTTCATGGGCGCCGACATGGCTTCAGAGCCATCGTGAGCAGTCAGACATTGTCCTGAAAGACACAGCTCGACACTGAAGTCAGGGAAGAATATTTTCAGTCTGGCTTCTGGTAGGGAAAACATACGACATTGTAATTTTAATTGTGTTGAAGAGAACTCTGTGTGATCGCCAACCAACAGTTGTCCCGACAAACAACCTGACTCTGCCTCATACCAGTGAATATCAGCCTGACAATAGCCATCAGGCAGACTCACCTTGAATCCCTCAGACACTTTCTCCAGTGAAATCAGGTAGGGTTGTTGGTTCAGAAAAAGAGTCTTTTGAGACGGTGCTGAAGCAGCCGGTAACGACCCCTCGTATTGAGATTGATGGAATTGATAAAGGGCTCCTGCAATCAACGACATTCTTAGTTGATCATGATCCAGCTCTGTCTGAGGTGGATGTTGATCAATAAAATGTGTGGATAATCCAGCTTTTCTGAAAGCGGGCTCAGTGACCATATGTAGCAAAAAATCACGGTTATCACTCAAGCCAGCCTGTTGATAGTCAGACAAAGCCCGGGACATTTTATCAATAGCAGATTCACGATCTTCGGCCCAGACTACCAGTTTTGCCAGCATCGGGTCATAGTGGCTGGAGATATGATCGCCTTGTTGTACACCGGTATCGATGCGGATGTGATCCACTTCCTGAGGCCATTGCAAGCCCATGATTTTCCCTGAAGAAGGTAAAAAGTCATGATCGGGGCTTTCGGCATAAATTCGAGCTTCAAGGGCATGACCATGACATTGCAGCTGATCCTGGGTCAGGGGTAAAGATGCACCTGCGGCAATAGCCAGTTGCCATTCAACCAGATCCTGTCCGGTAATAGCCTCAGTGACCGGGTGCTCGACCTGAAGTCGTGTATTCATTTCCATAAAATAGAAACGTTGACCATCAACCAGGAACTCAACTGTACCGGCTCCGCGATATTGTATGGCCCTACCCGCTGAGACTGCAGCCTCTCCCATACTTTTTCGCATGGAGCCGGAAAGGTCAGGAGCGGGGGCTTCTTCGATGACTTTCTGATGACGTCGCTGCAAGGAGCAGTCACGGTCGAAGAGATAAACACCTTCATTGTTATGATCGAAAAAGATCTGAACTTCTACATGGCGAGGTTGGGTGATATACGACTCCAGAAGTAAGTGGTCATCGCCAAAACTTTTCAGGGCCTCTCTTCGGGCCGACTGAAGGCCTTCCTGTAACTGGTCGTAATGCTCAATAATTCTCATGCCCTTGCCGCCGCCACCCAGTGCGGCTTTGACCATCAGGGGGTAACCGATGCGCTCTGCCTCCAGGATCAGGGTTTCATCAGATTGATCGGAACCGTGGTAACCGGGACAAATAGGAACACCGGCTTTTTCCATCAGGGTTTTGGCTTCACTTTTTGAACCCATTGCTTTGATGGCTTCGTGTCCGGGTCCAATGAAGTGAATACCGGCGTCATGACAGGCGAGGGCAAAGTCGGCATTCTCAGACAGAAACCCATAGCCAGGATGCACTGCCTGAGCACCGGATTGTTTTGCTACTTCAATCAGTTTGTCGCTGCACAGGTAGCTTTTTTGTGCAGGTGAAGGGCCAATATAATAAGCCTCATCGGCCAGGGTTTTGTGAAGGGCCTGATAATCCGCATCAGAGTAGACTGCGACTGTTCTGATTCCCAGTTTTCTGGCGGTTCTTATTACCCTGCAGGCGATTTCACCCCGGTTGGCAATGAGGATTTTATGGAAATGCTTTACATTCTGGAGACTGCTGTTCGAGTTCATGGCTGTATTCTTGCTCATGGCTGTCTCCATGAAGGTTTGCGTTTTTCAAGGAATGATGCCAGACCTTCCTGACCTTCCGGAGAGACTCTGATCCGGGCTATCTCCCGGCAAGCCAGTTCAACAAATTCATCATCAATGGGTTTGTTATGAACTCTGTGCAGCATGCTTTTTGCCAATCGGGTCGCTGCTGGAGCATTCCCCATAAGCTGTTGGGTCAGGTCATCGGCTTTTGTGTCAAGTTCTGATTCAGGCACCAGTTCATGCAGCAATTCCAGTTCAAGCGCTTTTTCTCCGGAAAAGACTTCCGCACTGAGGAAGTAACGACGGGCTTGACGGGTGCCAATGGCCTGGACAACGTATGCGCTGATGACGGCTGGAATCAGGCCAATCCTGACCTCACTCAGGCTGAATCGGGTGTTGTCAGCACCAACTGCGATATCACAGGCACAAATCAATCCTACGGCACCACCAAATGCAGCGCCCTGAACCACTGCCATGGTGGGGGCAGGAAAGTGATTCAGGGTGTAGAGCAGCTCCGATAGTGTACGTGCGTCGTCGTAGTTTTCCTGCTCACTCAGATGAATGGCGTTCTTCATCCAGTTAAGGTCACCTCCGGCAGAAAAATGTTTACCGGAGCCCCTCAGTTGCAGGAGTCGAGTCTCTTCGCCAGACAGCTGTTTCAGGGCATCAATCAGTTCGCTGATCAGTTCGGCATTAAAGGCATTACCCACTTCCGGACGATTCATGGTAATGGTGGCAACACCATTGTCGCTGGTTTCGATAATAAGAGAGTTGCTCATGGTATTACTTCCCTGCCTCACATTCTGAAAACGCCGAAGCGAGTCTCATCAATGGGCGCATTGAGGGTTGCAGAAAGGCTCTGTCCCAGAATGTCACGGGTATTGACGGGGTCAATAATGCCGTCGTCCCAGAGCCGGGCACTGGCATAAATCGGGTTGCCCTTGTGGTCATAGGTTTCGATGACCGGTGTTTTTATGGCGGCCTCTTCGTCAGCAGAAAGGGTTTCTCCCTTTCGGGCCAGGCTATCTTTTTTAACCTGGGCCAGAACCTCGGCGGCCTGTTCACCGCCCATGACCGAGATTCTTGCATTGGGCCAGGTCCATAGAAATCTTGGATCATAAGCCCGGCCGCACATGCCGTAGTTGCCAGCACCAAAACTACCACCAATGATGACGGTGAGCTTGGGCACCGTTGCACAGGCCACCGCATTCACCATTTTGGCGCCGTCTTTGGCTATACCCCCAGCTTCATATTTTGAACCCACCATAAAGCCTGTGATGTTTTGCAGGAAAATCAAAGGTATACGTCGTTGGCAGCATAATTCAATAAAGTGCGCGCCTTTTTGGGCTGATTCTGAGAAAAGCACACCGTTGTTAGCCAGAATACCGACCGGGTGACCATGAATTCTGGCGAAGCCGCAGACCAGGGTGTTGCCATAGCGGGCCTTGAATTCATCAAATTCGGAGCCATCGACGATTCGGGCAATGACTTCTCGAACGTCATAATTTTGTTTCAGATCAGAAGGGATCAGACCATAGAGCTCGCCGGGGTCATAGACTGGAGGAACAGGCTTTTCTAAAGAAACAGAGTGGTTTTTCTTTTTGTTTAGTCTGCCAATGGCGTGTCTTACAAGTTCAAGGGCATGGGCATCATTTTCCGCCATGTGATCAGCCACCCCGGATTGTTCACAATGAACTCTGGCTCCACCCAGTTCTTCTGCCGTGACCTCTTCACCGGTAGCGGCTTTGACCAGTGGTGGTCCTGCCAGAAAAATGGTGCCCTGATTTCTGACGATAATGGTTTCGTCTGCCATAGCCGGTACATAGGCTCCCCCTGCTGTACAGGAGCCCATAACCGCTGCAATCTGGGGGATTCCTTTGGCAGACATATTGGCCTGGTTAAAGAAGATGCGACCGAAGTGTTCTCTGTCTGGAAATACTTCATCCTGATAGGGAAGGTTGGCCCCTCCGGAATCCACCAGGTAAATGCAGGGAAGATGATTTTGTTCAGCTATGGTTTGGGCGCGCAGGTGCTTTTTTACCGTAAGCGGGAAGTAGCTGCCGCCTTTTACAGTGGCATCGTTGGCCAGGATCATACATTCAATGCCAGCAACAAAACCTATACCTGCTACCACACCGGCGCAGGGAGCGTCATTATCATAGATGTCTGTGGCGGCAAAACGGCCTACTTCAAGAAAGGGCGAGTTGGGATCAAGTAACTGGGCAATACGATCCCGGGCTAACAGTTTGCCTCGGGCAGTATGGTTGTCTCTGGATCTTTGACTGCCGCCCCGGGCAATGGTCTCAAAGCGAGTATTGATCTGGTCTACCAGGGCCTGCATATGTCGCCGGTTCTTGTGGAATTCGGGACTATCGGGTGCCACTTTTGAAGATAGTACGGGCATATTGATCGCCTCTGATGGAGCCGTTTCGTTTGCACATAGTCTTGCAGCGTTGGGATAGGGGTCAGATCACATCCAGCATGCCAAGGCCATGGCTGTTTGGGAACTTTATTATTGTTATGGCAGCATGGCTCCCTGAAGAAGGCAATACTGCCTGTCGCTGTTAGCAAGACTCCTGGAACAGCTCCCTGCCAATCAGCATACGACGGATTTCTGATGTACCGGCACCTATCTCATAGAGTTTGGCGTCTCTGAGCAGGCGACCTGTCGGGTATTCATTGATGTAGCCATTGCCTCCCAGAATCTGAATGGCCTCCAGTGCCATCTGAGTAGCGCGCTCTGCACAATAAAGAATGACACCGGCTGCGTCTTTGCGGGTACTTTCACCACGATCACAGGCTGACGCAACCGCATAAAGGTAAGCTTTACTGGCATTCATCTGGCTATACATGTCAGCCACTTTGCCCTGAATCAGCTGAAATTCACCAATGGATTTGCCAAACTGTTTACGATCGTGGATGTAGGGGATCACGATATCCATGCAGGCTTGCATAATGCCGGTCGGGCCACCGGACAGAACGACCCTTTCATAGTCCAGACCACTCATGAGTACAGCTACCCCTTCATTGACGTTGCCCAGTACATTTTCTGCAGGCACTTCGCAATCTTCAAACACCAGCTCACAGGTGTTCGAGCCTCTCATACCCAGTTTGTCCAGCTTTTGTGCGCGAGAGAAACCCCTGGCGTCTCGTTCAACGATGAATGCGGTGATTCCCCGGGAGCCTTTTCCGGGTTCGGTTTTGGCATAAATGACGTAGGTGTGGGCATCAGGGCCATTGGTGATCCACATTTTATTGCCATTCAGAATATATCTGTCGCCTTTTTTTTCGGCTTTCAGTTTCATACTGATAACATCAGACCCTGCGTTGGGTTCGCTCATGGCCAGAGCACCGATGTGTTCACCACTAATCAACTTGGGAAGGTATTTCTGTTTTTGTTCTATGTTGCCGTTGCAACTGATCTGATTTACGCACAGATTAGAGTGTGCGCCATAACTGAGCGCAACGGAGGCGGAAGCGCGGCTGATCTCTTCCATAGCGATGACATGCGCGAGATAACCCATGCCAGAACCGCCAAACTCTTCTTCTGCTGTTATACCGAGCAAACCCATCTCTCCGAGCTTCTGCCAGAGGTTCATGGGGAACTGGTTGCTCCTGTCGATTTCCTGTGCAAGCGGAGCAATTTCATGATCGCAAAACTGTCTGACCTGCTCTCTCAGCAGATCATTGGTTTCACCCAGATTGAAGTTGAATGTCAGGTAGCTCATCGAAAGTATCTTTGTTTAAATTATTCTTAGACTATAGGCACTGATTGGCTAATGCATTTCAATTTGTGGCTACAGTCCCGAAGATCTTTCCGTACATCCATCTAAACGGCAGTTATAGGATAAATAACTACAGAGTATAATGTTAGTGTTCCACTTCTTGGAGTCAACGTAAATGCTTATTGTTGAAAGTTGCATATTACGTAATAGGAAATGTTCTTTGTGTCTGCCCGAGTGAAGGTTGTGACTGTTCGGGGAACGGCCATTGTCAAAGTGATCAATACTAACTGTCGTACAATCCAGCCTGGGTTCACGCATAACCCGACTTTACAGCCATTAAGGTGAGACCCGGATTTTTTGCCCATTCCGGCAGACGTTCTTATGTCCACCCATGGTGCGTGCAATGTCCTTCAGGCACATGTAATCAATCCTTTCCTCTGTAGTTCAGTGATTCTCAGCTGATGAGATGCATTGATGGTCAACACATGTCGGCCATCGCTGCTGATGGTGGCTGACAGGATCCTCGACTTGCGCCGAATAGTGGCTTTTTTGACCCAGGACTCATCGCCCCCGAGACCATAAATTTGAGCCTCTTTGTCTTTGTTGGCGATCGTCAATACATGGCAACCATCGGCGCTGAAGATGGCTGTGGTGATTTTATAATCAGGGCTAAGTTTGATTTTTTCCACTAACTCAAACTTTTCACATTGAGACATCAGTTTACTGTTGGTGAAAAGAAGGTCGGCAGGAAAATGAGTCTCATTTCTTTGTTCTATAAGTGACTCGATGGTGCACTCATATGCGGACGGCTGCAGTCAATGACGGAGTTTTTCCGCATCTTTTTTTGTCGTAGCGATGGTAGTGAGTTGATATTGGTGTGGTGAAGGAAACCGGCGATACCAAGCTCTTTCCACAGTCTTTTTGTTTTATAAAATGTCTGAAAATGTTTGCATACCTTTGCTAAACCGGTAACCCCTCGAAAATTTAAATGGCTAATAATCATCAATGTTGGTATGTGGGGCAAACTGAGGAATAAAGATTCATTTTTGTCATATACAGTGACGTCCCTACCTGCAGTTATACCCCTTGGCGCTTCCTCTGATCGGGCTTGCTTAAGTGTATGTGAGAGTGAATCGTCAATGCTGGAATTTCTTTTCAAAGGGGCAAACATGCCTGGTTACTCCAAAGTCAGTTTGTATTCTCTTCCTGAGAGGACTTTTAAAGTTGATTAATGAAGGTTGGAAACGGTTTTAGAATGAAAGTTCATAACATCAAGGTTAAGTGAAGCTAACTTAATTGCGAATAAGTCCCTCTAATCTACAATAATCTCAGCCAAACCAGGGAAGCTGGCCTGGCTGTCCAGCACCCTGCCCATAGCATTCAGGAGAACATAGGCTGTCAAGGAACACCCTCTTCGGGGCAGGGAGAATGGAAGCCATTTTTTAACCGGTGCAGCAGAATTAAGACTTCAGCTCTCACTGGGGTTCGCCCTCAAAGACTACAGATGTTAAGCTTGCGTTCAATTTAAGAAGCTTTAAATACTGCTTTTAAACGGCATTGAACAGGAAGTGCTGTCAGTGTCTCATCATTTAAAACGGCAAAAGGGTTTTATGGTCGGCATTTCTCTGTCAGATAATGTAGGCGGTCTACGACAGTGGGCAGCCTTTATAACTGAATTGGCTCGTTCTTTTTAAATGATATTAAAGTGAGTAATTAAGCTAGATAGCTTAACCTTTGTGGCACCACTATGAATGCAATTATACGTCTGACAGACGCTAAGGAAGCGCTGGTAAGAGCAGCGGAAAAACTGATAGCCGAAAGAGGGCTGGATGCGGTTTCAGATCGTGAAATAGCCAGAGCCGCAGGACAGAAGAATAACTCTGCTGTTCAGTACCATTTTGGTGACCGGGCCGGATTGATTAATGCCATTCTGGATTTCCGGATGATCCCTCTCAACCAAAAACGTCACGAAATGCTGGATGAACTCCTTAACCGCAAGGAACCTCCAACAACCAGAGATCTGGTTAAGGTTCTGTTGCTTCCCTATATGGAAAACCTTAAAACCTCAAGAGAGGATAGCTCCTATACCAGCCTGGTCAGTCAGCTGTTCCAGCGCGGTAACCAGCAGATCCTTGCCATGGATCCCCCCAGAAGCAGCTCTCTGGTTCGTATGACTGAAGCATTTGCTACCACCCTGCCACACTTGAGTGTCAAAGAGCGCCATGCCCGGCTCACTTTCATGGGTTCTATGGTGGTTCACACGGTAGCTCGCTGGGATCAGCAGTGTCGTCTGGACCCTGAGACCTGGACTCCGGAACATATTGTTCAGCAGACCCGGTTCCTCATTGAGTTTCTGGCGGGCGGGATGGATCAGGATGCTCTGCAGAGAGAGCCGGAATCAAGGTCCTGAGTTTGCCGTTTGGAAAGACGCTTCCTCAGAAGTTGAACAGAATTTTTCAAACTAAAAATGAATGTATATAAGTTCATTTTATTAATTTATGCCATAATGAATGTATATGCACTCATAATTGATGAAAATGAATACTATTGGACAGCAATGTCGAGATCGCCGAAAAGCCAGGGGTTGGAATCAGACCGAGGCTGCCAAACAGGCTAAAACTACCCGAAGTGTTATCTCAGCCATAGAAAACGATCGATACCGGGGAGCTTTGTGGGCTCTGAACAATTATCTTGGGTTGCTGGGTCTGGAGCTGACGGTCAAAGATGCTGAAAGACCCACATGGGATGATCTTGATGAGTTATTTAAATACGAATAGTGACAACGGGTAAATTCATGACTGGAGAGAAGGATTGAATCGCTTCGATGAATGGCCAGAAAAAATGAATCGGGTCCGGGTTCACACTCCGGCAGGGAAAGCTGGAGTGTTGGACTTTGACCGGGGTTCTTTTTCCTTTTCTTATGCAGAACCCGGTGAAGACATCTCTTTGACGATGCCACAAAGAATAGCTTCTTATAATAGCGGGGCGCTTCATCCTGTTTTTCAGATGAATATCCCTGAAGGCTATGTCAGGGAAAGGCTAACTGAACGACTAAGGAGGTATATTAAGGTCAACGATGTGTTGTTTCTGGCACTTCAGCAGCATCGCGGAATGGGTCGACTCAGTTACGAAAGTGATCTGGTTCTGGAACCAGCAGGGCATGAAAGCCTTGATGCTCTTATAAATTGGGATCGTCGTGAAAGTGTCTTTGATTATCTTCTGGACAAATACCTTTTGAACACGGCAGCGGTATCGGGCGTTCAGCCAAAACTTCTGGTCAACACTCAGAAGTCCAGTGAAAGAGGAGCTTTGGTTGAACCTGAACTGATCGTTAAAACCGGTGGAGATGAGTATGAGAATCTGGCACTGAATGAGTTCATCTGTATGAGTATCGCCCGAGAGTGTGGCATCAGTGTTCCAGAGTTTTGGCTGTCACAGAATGAAGAGCTATTTATCATGAAGCGCTTTGATCTTTTAAAGGGGCAGTCATTAGGCATGGAAGATTTTGCTGTATTGATGAAAAGATCGGGTGATGACAAGTATGTGGGCAGCTATGAACACGTCGCTAAAGTTGTACAACTTTATACAAAAGATACGCAGCAGAGTGATCAGATTTTTGATTATGTAGCCATCAGTTGTTTATTAGGCAATGGCGATGCCCATTTGAAAAACTTTTCATTAGTTTATGACAGTATTTGTCCATTAACAGAGTTAAGGCTTTCTCCTCTTTATGATGTCGTCAACACGACAGTGTACAAAAGTGATGCTCATGATCTGGCTTTGAAGATGGAGCAGAGCCGGGAGTTTCCAGATCAGGACAAACTGGTGAGATTTGGCAAAGGTATTGGTGTTAAAAATCCTTCAAAAAGATTGGAAGAGATGGCGGACATTGCCAGAGATTATATTAACGGCTTTGATCGTTGGGAGTCGTTTCCAGAACTCAGAACTGCCCTGGAGAAGTCCATTGCCAGAGCTATGTCGATAACCGGCTCTGGCGTTAGATACAACGTCAAAAGGAATAAAAAGAGAAAGACTGATCGTTATCTGTGAGGCAGGCATTCAGATCATCCAAACTCTATCTGAGATTAAACCGGCTTAGATAATATCAATATCCGCTACACAATCGAAAATATGGTTGGGCTTGTATGGAACCTGATCGATATCGGCGAGGCGTGATACACCGGATAAAACCAGTATGGTTTCAAGACCAGCCTGAAAGCCTGCAAGAATATCGGTGCGCAGGTTGTCACCCACAATGACGGTATTGTCTGAGTGTGACTCCATCCTGTTCAGGGCGGCACGGATAATCCAGGCACTGGGCTTGCCTACATAGAAGGGTTTTTTGCCTGTAATCCGCTCGATAGGAGCACACAGTGCACCACAGGCCGGAGTCATTTTGGGGCCGTGGGTATCGGGATTTGTGGCAATAAAGCGTGCCCCTTCAGAGACAAACCGGGCACCGGTGTGGATCATGTTCCAGTTATAGTTCTTGGTTTCACCCACGACAACAAAGTCCGGATTGATATCGGTAATGGTGAAGCCAGCCTTATACAGTTCGTGAACCAGGGCACCTTCGCCGATAACATAAGCTTTCTGACCTTCCTGTCGTTTAAGGAATTCCGCAGTGGCCATGGCGGAAGTGAAAAAGCAACTTTCCGGGATAGTGATACCAGCAGAAGCAAAGCGGTTTTGCAGATCTTTTTCGGTCTGGGAGGGGTAGTTGGTCAGCATGATCAGGGAGATGTCCCGCTCCTGCATACTGTGAATGAAATCATCAGCACCGGGGATCAGGGAGTTGTCATGCAGGATTACGCCGTCAATGTCACAAATCACGCTTTTAGACATAATGATATCTGATCAGGTTGAACTGTGGGAAGGGCATTATAAGGGGCTTGAAAGCCAGAAGGCCAGATAGCTTTTCAGCGAGGAGTTTTACCTCCCCGTTACCGGATAGAATCTGGTCTCTTTGCTCGCTACTTTTGCGACACTCTCCAGATCAGGGAACCATCCAGTGGGTTAAACGACTTCGACTGAGTAGCCAGACGAAAGCGGTACTGGCCAGTAAGGTCACAACAGTCCAGAAGGGAATCATGATAATGGCGCTGGCTGGATAGAGGTCGTAGGCTCTGACGGGCCAGAGCAGAAGAGGATGTACCAGATAAATGCCCAGACTGTAACGGCTGAACATGGAAATAATGTTTTTACTTCTACCCTGAATCCTGTCGCCATAGTGCTTGGCAAGACAGAAGACCATGGTCGCCACAAGAACGGTATTAATGGTTTTATAGGAGTTAAATCGACCAAAGCTGTAGGCTCCCTTGTCGGTGCTGAGCCAGAGCACACCACCTAAAGTAAGCATCAGCCCAATAATACCGCCAGCAATAATCAATGGTTGATGCTTGCGGGTATCATACTTTGCAAGGCAGTAACCCCAGATTAAATAACCACCGTACAGGAGTGTATTGATATGCCAGAAAGTCTCGATCCTGATTAGGTAACTCAATGTCAGCCATAACCAGACCCCGGCCATAAATTTAAGCAGATCATCGGGCATGGTGTGAACAGCAGGTCTCAGAAAAGGAATGACAAGATAAAGAGGAATAAAATAGTAATAGAAGCCAAGGTGGTACCAGGTGCTTTCATAGGGGAGTTCTTTCAGGGTATCAATGGCCCTGGTCCACTGGTAATCAAAAGTGGGTGTGAGTCCTGCCAGAAAGGAATAAAACACGGCCCAGAAAAGGAAGGGCACCAGAACTTTCATCACCCGTCGTCTGAGGAAGTAATCCAGGTCAAAAGGGCGTTTGTCTGATAAAAACAACATGCCGGTGATCATGATAAAAATGGGAACGCACCAGCGGGAAAAACTGTTAAAGGTGACGGCTGTGAGCCAGTCCGACATGGGAATTTGCCCGTAAAGGTCACGATAGGGTCCCAATACGTGGATAATAATCACGGCTACTGCGGCCACAACACGTAATAGATCCAGATAAAACACAGGTTCTCTTTTTGATGACATTGGCCTGATTCTTCTTGCTGGGTGACTGTCCATTATGAAGTCTGCTTCATTGCTTATTCAGGGGGGAAACTACTTATTAAAGTGTTGGTGTAGTGATCCACCTCTGGAAAGGGATCATAAAAGTGATGCAGCAATCGTTTCCACTCCTGATACTCTTCTGACCCTCTAAAGCCTTCTGTGTGATCTTCCAGTGTATCCCAGTTCACCAAAAGCAGATAACGGCTATCTTTCTCCAGACATTTTTGTAGCTGATGGTTAATGTAACCCTTCATGCTGGCAATGATGCCCTGTGCCTGGGCAAAGGCTCGTTCAAACCCAACCTCCTGGCCCGACTTTACATCCAGGATGGCTACTTCCAGTATCATTGTTATCACTCCGCTGTCGTTCTGTCGCAGGGGAGACAAGCTCCGTCCCGTGAAAAAAGACTATCAGAATCCTTTACGGCATGTCTGTCTTTCCAACTCTGGTTGGGTTGTGGTTTCAGAAAGTCAGTGTCGGAATCGATTCTGATTTAAAATAAAGGCAGTCCCTGACTGTGTTTTTCAAACAAAAGTTCAAGTGTTAGCAAACAGTTGTCGGGAATAGGGCATTGGCAAGTGCATTTCATTTCGATAAGTTAATAAAAGAGGGTCATGGATGAAAAAACGGGAGCTGAATTATGTATATTCTGCGACTGAATGCTGCCGGACAACCGGTGGAGTGGCTGACCTGGCAGGAGACAGTCTGTCTCTACTCGAGAGACCTGATCCGCTGGAGCCTTGGTGACATCATTTATCGGGTAAGAGGTGGCTATAACCGATGGCTTGGCACCCAGACGGTCATTGAATTACCCAGCATTATTGCCTGTGGTGGTAAACGACACTTCCCTGTCCGCACTAATCCAGCCTTAACTAACACTTCTCTTTTCGAACGTGATAATCACCAGTGCATGTACTGTGGCAAGTTCCTGACACGCCGGTTTTTGACCCGCGACCATATTCTGCCTACTTCAAGGGGCGGACAAGACGACTGGATGAATGTGGTGGCTGCCTGCAAGCGATGCAATCAATTTAAAAGTGATCGTTTGCTGGAAGAACTGGATATGACATTGGTGGCGTTACCCTATCGACCAAATGCTGCTGAATATCTGGCTTTGGTGAATAGCCACCGGATTTTGCCGGAGCAGGCGGATTATCTCAGCAGCCAGTTTTCTAAAAACTGTCGCTGGAGTCTTCATCCGGATCGTCTGGACAAAGAGCCTGCACAACTGATTGATGACTTCATCTAATGATTCTTCTTTTTAGTGATGTCTGTCATTGTCGAAAAGCAGTCTGCCAGGGTGCAGCATGAAACCCGGCCTCATCTCCAGTAACAGGCTGCATTTCAAACAGTAGTCGATTATAGGCCCACCCTTGAAAATGACCCAAGCCTACAGCACTATGAGAGGAACGGACAAAAATAGAAGATTGATGTGCGAAAGCAAGACCTCAAAGAGAGATTGAAAAGAGCCGGCGACAGGGTGAAAAGCCTGGCCAGTTCAACGTCACTTTCGGTGGCTGCCGGTGTCGACCGTCTGCTCGACCAAAGAGTCTGCCTGGGGATTACCGGACTAAGTGGTAGCGGCAAGACTACTCTGATCACCAGCCTTATCCATCAGCTTCGTTACTACCCTGATGCTGCTCTGACCGCATTACCACCCGCCCTGCAGGGTCGCTTGCTGGGTGTAGAAATTTCCCCACTCAACGATCTGCCTCTGTTTCCCTACCAAGAGGGCGCCACCTCACTGGACAGGCAAGTCTGGCCCAGAGCCACACGACAGGCGTCGGGATGTTTGCTGGAAATCAAATACCGCGCCCGCAGTCATATAATCCCCGGAAAAAAACCGGGTATTAGTCGCCTTTATCTGGAAATACACGACTATCCTGGGGAATGGTTACTGGACCTTCCACTATTGGAAATGAGTTATCACGACTGGTGCCAGCAAAGCCGAAAACTGGCAGCAGCCATGCCAGAAGATCCTTTTTTAGTTCAACTGAAATCACTGAACGTTCTGGAACCTCTGGACGAGTGGAGGCTGAACTCGCTCTGGCAGCAACAGCTGGATTTTCTGAAACGTTGCCAGCAACAGGGGCTGACGATGATTCAGCCCGGACGTCTGTTGCATCTGGCTTCTGACAGCCCTGAAAGCCATTTCCCATTTATTCCCCTGCCGCAACGGGTGGAGCTGAGTGAAGCGGACCAATCGGCTGCTCCTGTCGATGCGCTCTATCGAATCTGTGAAACCAATTACCAGCATTATCTGAAACGGTGGGTAAGGCCTTTCTACAAAAATACCTTTCAACGCATTGACCGCCAGCTGGTCCTTATCGATGTATTGAAGAGCCTGAATCAGGGGCAGGAAGCCATGGATAATCTGAGGCTGTCACTGACCCAGGTTCTGCAAAACTTTGAATACGGCAGCAACAATATTATTCGCCGACTGATTCAGCCACGGATTGACCGGATTGTCTTCGCAGCCAGTAAAATCGATCAGGTCTTGCCTGATCAGCATGAACAGGTACGATCACTGACAGCGTCTCTGGTCAGAGAGTCACAGCGACAGGCCACTTTTAAGGAGGTTGATATTCGTTGCGAGGCCATCGCCTCTGTCCGCTCCACAACTTATGTTGATCACCAGGGCCAGAGAGTATTGAAAGGCAATACCGAAGAGGGCCCTGGCCTTCTTCTCCACCCTCCCTTGCCAGAGCAGTATCCCGACAATGACTACTGGCAGAATTCCAGACCGTGGCATCTGCGCAGGCTGTTACCTCCGGTCGGACTGCAACTAAACATCGGAAGCCGGTTACCTCACATTCGTCTGGACAGCGTTTTGAATGATCTGCTGGGAGATAAATTTCAATGAAACCCACCCAAGAGAAAGACGAATTCTTTATTCCCCTGGATCAAAGTGTTGAGCTGGAAACTCCGGAATCCCTGAGCAACGATCAGAATCTGCCACTATTAATTGATCCCTCGCTATCACTTAAGCCTCTGCGTTTTCTAAGTCGTGCAGCAAAAGGCATCCTCGCCCTGATTACTATTCTGGCCATCTGGCAGACGGTTGAATTCTTTCATTTCCTGAGTCAGACCCACTGGGCACTGGCTGCTGTATTTGGCCTGCTGGTAGCTGGCCTTATCGGCCTGCTGGGAAAAGCAGCCTGGGAATACTTCGGCTATCAGAAAGAATTCAAAGGTATCGACCAGTTACAATCAGACGCTGAGAGTATTCTTAAAGCGCGCTCATGCGGACACGCCAGAACCTGGCTGGCAAAATTAACTGCTCTTTATCGGAATAAGCCCCATCAACCTTTGCTGGAAAAAGCCCTGAGCACATTGCCTGATTATGCGGATGATGCTGAAACCCTGCAGCACCTGGATCAGCAGCTGTTCCGTAATCTGGATAAACAGGCTATCTCCAGAATTTCCCGGCACAGCCAGCAAACGGCGATCCTGGTGGCTATCAGTCCGCTGGCACTGCTGGATATCCTGCTGTCAGGCTGGCGCTGCCTGAAGATGCTGGATGAAATCTGCCAGATTTATGGCCTCCGTCCCTCCCTGTCGGCAAGAGTAAGACTGTTAAAGATGACGCTGACCCAGATGGCTCTGGCTGGCAGCACAGAACTCATCACAGACCAGCTGGCGGATCTGGCCTCCAGCAAACTGATTAGCACGATCAGTAGCCAGGCTGCAACGGGGGCAGGTATCGGTTTCTATACCGCAAGAATCGGTATTCTGGCCATGGAACTGTGCCGCCCGATGCCTTTTACAGAAGGTCAGCGGCCGGGAATGGGGAAAATGGCGAAAGAGATCATCAGCTCAATCCGGGCAAGGTTTCAGAAGGATAGCGACTAACGGTCTTTTTTTGGAACTTTCGTTTAATTAACGGGTCTATAGATGTGAGCATTTCTTGGGGGGCACACTTGCCTAAATAAAAGACATACAGAGTTGCAAATTCATGTCAGGAAAGCAGTCAATCGTGCAGATTTGACATCAGATCCCGTAACAGGACATTCAAACACACCCTCAACAAGTTGAGACTTTATAGCATCGACAAGCGAAACGCGTTCAACGTTTATTCCATTGGGGAAAGAGATAAATCTCAGTACGACTGTAGGTAGAATCGATTCTGCTTTCACAGAACTTGAAAAGAAGAATTTCAGCAATGCGGAAGGACTATTCCGGACCTTGCTGCGAAAAGACCAGGACAGCCCGAGCCAGCCCAATGTTATCGACGACCCCTGAGTGACCCACAAGCGCCGGTTTGAAATGAACTCTCGATTAACCACTTCATGGCTCTTTTCCCACAGAGTTTTAACAGTAACAGGGAAAAGCATCATGATGTGCTACTTGCCTGGGCCTTTGTTCGTGTCAGGTTCGCTTTCAACCAGACCCCCTCACTGTATGGTTCAGGAAAAAATGCTCTACTGGCCAACCGGGGTAAGTTTAATCTGAACGTAAACACATTCAGGAAAACCATTGTTGTGACGACCTCTGTCCTGACTATACACGGTATTAAAAAGTAATTCTGTCAGGCATATTGGATACGGATCTGGATGAGTCATCGTATCAAGATTAACCTCGTAACCACAGAGGTCACATGAGGAATCTCCTCGCATCACAAAGGGTATGTCTTCCAGCTTTTCACCTTTTCCATTAAAAACGATGGGTAGTGCCATGCGGCGATGTTCTGCTTCCGGAAATATACGAAGAAACAAACTACCTTCTCTGGCATCAAATCTGAAATCTACAGAAAAACCATCGGAGTCATCAGGATTATTACCGATAAACTTTACAGAGTGTTTTCCCGATTTATGTCCTCTTTCGGTTATTGATTCATAAAAAAGCTTTGAAATTTTGCAATAGTAAGTATCTTCTCCTGGCTTCTTAAACACTGGAATAGCCTCCTCTCTATCTCGTCCCCCGTAGAGCTTAACAGGCTTCTGCTCGGTTCTGTCATAAAATAAGGCATTATCCTGATTCAGTCGTACACTGGAAAGGCAGTTTTCCCTGTGCCTGCTCATTTTCGTCAAAGCTACCTGTTGATGGCATATTCGGCACTTAACTTTGTTATAACGGCATTTTAACAAGTGTATCGGCATCAGGGCAGGCTGATGTTGAAAAGAACAGCCATCATCTCTGTTACGGCAGAAACCGATTTTTGAGCATTTGCTTAAATGTTCCCGTATAGCCAGCACATTTTGATTCAACCCTATGCGAACGTTACAAAAACGGCATTTGGCGCTTTGTTCATCAGTATTTCTGACACACTGCAAGTATGCCGAATCAAGATTTTTCTCTCTGGAATTGAAAAAAGCATACGACGGGTGATTATTATGACAAGCTGCGTCTGTGCTCTCCCGTCCAGAATGAAAACTGGCTGGCTGTTCGATGCTGTTTTGAAGTGCCTCGAAGACCCGGGTAAATGCGCCTGCCAGTTGCAGGTGTTCGGGATCATTAATCTGGCGGCAGATATGAAGAAATTGTTCAACCCTGTCTTTATCTTCTGCCATTACAGGCACACCATAAAATAACACGCTCCCCGGAGGCATCGCCTGCACTTCCTCTTCTTGGTTCATTGGCACTGATCGATCTTCGGATGAACCGGGGGTATGCTGCTCTTTGATATGGTTTTTTATGAATGCCAGCGGGCAACTGTGCCCACAGCCTAACGGACATTGGAACATGACAACCGCAGCAGCGTCTTCATAGTTGAATGAATGATTATGCATTTTCTCACGGCAAGAAATGCATTCTTTGATGTTTCTCACTTTTGCTTTAGTCATTTCGTCAAAACAGTCAATGCAGACACTGTGAGGAACACTCGAAGTGCAGGCTTTCGCTTCTCCGGTAATGAACTCAGTGCAAACCGGACAATACAAATGTTGCTGTTTGCCATTAAGAAAAGCGGTAGCGTATAACGGAATAGGTGAATTATCGCCGTTTTCCGGAGGTTGATAATCGTAAATAGCTTCAACTTTCTGCCGGTCTATCTGTGCTTGCCTGCCATCCCTTTCGGTAGACGCTGTTCCGGGTTCCCGGGTTTGTTCTGAGTGATGCATTGCATGAGCTTCAGATCGGGTCGATCTGTCATTTCTTTCATTATTCCTGCCTTCAGGATTTACAGGTCTCTGAGCAACAGAACGCTTACTGGCATCCTGTTCAGACCTCTCATAGGGATGAAAAGGCTTCTTGCGAATCCAGCGGTTCCATTCATGCCAGCCGCCACCCGCGGGTAGCGATGGGCCGAAAATCTCCGGATACAGTGACTCAAGAAAGCTCTGGCTATAGAGACTGAACCTTAAGTAGGCTTCGAACCTGCTGATGGATAACAACTTGCCGTTGCAATGGATAATGTATGACAGTTGTCCATTACTGTCCTGTACCTGAAAGGCTGTCCCGTGAATGAATGCGAGAAATCTTAATAACGGATCATCGGACAGTGTGTTCTGTATCAGCTTATTGGCCCATCTCAAGACAGACCTGACACCATCGGTGTTCCTGTGGACAGACTCAGCCGCAATAAGTTGCGGCCAGTTTTCATCGGACATATCGCTGACTTTGGCCACGGCGGGATACTCCGAAGGTGCAAGAACCAGCGATTCTTCCTGATTAAGCCTTAGCCAGATTGAATCCTGGAATAAAACCGACAGGCCGGATTCAGCATAACGGATTGACAGGGGGTAGGGGGCAGGAAGGAGGTGGGTTAAAGGATTTTGTACCGCGTCAAGGTCATTGCTATCAGATCTATCCAGTGCATTGCCTGCAAAAAGATGGGTGAAATTAAAGGGTGTGGATAAGTCAGGACTATTACTCAGCGATGGTGTCAGGCTGTTTTCAGGGTCTTCCGGGTCGATGTCTGGTGGCATGTCCTGTGTGGCGATACCCTGAATAACCCAGTGCTTGTGACAATGTCCCGTTGGATCAATGTATTTTACGGCGCCGGGAAGATGATGGGGCTCCAGATCCAAAGGTACATTACTGCCTGAGGATTGCCAGATATGGCCTTCAGCCAAGGCGATTTGTAACTTTATCTGACGGTATTGCGGCGTAACGACGGAAACGGTGGTATCAAAAGGGCATGAACTGTCTCCGTGACGATGTTCAGGCTGCGGTGGCAGATTCAGGTCAGGCAATGGGCTCTTTGCTTCGGGAATATTGCGGTAAACAGTGGCCAGCAAGGGTAACAATGAACTCAGCGAAACATGTCCGAGACTATCCACGGCCATTGCCTGTTGGATCGTTGCCAGTTGTACTACGAAGCAGAAAAAAAGAAATCTGCAAACAGCCTGCCAGTAATCTATTTTTTTCATATCACCCTGATATCCGCAATACACCGTTCCGCTCAGCAATAACTTGAGTAGTATGTCTGGCAAAGTATAAGAATTCTTGTCGGTGGACTTTCTGTCATTCCAAGTAAATGCTTTTCTTTTTGATTTAACGTTCAGCGTATCAATAAGCTCAGCTCATAACGACTCCGAATAGCAGGATAGACCATCAGAGAGAGAGTGATCATCATTACAGGGCTTAATAGCAATTTTTTTTCAAGCTATGGCAAGGTAGAATCAATACACTGGGGATAATAATATGAAATGACCTAGATATCCCACCAGTGCATCCAACATCTCAGGCTATTTAAGTACCTGGCCAGGTACTTATATGATTTTGTATTGGGCTGATCAGGCTTGCGGCTTTTTTTCAACTCTAGCAGCCTGTCGGACTTAAGACTGTCCTACTGCGGTTGCGATAAATTGGTCTAAAAATTCCTGCTCCCTCGTCAAATAGCTCGCTATTCTCCTCGGAATCAGAAATTTTTATCCTCAATTTCTCGCAATCCTCGCTACGGACGCTCAAGTCCGACAGGCTGCTAGGATTCTTCAGCTGTGGAACTTTCGTTTAATTAACGTGTCTAAATTACAATATCTCTCCAGGTGGGCTCACCCTCATCAAGATTAAGGACAATTAAAGTAGGATAAAAACGATGGAACCATTATCTCAAGACTCACGTAATCAGGTGCCAAATGCCTCTTCTTACCGTGCTACAGCCGCTTTTATAGAAGATGCCACAGCGAAGCGCATTGTTTCCGGCAGGGCCGTCAGCCCCGCCAGCAGTGGTGCATTTGGAGTCAATTGCGAAGATTTCACAGCCGATCGACAAAAAGAGATCGGAATTTCCTCCAGAGCTGTTGCTTTAGATTCAGATACCTGTGAAGCCACTCAATGCAAACGGCTCTTTACCGGTGCCGGAGATATTGCTCTTAGGGTAAAACCTAAAGCATCATTACCCAGATTTTTAACAAAGTTTAAAGCCAGTCCGGGTGGCAACACTGCTATCTTAAACAAAAAACAAGTCAAGCTGATTCAAAAAGTCTTTGATGGTCGAAGCCATGAACTCTCAGAAGAGGAATTTAAGAGCGTTATCGGCTATTTTTCACGAAAAAATTTTAGAGATCACGTACCCCGAGCCTATTTAGAATCACCCGCCTTGATGAAAGAGTTTTTAAGGAATGGTATTTTGAAAGTTCATGAAATACCAAAGAATAAACTGACTAAAGATATACTCTTGTCTAAGAGTGGTTTTGGTATTAGTTGTTGTGACTTCGTTGAACTACCAGACGAATTGAAAACAGATCTTGATTTTCTTATTGAATATTCAGCCCGCAAAGGTATTCCCTTTGGTACACCACCGGAACTGGCTGTTCTTATTTATGATCATCTGGACATCACGGAGAAAATAAAATCTCTCAATCAACTTCCAGACAGCTTTAAAAATAAAAATGATGATTTTTACGATGAACTCATTCATTCAGGAATGATAGAGCTTAAAGACCTTCCAGAACATGTTAAGAACAAAAGCAAAGAATACTGTCTTTCGCAATTATCAAAAGGCCTGTGTGAATTATCAGAAGTTCCGGTTCATTTGTTGACGAAAGAATCCATTCTGGACTCGATCAAGGGTGAATATTACTATTTTAATTTTCTTAGAGTTTTTTTTGATCAATTCAAAGTGTTTATCAAGGATTCTGTATTTTTTGAAGAAGTACTGATCAGGGCTGTAACAGCTGATTTGGAAAATGTGATTAAATATGATGATTCATTGAAATATTCTTCAGGGGATTTATGTATGATGCAAGCATATTGTTTCGCCTCAAAAAGATATAAGTCAGACGCAGAAATGCTTGCTTTGTTATTTGAGAAACTGGTAAGAGTTAATCCTTTTTTTTTAGTTTATATTGAGGATTTAAATGGTGAGTTGCCGCAGAATTTAATCGAAAAAGCAAAGGATTCATTATTGAAGATATTAAGCGGAAGGCCTGAAGTAATTCCGGGCTTTCATGTTGAAGTCCTTAAAGCTTTCTTTGATAAAGTTAATGCAGATAACGAATTTAAAAGCCATGTCTTGAGTATTGTCTATCAGTATTTTCCTTACCAGAATAACAGTAAGACTTCTGAGGATATTCTGCAACAGCAAGATAAGATAGTACTTGATACTGAACCCTTTGACAGGGGATATAGTCACTTTCTGAGCCGAAAGTTACGGCCAGCCAAACCTCAGATTGTATTAGATTACATTAAACGGAATCTGAATTTCTTGTACTTTTTTAACGACAAAGAATATCTGAAGCGATGCTGCATTGATCCAATAATCAGGCAAAAGCTCATACACATACTTGCAGAAAGGTTGGTTGCCGACAAACAGGCGCTATTGATATACTGGCAAGATCGTCTACCTCGACGATTACTGGATGATACTCTGAAATTTCTCAAAGATCCGGCACTTTTCTCTAAACTGGATTCTTCCGACAAATTGTCAGAACCCGTTAATCCTCTCAAATTTCAACTGCCCAATACCTCGGCCTTCGAATTGCTGGTGGCAGTCCACGCATCGGGTTTTAAACCTGCGGATATAGCCTCCGGTCGTCAGTTACAGTCAGAGTTTGCCCATGCCGATGAAACAGGCTTTCAACGGGTTTATTCTGGTCAGGATTCGCTATCACTGTTTGAAAAAGAGGGCACCATCGTTGGTGGTCGTACACTGGCAATACCTAATGGTGAAGAGGTTGATTACTATAAGTTCCATCGGGTCGGAGAGTGCATGTCTACTTTGGCGCAAGAAGGCATTATGCATCAATTTATTGCCAAAAGTGACCGCTTTAAAAGCCAGAAACCCCGTTTTGGCCAGTATCTTGCCGTACTGGAAAAGGATCTCCCTGAGAAGACCCGAGATTTCACTGACCGCTTGCAAGTCATCAATGTTAATGGTGAAAGAGCCGTACTGGTCTATCACTTCAAAGCGACAAAAGACTATGGTGTATACGCTCACACTCCTGATGAAAAAAACACTCCTTATGGGACTGCAGAGCGAGGTCTATTGAATGGCATTCATGATATTGGCTTACTGAATGGCCAGTTTGGGATTATGCCTTCGTCAACGATACCGTCATTTCACGCTATCGGACGTCGTTGGGTGTTTCTGAGTCCGTTGTTGGGGAACTCGGAATATTTTGCCCTCCCATTACCCGGGGATTTCAAAGGCTGGATCGAAGCTATTGAACGTCCTGATTTTGGCTGGGCTGGTCTACGGGATTGGGGCGATGTGGAGTTTTATGGCTCTATGAAAAGTGGCCTGGCTGCCGCAGACTCTAAATCGGCGGGTTATACTCCAGAAGTTATGCAACGATTAAGCTTCGCCAATGCCCTGTGCGAAAACCTGCTGGCAGCTGTTTTATTAAGATCACGCTTACGTCGGGACTCCCCGGATTATCATTATCAAAAACAATCAGCATTGAAAGAGACAGAAAACTTTATTGAACAGCTACTGAACGAATACCTGTCGGGCCTGTTTGCAAAAGAAAAAGAATTACAGCCCAAGGCAAGATTGCAAGAGTTCATGGGGTTAAACGATACCAAATACCGTTCATGGCTGACTCGGACAGCTCAGGAGATCCTGTACTGGACGGCCCTGCAACCTCATGAGGTCAAAGACCCCTGTGCATTTCCCTCTTCTGTTGAGTGTTACTCAGAGCACTTAAAGAAAAATGGACATCTTGATGAAATGTTGTACTCGAAATTGCATCCTGTGGACACGCAGAAAAAATTCCCCGGAGACTTTTGCAAAGCCAATGGTCAGCTCAATCTCGGAGCCATTAACGGTGTTTTTCCTCTGGTCAGTCTCACCAAGGGGCTTACGCTGTTGGCCGGCAATATTTTTGCTTTCTCAGATCAATACTCCGAGGATGATAATTTGGCCTGCTCTAATTTGTAGATAAGCAGATCCAATGGCGTAGCCTCTGCTGTTCCAGTCATGATGTGTCCTTATCAGGTAGAAAGTATCAGTCGAGTCAGCGAGCGTTTTTCTGACCGTCATCGCAAGGCTTTGATTGTGCAAGCCACAGGCACCGGTAAAACCCGAATCGCCATTGCTCTGACATAAAGAAAATTTCCTGATCTTCGATCACTGGGGCAACTTTGAATACTTTGAAGAAGACCCCGGAGAAGGAGAAGTCAGCCAAAGCAAATCATTGGCCCAAAAACGTCTTGAAGCCCGGATTGAACTGGGCAAAGCCGCGCAGAAAAAGTTTGAACAGGGCAGCCTGAAAATCATCGTCAGGCAATTGCAGGAGCAAGTGGAAGGGTTGGATGAAAGCTCCATTGCTGTCCAGGAGAAATGGCAAACCCGCTACCGGCTCAGGGATCTGAAAGTCCTGGAATAGTTCCCACCACAAACCCGGCAGCAACTTCAGGATGAAATAGGCCCTCTAACGCAATGGCTGGATGTCCGGGGGCAGGGCATCATTCGAAACAAGGCTCAGTATTACTCACGATTACAAGCAGTGAGAGAGCAAAAGGAGACTGGGAAGGCTGGCTACTGTTCATACTTGAAGCAGTGTTAGAAACGTCGCAAGAAACCACAGCCCTGATGGGTGAAATAAAAGTCCAGATGCAGGTTATACTAGCCGAATTTCCAGCTTTTTACCCAGGGCGGCAGCAAAGCGCTCAATTGTGGAGAGTTTTACATCCTCAGAATTGTTTTCGATACGGGATATCGCGCTTTTATGGGTTTGAAGCTTTTGTGCCAGCTGGAGCTGGGTCAACCCTGCCTCTTTTCTGGCCTCCTTGAGCAATACTCCAAACTTGAACGACTCATAGCCCTCATCATAACCGTCGGAAAATTCCGGGTCTCGGGCTTTCCTATCTTGAATGTATTGATCCAGATCACTCATGGTATCCTCCTGTTCAGATAATCCATGCGACGCTTTTCTGCCAGCCTGATGGCTTTTGACGGTGTCTTCTCTTCCAGATTTCCTCAGTGCTAACCAACTTTTTAAAATAACTGCTCGGTACTTTCTCCTGCTCCTGAACCAGCTTCAGAACCCAGGTGACCTTTCGAGCCTGCTGGCTGCTCAGGGTATTCAGAAAATCAGCAACAGGCGTTTTGCCGTCTTCCGTTGTATAGAAACTGATTACACGCATGGTTACAGGTTAACACAGGTGTGAACTTTTTTTCCAGCCGGGTTGACTCGTTCCCACGGTCCACCGTGGGAATGCATAACTCCCCAACAAGTCAGGCACAGTAAATGAAGAGAGCCTATAGGTTCCAACGCTGGAACATGGGATCCAGACTGATGGTGAATCTATAACTCGTGCTCAAAGTGCATCCTTTGAGACTGATGCTCTATTCAACGCCCTCAGCCAAAAAACCTTCGCCGGAGAGCTGTAAACCGAACAGAATATTCATCCGATGGTGGCATGGTATCCGTGCTACCATGCAATCCATAATCGCTTCTTTCAAAGACAAGGCTACAGCAGATATTTTTAACGATAAGGCTTCCCGCCTGGCCCGCAAAGTCTGTCCACAGTCGCTTTGGCGAATGGCCGCAAGAAATCTGAATCAGCTGGATTCTGTGCTAATGCTGGATGAACTGAAGGTTCCACCGGGTAACTGTCTTGAAGCCTTGACCCGAGACCGGAAAGGGCGAGGAATTTGTGTGATTTTTTTGCCGGAATCAAAAATATTGACTAGGCTCCTGCACTGATGGCGGTCGTCATGAGTTGTTGATGCCTGTTTCAATGGTAAAAACGATAAAGACCATTATTTGTTTTCGTGCGTTCATCAATGATTGGATTTAAACAATCTCATGAGAAGTTGCGCGTTATTTTTTATTTTTACCCTGCAGTTATCCTGGGTAAGTTTCAGCAATTCAGATACGGATAATCAGGATTATCGTGAAGCTGAAAGCGGGTTAAATACACTTTCACCTTTTGATTTTGAGTTTCACAGTACCTCGCCATTAGGCTTCTTTTTCCGCCTTGGAGATGACTTTACTTTTCGCCGTTATGGCGATTATTTATCACTGAACGGTTTGCGCACACTGCCCACGCTGGCATTTAACGCCATGATTTACTGGATGGTGAGCAAAACTACAGCCTCTGCACTGAGTCGCTGGACAGAAAACCCTTTGATGTTGCACACCGCTCAAGTCTTGTCCATGGCCATTTTGCCCGGTGTAAAAAGTGCCTTGTACAGTTGGTATACCGGGACTCGTTTGGGATCAGAACAAATTCAGGTGGACCCTCCTCACATCCGCAAGCGATTTTACCTGGAGCTGATTTACCAGCAGCAAAGTCACCAGCAGACTTTGCGAATAACGCCATTCCCAATGAACCCATCCATCAGACCCTGGCTGGCCGAGACTCCATTACCTGAGGATTACTCCCCCTGGCTGGAACTCTACGAGACCAGTTCGCAACACGGTGTCGTCCATATTGATCTCTCATGGGTTTCACCCTTGGCGGCAAATGCCATTCGCATTGATATTGACTATTCAGACAAAAGCACGGAGTCAACTTTAGTCACACTGACCCATACTGGAAACTCAGAAAGTTTACCGGTGAGTATTGAGTCGTTGTTGCATAACGAGGCAAAAGATTTTGCCAATGGTTTTTCTATTGCCAGCCTGCTGAGCGATGCGGTCATTAAAAACACCATAGCTCTGATCCAAAATCCGGATTCGGCCTCAACCAGCCTCTCTGTGTCACAGGTTGCTGGCAACGTTGAATTTGAGGCGGATGGTCATAGCGGTCAGCTCTCTCTTTGCGGTGAGCAGCAACCCGAATGCGACAGCCATCTGCAATTGACCTATAAACTGTTTCCATACCCGCATTTTGGCATGACTTTGCAGGCGCATCACGACATCAAAACCAGCGTTGACGCGACCATTAAACAGCTGGCGAATGCCAACCGCGCTGAGCTGGTTCTGCAACTGCTGGAAAAGGCGGTTCTACACTTTTTTATAGCCTCTTTTCAGCAAAACACTCAGGAGTCAGAGAATACTGGCAAGCCTTATTTTCAGGCCTCTCCTCAACATAACGAACGAAGCCTTAAAACGATCATAACTCCACCCCACGATAAACTTGCTAAAGTGTTGCAGCCAGTGGTTAAAACGTTGCTGCCAGAAGGTGGTATCTGGAAATCAGGAAAGCTCTCCGACGTTCCACCGGTGCTGTGGGTGCTGCATCCTGCGTTATTTAGAAATTTTATGGTAAAGCCCGAAGTCTCATCATCCGGACCTTTAAAAAGGTTTAAAGCCAGTCCGGGTGTGAACACCGCTCTTCTTACCGGGAAGCAAGTCGAGTTGATTCAAAAGGTCCTTGATGGCAGGGCCAGTGAAATCACAGAAGATGAATTCGTGAACATTATCGACCATTTTACAATAATAAATTCCGGGCAATATGTGCCTGATGCTTATCTAAAATCACCCAGTCTTATGAAAGACTTTGTGAGGAATGGTGTTTTATACGCTGACGAAATACCAGTAAATAAATTAACTAAAGATATACTTTTGGCTCAGGACGATGATATTCATGCCCTTACCAGCTACGATAAATTACCTGATGAATTGAAAATAGATATTGATTTTCTTATTGAATTTTCAGGGCGTTATGGCATTCCCTACGGTACACCAGCAAAATTGGCAATTTTTATTTATTGTCACCTGGACACTGCGATAAAAATAGGGTCCTTGCATCGTCTTCCAGCCAGTTTTAAAAGTGACTACTTATACGAAGAGCTCATTCGTTCAGGAATGATCGAGCTTAATTACCTTCCGGAACACATTAAAAATAAAAACAAAGCCTTCTGCCTTTCACAATTGGCAAATGGCTTTTGTGAATTATCAGACGTTCCGATTCATTTTATGACAAAAGAATCCATACTTGGTTCGATCAATAATGGTAAACATTTGCGTCGTAATTTTCGTAGAATTTGTTCCGATGAATACAAAATGTTCACCAGTGATCCTGTTTTTTATGAAGAATTACTGGTCAAGGTCGTCACAGTCGAATTGGAAATGCTGGATAAGTTCAATTCTGTATTATACTCTGATTCAGACGATTCCTGCTTGTATGAGGTACATAATTCTGCATTAAAAAGATATGAGGCAGATGGGGAAAAATTTGGTTTATTATTAAAAAAACTGACCAAAGTAAATCCTTTTATTTTGCTTTACACTGTAAATTTGGATGATGCCTTGCTTCAGAAATTAATCGGCATAGCAAAGGAGTCATTATTAGACATATTAAGCAGGAGACCTAAAGTAAGTCATGGTTTTTACCCTGGACTAATTGAAGGTTTCTTTAAAACAGTGAATGCAGATGAGAGTTTTAAAGTCCGTGTCCTGAATATTGTTTATCCTTATGTTCTTGCTCACATTGGGGAGTCTTTCAAACCCCGTACTCGTTTTCCAGAGCAAATCCTCAAGAAGCAAGATAAAATGGTGCTCAATTCCAAGCCCTTTCACAAGGGAAAAGAGCATCTTCTGTTCAGAAAGTTACGGCCTGTCGATCGTAGCATTGTAGTAGAATACATTGAACGACACAGGGAGTTTGTGTACTTTTTTAAAGACAAAGAATACCTCGAAAGTTGCTGCACTGACCCGATACTCCGGCAAAGACTCATACATACATTTGCACAAAGACTTGTGGCCAATAAAGATGACTTATTGCATACTTTGAAGGATAATCTACCCCGACAATTGCTGGATGATACTCTGGATTTTCTCAAAGATCCGGCACTTTTTTTCAAACTGGATTCTTCAGAAAAACTCACAGAACCCGTTAATCCTCTGGAATTTCAACTGCCCAATACTTCGGCATTCGAACTACTGGTGGTTCTTCACGCATTTGGTCTTCATTTTGCAGATGCAGACTCCGCTCGACAATTAAAGTCAGAGTTCGCTCGTGCCGCTGAAACAGACTTTCAACCGGTTTATCCTGGTCAACATCCGATAACACTGTTTGAGAAGGAAGGCGCCATCGTTGGTGGACGTACACTGGCAATAGCCAATGGTGAGGAGGTTGATTACTATAAATTCCATCGGGTCGGAGAGTTGAAGACGGCCCTGGCGAAAGAAGGCATTATGCATCAATTTGCTGCCAAAAGTGACCGCTTTAAAAGCCAGAAACCCCGTTTTGGCCAGTACCTTCTGGTACTGGAAAAGGATCTTCCCAAGAGTACCCAAGGTTTCACTGATTGCTTACAAGCGAGCGATTTTGATGGTAAAAGAGCCTGTCTGGTCTATCACTTCAAGGCGACAAACAACTATGGTAAATACGCTCACACTCCTGATGTAACCGGAACTCCTTATGCGACAGCTGAGCAGGGTCTACTGAATGGCATTCATGATATTGGCGTACTTAATGGTCAGTTTGGCATTATGCCTAAGTCCAGGTTACCGTCCTATTACACTAACCAACGTCCCTGGGTGTTCCTGAGTCCGTTGTTGGCAGAGTCATTTTATTCTGCCTTCCCATTACCCAGAGAGTTTACGGGCTGGATTGAAGCTATTGAACGTCCTGAATTTGGCTGGAATGGTTTAAGGGATTGGGGCGATATGGAGTCTTATGGCGCTGTGAAAACTGGCCTGACCAGCAGAGACTTAAAAACTACGGATTATTCTCCGGTGGTTTTTCGACGGCTAAGCTTTGCCAATGCTATTTGCGAAAAATTGCTGTCAGCCGTGTTGTTGAGATCGCGCCTGCGTCGCGACTCCCCGGATTATCATTATCAAAATCAACAGGCAGTGAAAGAGACAGAAAACTTTATTGAGCAGCTACTGAACGAATACCTTTCGGGTTTGTTTGCAAAAGAAAAAGAATTACAGCCCAAGTCAAGATTGCAGAAATTGATGGGACTTGACGATGCTAAGTATCGTTCATGGTTGACCCGTACAGCCCAGGAGATTCTATACTGGACTGCCCTGCAACCTGATGAGGTCACAGATCCTTGTGCTTTTACCCCTTCCGGCGAGTGCTATTCAGAACACCTGAAGCTCACTGGACGTCTGGATAAAACACTGTATCCGAAACATTTACACCCCCTGGATGAGCATAAAAAATTCCCCAGAGATTTCCGCTTGGCTACTGGTCAGTCCATTCTTGGGGCCAGGCGCTCTGTTTTTCCCCTGATCAGTCTGGTTAAGGGGCTTACCCTGTTTGTCAGCAATATTTTTGCCTACGAAGACCAATATACTGAGGGTGATGATTGGGAATAGCGTTGATATCCCCCCATTGCATCCTGCATCCATTATTTAGATTATTCTGTTTCGCCCTGGCCCGGCTTGGGGCCTTTTTCCGACTCTGTGTTTTTTTTTGAACTTTCGTTTAGTTAATGAGTCTGAATTTTTAAGCATTCTTTGGCTGAACTCCCTTGGTCAAGATTAAGGACAATTAAAGAAAGGATAAAAACATTGAATCTATTACCTCAAACCTCAGTTAAACATAGGCCGAATTCCTCTTCTGACAGAGCTAAAGCCGATATTCCAGAAAATGCTAAAGAAAATCAGGGCAATATCTCCGGCAGAGTCGTCAGACCTGTCAGCGGTGGAAAGTTGGGCGTCAATCGAGAAAATTTCGAATCAGAACCCGTAAAAGATCAAAAAGAGACCGGAATTTTATCCAGAGTGGTTGTTTTAGATATAGATACCTGTGGAGCCAGTGTACGCAAAACAAAACTGAACTTTACTGATGCTGTAGATATTGGTCTTTCGATAAAGTCCGAAGCATCAGCACCCGGAACTTTAAAAAAGCTTAAAGCGAGTCCGGGCAGGAACACTGCTATCTTCACCGAAGAACAAGTCGAGCTGATTCAAAAGCTTGTTGATGGTCGAGGCCATGAACTCACAGAAGATCAATACATTAAAATTATCAGCTTTATAAGACGACAAGACCTTAGTCGATATTTGCCTTGAGCTTATCATGAATCGCCAATTCTTATGAAAGAGTTTGTAAGACACGGTATTTTTGCGATTCAAGAACTACCAAAAAATAAGCTAACCAAGGGTATACTATTGGCCCAGCCTATGTATTTACCTTTCCGATGTGATCACGATGATCTAACCGATGAATTGAAATGTGATATTGATTTTCTTATTGAGTATTCGAATCTGTATGGTATTCCCCAAGATACACCATTCAGTCTGGCCAACACCCGATATCACTGTTTAACAAAGAAGGTACCATTGTTGGTGGTCGCACGCTGGCAATACCCAATGGTAAGGAGGTTGATTACTATAAGTTTCTGCGGGTCGGAGAGTCCGAAGCCACTCTGGCACAGGAAGGCATTATGCATCAATTTATTGCCGAAAATGATCGTTTTAAAAGTCAGAAACCGCGTTTTGCTCAGTACCTTGTTGTACTGGAAAAAGACCTTCCGGAGAGTACCAGAGGTTTCACTGACCGTTTAAAAGCGAGCTTTGTTAATGGTCAATGCGATTTCAAGGTCTATCATTTCAAAGCTTCGGAGCACTACAGTAAATACGCTCACACTCCTGATGAAACCGACACTCCTTATGCAGCTGCCGAGCAGGGTCTATTGAAGGGTATCCATGATATTGGTGTACTTAATGGCCAGTTTGGCATTATGCCTACGTCAACGATACCGGCATTTCACGCTACCGGACGTCGTTGGGTGTTCCTGAGCCCGTTGTTGGGGAACTCGGATTATTATGCCTTGCCACTTCCCGGAGATTTTAAAGGCTGGCTCGAAGCGATTGAACGTCCTGATTTTGGCCGGGATGGCTTACGGGATTGGGGTGATGTTGAGTTCTATGGCTCCATGAAAAGCGGTCTTGGTTCCAAAGACTCTAAAACCTGGGGTTATACTCCAGAGGTTATACAGCGACTAAGCTTTGCCAATGCCATTTGCGAAAACCTGCTGGCAGCCGTGTTATTAAGGTCGCGCCTGCGCCGGAACTCCCCGGATTATCATTATCATAATCAACAGGCATTGAAGGAGACAGAAAACTTTATTGAACAGTTACTGAATGAATACCTGTCGGGGTTTTTTGGAAAAGAAAAAGAACTAAAGCCCAAGTCGAGATTACAAGAATTGATGCGGTTAGACGATTCTAAATACCGTTCATGGTTGACTCGCACAGCTCAGGAGATCCTTTACTGGACTGCCGCAACCTTGTGAGGTGACAGGCTCTTGTGCTTCTCCCCCCTCTGGTGAGTGTTACTCGGAACACTTAAAGCAGAAGGGTTGTCTCGATGAAACATTGTACCCGAAACCTCTGCATCCCCTGGACATACAGAAAAAATTTCCCAGAGACTTCTGCAGAGCGAATGGTCAGCTCAACCTCGGAGCCATTAACGCTGTTTTTCCACTGGTCGCTCTGGCCCGGGGGCTTACGCGGTTGGTCAGCAATATTTTTGCCTACGCAGGTCAATACGATGAAGAGATGGAATGACGTTGATAAACCCGCAGTGCATCCTGCATCTCAGGCTATTCACATTGTTTTTTGCGACACTGTACCGGCCAGAGGTCTTTTTTCAGCTCTATGATCTTTCTGTTTTGGAACTTTTGTCAAATAAAAGGGTCTATATACGCATGCATTCTTAAACTGGCTCCCTCGACAGGATTAAGGACAATTAAAGTAAGGAATAAAACAATGGATCGATTACTACAACCCTCATTTGATTATGGGCTAACTCCCTCTACTTCTAGTGCTGGAACAGATGAAAAAGTAGAAAATGCTCCATCGAATCAGGGCAATCTCTCCGGCAGAACCGTCAGCCCTGTCAGCAGTGAGCCAGTGGGAGCCAATCGCCCCGATTTGACAGCAGATCACATAACCGGACCAAAAGATCAAAAAGAGAGCAGAATGTCCACCAGAGTCGTTGGTTTGTGTGTAGATACAGTCGCTACAAACAAACCAGAATTTGATCTTTCCAGGCCCACAGAACCCGCACACCATAATTTCGTTGCACCTTTGCAGCCAGAGAATGAAACATTGATGCCAGTAACCCGGCTTCCTGTTTCCCGTGAGCATCCGGAGCAATCGCTGGATGAGCATCAAATGACTGCGCCAATACCTGGTGTTGTAAAAACAGGCGCTGAAAAATCACCGGCAAAGTTTCAGGAAAACGACATAATGCTGCTTTACCCACAAAATTCTGCCAGCCCCTCCGGTTTTGATTTGCATGTCAATCCGGGAGAACTTAAAGATGCCCTTACATCGCATGTCCATGATAGATTGGTTTTTATTAATAAAAAAGACGATAGCCCTAGCTGGGATGAAGTGAAGTCACTGGCAGATTCAATATTAACGAGGTTGCCGACAGCGTTATATGAGTTTCTGAATAAAAACTGGTCTGGTAGAGACAGTTTTGCCCCCGAGGAGTATCAGGCTTTGGTGAAGTTCCACGGTGCATTTATTTTTTTTGACCAATACGATTATTTGAAAGAGGTTTTTTATAATGATAAAGGTACGGAATACCCGATGTTCAATCCGGACGAAAAGCACAGTGAATTAAAAAAACTCTTGATTAAGGACTGCCTGCCTCTGCGTAAAGGCTGGAGTGAGGACGAACGGGTGATTATTGAAGAGTGGTTGAGCTTCGAACTGACAAATTGTCAAGACTATCCTGACTGGGAGGAAATGGTTACCTATATAGATTATTGTCATTATGGCCCGTTAAAAGCCGATTGTGTGTCTGTTTGCAATGACCCATGTTACTGCGTGATTGAAAATCGGGCTTCATATAATCGCATTAAAAACCTTGAGAGCCAGTTGGAAAAATTGCAATAACACAACCACTCTTTCAGGCGGATTAACGTTTGAACTTTATATGCTTCTATATGGCATTGGCTTGGCCAGTGGCTTTTTTTCAACTCTGCGATTCTTTTTTATTGGAACTTTCGTTTAATTAACGGGTCTAAATTATAAGCATTCTTTGGGAAGTCTCATCCTCGTCAAGATTAAGGACAATTAAAGGCAGGGGAAAAAACGATGGAACGATTATTTCAACTCTCACATAATGAGGGACCAGATACCTCTTCTTACATTGCTGCAGCCGATGTTCTGGAAAAGACTAAAGCAAATGATGGCAATGCTTTCGGCAGAAGCGTCAGCCCTGCCAGCGTTGAGCTGGTGGGAATCAATCACGCAGATTTCACGCCAGTAACAGGACAAAAAGAGATTGGAATTTCCTCCAGAGCCGTTGTTTTAGATGGAGATAGCTGTGAAGCCACTAAACACACATCAAAAATGGACTTTACCGATGCCAGAGATATTAAGCCCGAAGCACAATTACCCAGGCCTTTGGAAAAGCCTAAAGTCATTCAGGATACAAACACTGCGCTCATAAGCGACAAACAAATCAAGCTGATAAAAAGTCTCATGAATGGTGAAAAAGGTAGATTCACAGTCGATGAATTTATAGCTGTTATCGACTTTCTTAATTTTTGTCCTAAAAAAAAATTACCTGAAGATTATGACAAATCACCCACTCTTTTGTCAGGGATAATAAGAAGTCATCTTTGGGATGTTTTCAAACTGGACAAAAGTGATCAAATGAGGGAAGTATTACAATCAACACCCGAAAGGAAAAGACAGGTATTATTGACTGATGTCAGGAAAACGGGCTTAATGTATCGCTACAAAGGCCTTCCTGAAGAACTAAAAAACGATATTGACTTTCTGACCGAATACTCAAGTTTGCAGGGTATTCCTCGTGATACACCGCCGAAACTGGCTGTGTCGATCTATGAGCACCTGGATATCGGAGCCAAAATAGAGTCTATCCATGTTCTGCCGGACAGTTATAAAGATGAAGGCTTTTATGATGAGCTTATCCGTTCAGGAAGAATCGAACTTAACCATCTGCCACACTACATCAGAGAAAAAAACAAAGAGTACTGCCTTTTGCAATTATCAAAAGGTCTCTGCAGGTTATCAGAGGTTCCGGATCAGTTTATAACAAAAAAGGCTATTTTGGATTCACTCAATAGTGAGAGTTTGCATGTTGATTTTATCAATGTTTTTAAAGGTGATTCCAAGTATAAGATGCTGAGCAATGATTCTGAATTTTTTGAAGAAGTCGTTCTCAAATTTTCTTCAATAGCTTTGGATAGAGTCATGGAATTCGAGGGTTCAAGAGTCTATCCATTGTCTGCTGTTTATCAATATTGCACAGATAGGTACAGGGATGACAGGGGTAAACTTGCTTTATTGTTAAGAAAGCTGGTAAAGGCTAATCCTTTTTTTGTTATAGTCATTGAAAGTCAGGATGACAGGTTGCTTGAGGGATTGATTAAAACAGGAAAAGAATCACTGTTAGAGATGCTAAGCAGTAGGCCTGCAATAAGCCAATATTTTGATACGGAAATCCTATCTTTGTTCTTTAAGAAAGTTAAAGCAGGGGATGATTTTAAAAGCGATGTTATGAATGTTGTTTTTCCGTATTTTCCTGACGATTATTCCCGTAGTTTTCCGGAAGATATATTGCTGAAGCAAGATGCTATGGTTCTGGCTTCTGAACCTTTTGACGCTGGAGAAAAGCATCTTATCCGTAGACATATAAGACCCGAAAAAGCCGAACTCATAATAGATTACATTGAACAATGTCAATCTTTTTTACGTCGTTTTGATAGCAAAAAATATTTGGAGAAGTGTTGTACGGATGCAACAATCCGGCAAAAGCTTATTCATGTTCTGGCTAACAGAATCATTGCAGAAAAGCAGCTGTTCATGTCGGAGTGGAGAGGTTGTGTACCCCGAAAATTAATTGACGATACTCTGGCTTATCTCAATAATCCTGCCCTTTTCTCAGAACTGGATGTCTCAGGCACATTAGCAGAGCCGGTGAATCCACTCAAATTTCAACAACCCAATACTTCGGCATTTAAGCTGCTGGCGTCTCTCCATGCATATAGCTTAGAGTTTGACGAAAAAGACGCCAGTCGTCAGTTGCAATCAGAATTTGACCGTGCAGATCGTACTTATTTTGAACCGGTTTTTCGCAGTCAGTATCCATTGTATTTTCTGATGAAAAGGCTTGGCCTATGGATTGATAGCATTGAACATCCATTATCACTATTTGAAGGCGAGGGAGCCATCATGGGTGGTCGTACACTGGCAGTAGAGAATGGTGAAGACGTTGATTACTATAAATTCCAGCGACTTGGAGAGTCCGTAGCCACCCTGGCACAAGAAGGTATTATGCATCAATTTATTGCCAGGGTGACCAATAACCGCTTTAAAAGCCAGCTACCCCGTTTTGGTCAGTACCTCATCGTAATGGAAAAGGATCTCCCCAGGAGTATTCGAGGTTTCACTGACCGTTTACAGGTGATCAATATTAATGGTGAAAGAGCCTTCCGGGTCTACCACTTCAAAGCGACAAAAAACTACGCTAAATACGCTCATACTCCCGATACAACCAGCACCCCTTACGCGAACGCTGAGCGAGGCCTGTTTGCCGCCATTCACGACATTGGCGTACTGAATGGCAAGTTCGGCGTTATGCCTACTTCAACCATCCCGGCATTTCATGATACCGGACGACGTTGGGTGTTCCTTAGCCCATTGTTGGGTAACTCCAGTTACTTTGCCTTGCCATTACCCGGAACCTTTGGAAGCTGGGTTAAAGCCATTGAACGCCCTGACTTTGGTTGGGATGGTTTACGGGATTGGGGCGATGTTGAGTTTTTTGGCTCCATGAGCAGCGGCCTCTCTGCCAGGGACTCAAAAACTTCGGGATATACTCCCGAGGTTCTGCAGCGGTTAAGTTTTGTCAATTCCCTCTGTGAAAACCTGCTGGCAGCCGTTTTGTTAAGAGCACGCCTGCGCCGCGACTCGAAGGATTATCATTATCAAAATCAACAGGCAGTGGAAGAGACAGAAAACTTTATTGAGCAACTACTCAACGAATACCTGTCAGGCCTGTTGGCAAAAGAAAAAGAATGGCTGCCCAGGTCAAGACTGCAAGAATTTATGGGGCTTGACGATACCGCATACCGTTCATGGCTGAAGCGGACAGCCGAGGAAATCCTGTACTGGACGGCCATGCAACCCTGTGAGACCAAAGACCATAGTGCATTTGATCCTTCTGTTGAGTGTTTCTCAAAACACATAAAGGATACTGGAAACCTCGACACCACACTGTACCCAAAAGGTTTGCGTACCTTCGACACACATAAAAAATTTCCCAAAGACTTCCATAATGTCAATGACCAGCTCAATCTGGGAGCCAATAACGCCGTCTTTCCCCTGGTCAGTCTGGTCAAGGGGCTTACGTTGTTAGCCGGCAATATTTTTGCGTTCGCCAATCAGTACACAGAGGATGAAAATAGGGAAGAACCTTGATATCCCTCACTGCAACCAATATCCGGAAATACTGACATTGTTTTGTGTTGCGCTGGTTTGACCAGCGGGCTTTTTCAACTCTGTGATCCTTCTTTTTTGGAACTTTCGTTTTATTCACGAGTCTATATATCTGTAAGCATTCTTTGGACGGGCACAAGCTCTTCAAGATTAAGGACAATTAAAGGCAGGAGACAAATGATGGATCGACCTCAACCCTTATGTAATCTCTTGCCAACTCCCTCTACTTACACTGATACAGCCGATGCAGCGGATCATGGCAGGGTCTCCGGCAGATTCGTCAGCCCTGTCAGCGGTGAGCCATTGGGAGTCAATCGCGCAGATTTTACACCAGTAACAGGACAAAAAGAGATCGGGATTTCCTCCAGAACTATTGCCTTCGATGCAGATAACTGTAAAGCCGCTAAGCGCAAACCAACATTAAAAAAGCCTGAAGCCATTAAGGGTACGAATACTGCTATTTTAAACCGAAGACAAGTCAAGCTGATAAAAAGACTTATTGACGATAAAACAGGTAAATTCACAGTCAATCAATTTATCGATGTGGTCAGCTTTCTTTATTATCGCCCTAACGAAAGATTGCCTAAAGATTATTTCAAATCATCAACCCTTTTGTCAGAGATAATAAGAAATCAGCTTTGGGATGTTTTTGAAATGGACGCAAGTGATAAAATCAGGAGTTTGTTACTATCAACACCTGAAAGGAGAAGACAGATATTATTGACTGGTATCAAGGAAAAAGGCTACAAATTCCACTACGACGCCCTTTATGAAGAATTAAAAGATGATGTTGACTTTCTGACCGAATACTCAAGTCTCAATGGCCTTCCTGAGGGCACACCACCGAAACTGGCCGAAACGATTTATGAACGTCTGGATATCGCAGCCAAAATAAAGTCTATCAGTGTTCTGCCAGACAGTTTTATAGATGATGATCTTTATGATGAGCTTATCCGTTCAGGAAGAATAGAGCTAAGTAAACTGCCACTCAACATCCGATACAAAAACAAAGAGTACTGTCTTTTGCAATTATCAAAAGATCGGTGCAGGTTATCAGAGATTCCGGCTCATTTTAGAACAAAAAAGGCTGTTTTGGATTCCCTCAATGGTGACAATATTCATGATAATTTTATCGAATTTTGCGAAAATGATTATAAATATAAGATGATGAGAAATGATCCTGACTTCTTTGAAGAAGTACTTCTTAAGATTGCTTCAGCAACGTTAGAAATAAAAATGGAATTAGAAGATTCAAAAAAAAATCTCTTGTCTGACGTTTATAAATATTGCATAAAAAGATACATGAATGACAGAGAAAAGATTGTTTATTTGTTAGAGAAGCTGGTAAAGGTCAATCCTTTTTTTGTTATATCTGTTGAAAATTCGGATAATACTTTTCTTCAGAAATTGATTGGAATAGGAAAAAAAACGCTATTGGAAATGTTAAGCAGTAGACCTGAAATCAGTCAATTCTTTGATACAAAAATCCTTTCTTTTTTCTTTGATAAAGTTAATGCCGGTGATGACTTTAAAACCGAGGTTATGAATATTGTTTTTCCGTATTTTCCCTGCGATGATTCCAGTAGTTTTCCAGAAGAAATATTAGCTAAGCAAGATGTTCTGGTTCTAAATTCTGACCCCTTTGCTAGTGGAGAAAATCATATTGTTGGTAGACGTCTACGGCCCGACAAAGCTGACTTCATAATAGATTACATTGAGCATTTTCAATTTTTTTTAAGTCGTTTTGATGACAAGGAGTATCTGGAGAAGTGTTGCATTGACCCAACAAACCGACAAAGGCTTATTCATATCCTGGCTAACAGGGTCATTGCAGACAAGCGGCAATTCATGGCGGATTGGAAATCTTGTGTGCCCCGAAAATTAATTGATGATACCCTGGCTTATCTCAGTAATCCTGCCCTTTTCTCCGAACTGGACGTCTCCGGTACATTAACGGTACCGGTGAATCCTCTCAAATTTCAACAACCCAATACTTCGGCATTCAAGCTGCTGGTGTCTCTCCACGCAAATGGCCTCCAGATTGCGGATAAAGACGCCAGTCGTCTGTTGCAATCAGAATTTGATCGTGCGGAGCGCACAAATTTTAAACTCGTTTATCGCGGTCAATATCAACATTCATTGTCGCTGTTTAAAGGAAAGGGAGTCATCGTGGGTGGCCGTACATTGGCAATGCGCAATGGTAAGACAGTGGATTACTATAAATTCCAGCGACTTGGCGAGTCCGTCGCCACCCTTGCGCAAGAAGGCATTATGCATCAATTTATTGCCGGGGTGCTCAATAAGCGCTTTAAAAGCCAGCTACCCCGTTTTGGTCAGTACCTTATCGTACTGGAAAAAGATCTACCCGAGAGTATCCGGGGTTTCACCGACCGCTTACAAGTGATCAATGTTAATGGTGAAAGAGCCTTTAGGGTCTACCACTTCAAAGCAACAAAAAACTACGCTAAATACGCCCATACTCCGGATGGAACCAGCACCCCTTACGTGATCGCTGAGCGAGGCTTGTTGAACGGCATTCACGACATTGGTGTACTTAATGACCGCCTTGGTGTTATGCCCACGTCAACGATCCCGGTATTTCATGATACCGGACGTCGTTGGGTGTTCCTTAGCCCATTGTTGGGTAACTCCATTGGTTTTGCCTTGCCATTGCCCGGAACTTTTGGAGGCTGGGTTAAAGCCATTGAACGACCTGATTTTGGTTGGGATGGTTTACGGGATTGGGGCGATGTTGAGTTCTTCGGCGCCATGAAAAGCGGCCTCACTGCCAGAGACTCAAAAACTTCGGGTTATACTCCGGAAGTTATGCAGAGGCTAAGTTTTGCCAATGCCCTCTGCGAAAACCTGCTGGCAGCCGTGTTGTTAAGATCACGCCTGCGCCGCGACTCCCCGGATTATCACTATCAAAATCAACAGGCAGTGGAAGAGACAGAAAACTTTATTGAGCAACTACTTGACGCATATCTGTCAGGCCTGTTGGCAAAAGAAAAAGAATGGCCGCCCAGGCCAAGACTGCAAGAATTGATGGGACTTGACGA
This sequence comes from Endozoicomonas sp. 8E, assembly GCF_032883915.1. NCBI lineage: Bacteria > Pseudomonadati > Pseudomonadota > Gammaproteobacteria > Oceanospirillales > Endozoicomonadaceae > Endozoicomonas > Endozoicomonas sp. 8E. The sequence continues at coordinate 5,343,146 of NZ_CP120717.1, read as the reverse complement.
TACCACATACTGTTCATGGCTGAAGCGGACAGCCGAGGAAATCCTGTACTGGACGGCAAGGCAACCCTCTGAGGCCACAGACCCTGGTGCACTTGATCCATCTGTTGAGTGTTTCTCAAAACATATAAAGGAGACTGGAAACCTGGATGCCACATTGTATCCAAAAGGTTTGTCTACTTTCGACAAGCATAAAAAATTCCCCAGAGATTTCCATAATGTCAATGACCAACTCAATCTGGGAGCCAATAACGCCGTCTTTCCTCTGGTCGCTCTGGCCAAGGGGCTTACGTTGTTAGTCGCCTATATTTTTGCATTCGCCAATCGTTACGCTGAAGATGAAAATAGGGAATGATATGGGTATTCCCTCGCTGACTCCGATATCTCAGGCTATTTACAGGCTTGGTACTGGATGAGCCGACGGCCTTTTTTTTCAATTCTGCGATCATTCTTTTTTGGAACTTTCGTCTATTTTAAGGGTCAAAATATATAATTACTCAGCCATACGGAATCGAATATTTCTGGCTTATTGGGCAGGTGCTCTGCAAGGCGCAACGACGGGAACATAGCAAGCTATGTGACCAGAGTTGCAACGCCGCACGACTGCATGGATGCAGGAGCTAGAGCAACGCAGGAGCAGTTGCCGCGAGTGCCTGAACAATGAGTCAGAAAATATGATTTCGTATGGTTGAGTACTTAAGCACTCATTGATCGGGCTGAAGTCCGTCAAGATTAAGGACAGTCAGAGAAAGGAGAAAAATGATGGATCGATTAACTCAACCCTCATGTAATTCGGGGCTAAACCCTTCTACCGGCATTGCTACAGCTGATGATAAAAAAAATGCAGCCAGGGTCTCCGGCAGATCCGTCAGCCCTGCCAGTGATGAACTATTTAGCGTCAATCCAACAGATTTCAGAGCAGACTCCATTACAGGAAAAAAACGAAAAGAGGTGGGGATTTCCTCCAGAGTCGCTGCTTTAGAGATAGATAGTCCTGAAGCCGCTAAAAACAAACCAAAATTTAAAAAGTTTAAAGCTATTCCGGGGACATCTACTGCTATCCTCAGCGACAAACAAGTCCAGCTGATAAAAAGACTCCTGGATGGAGAAAAAGGTAGATTCACAATAGAAGAGTTTATAGAGGTTATCGACTTTCTTGATTATTACGCTGAAGAAAAATTGCCTGAAGATTTTTTCAAATCACCCACCCTTGTGTCAGGGATTATAAGAAATCAGCTTTGGAAGCGTTTCGCAATGGAGGGGAGTGATGAATTTTGGCAGGTATTAGCATCAACACCTGAAAGGGAAAAAGAGTTGTGTTTGACCCGCATCAGGAAAGAAGGCTTCAGGCCTTACTACAGCAGCTTTCCTGAAGAATTAAAAAAGGATATAGATTTTCTGACTGAATGCTCAAATCTTCACGGTATTCCCTGTTCTACACCGCCGCAACTGGCTGTGCAGATTTATGAGCGTCTGGATATCTCAGCCAAAATAGAGTCTATAGATGCTCTTCCGAACAGCTTTAAAGATGATGATTTTTATGATGAGCTTATCCGTTCAGGAAGAATAGAGCTAAGTCAGCTGCCATTCAAAATCCGGGACAAAAACAGAGAGTACTGCCTTTTGCAATTATCAAAAGGTCTGTGCCGGTTATCACAGGTTCCGGCTCAGTTTATAACAAAAAAGGTTATTCTGGATTCGCTTAATAGTGACAGTTTGCTTGCTGATTTTATCAATATCCTCAGAGGTGATAGTGAGTTTGAGACGCTGAAGAATGATCCTGACTTCTTTGAAGAATTCCTGATGAAAATGACTTCAGTGGTGTTGGAAGCAAAATATGATTTCTACACTGCACAAATCAATACCTTGTCTAAGGTTTATCAATGTTGTATTGAAAAATACAGCAGTAACAGAGAAAAACTTGCTTTGTTGCTGAAAAGATTGATAAAAACTAATCCTTTTTTTATTTTACTTGTTAAAGACGTCGGTGATCAGTTGTTTCAGGAGTTGATTGGAGAAGCAAAAGAATCATTGTTGGAAATATTGGATAGTAGGCCTGAAGTAAGTCAGCGTTTTTTTATGGGTATGATTACTCGTTTCTTTAATAAAGTTAATGCAAGTGATGATTTTAAAAACCAAGTTATAAATGTTGTTTATCCGTATTTTCCTGTCCCTTGTTCAGAACCTTTTTCAGAAGACATAAAGCGTAAGCAAGACGCTATGGTTCTGGGTTCTGAGCCCTTTGATGCTGGAGCGATTCGCATTATCTCCAGAAGATTACGGCCCGCCGAAGCTGACATCATAATAGACTACATTGAATGCTATCCACTTTTTTTGAGCGAATTCAATGACAAAGGATATCTTGAGGAGCGTTGCGCCGACCCAGCAATCCGACAAAGGCTTATTCAGGTCCTGGCTAACAAGGTCATTGTAAACAAGCAGCAGTTAGTGACGGAGTGGCGACGTTATCTCCCCCGCCATTTGATTGATGATACTCTGGCTTATCTCAATAATCCTGCCCTTTTATCCGAACTGGATGTCTCCGGAACATTAACAAAACCGGTGAATCCTCTCAAATTCCAACAACCCAACACTTTGGCACTCAGGCAGTTGGCGTCTCTTAAGAGAAATAGCCTTCAGATTGCCGATAAAGACGCAAGTTGTCAGTTGCAATCAGAATTTGACCGTGCGGATCACACAAACTTTAAACTGGTTTATCCTGGTCAACATCAACATTCATTGTCGCTATTTAAAGGAGAGGGAACCATCGTCGGTGGCCGTACATTGGCAGTACAGAATGGTGAGCAAGTTGATTACTATAAATTCCAGCGACTTGGAGAGTCCGAAGCCACTCTGGCACAGGAAGGCATTATGCATCAATTTATTGCCAAAAGTGGCCGCTTTAAAAGCCAGAAACCCCGTTTTGGACAGTACATCATGGTACTGGAAAAGGATCTTCCCGAAAGTATCCGGGGTTTCACTGATCGCTTACAAGTGAGCGAAATTAATGGTGAAAGAGCCTTCCGGGTCTACCATTTCAAAGCGACAAAAAATTACGCTAAATACGCCCATACTCCGGATGCAACCGACAACCCTTACGCGATCGCCGAGCGAGGCTTATTGAGTGGCATTCACGACATTGGCGTACTTAATGGCAGCGTTGGCGTTATGCCCACGTCAACGATCCCGGCGTTTCATGATACCGGCCGTCGTTGGGTATTCCTTAGCCCATTGTTGGGTAACTCTGATTTTTATGCTTTGCCATTACCGGGAACCTTTGGAGGCTGGGTTAAAGCCATTGAACGCCCTGATTTTGGTTGGGATGGTTTGCGGGATTGGGGCGATGTTGAGTTTTATGGCTCTATGAAAAGCGGCCTCACTGCCAGAGACTCAAAAACTTCGGGTTATACTCCCGAGGTTCTTCAGCGATTAAGTTTTGTCAACTCCCTCTGCGAAAACCTGCTGGCAGCCGTGTTGTTAAGAGCACGCCTGCGTCGGGACTCCCCGGATTATCACTATCAAAATCAACAGGCATTGGAAGAGACAGAAAACTTTATTGAGCAACTACTTGACGAATATCTGTCAGGCCTGTTGGCAAAAGAAAAAGAATCGCCGCCCAGGCCAAGACTGCAAGAATTGATGGGGCTTGACGATACCACATACCGCTCCTGGCTGAAGCGAACAGCCGAGGAAATTTTGTACTGGACGGCCAAACAACCCTATGAGGCCAGAGGTGATAGTGCACTTGATCCTTCTGTTGAGTGTTTCTCAAAACATATTAAGGATACCGGAAACCTCGATGCCACACTGTACCCGGAAGGTTTGCAAACCTTCGACACACATAAAAAATTCCCCAAAGACTTCCATAATGTCAATGATGAACTCAATCTGGGAGCCAATAACGCCGTCTTTCCTCTGGTCGCTCTGGTCAAGGGGCTTACGTTGTTAGCTGGCAATATTTTTGCTTACGCAGGTCAATACACCGAGGAAGAAAATAGGAAATGAGGTTCGTATCCCCCAGCGCAGCCAGTATTTAAGACTATTTACATTGTTTGGTGTGGCACTGGCTTGGCCATAGGCCTTTTTTGCAGCTCTGCGATCCTTCTTTATTGCCTCTGCAAAGGTTCTTTTTTTGTACGTCACGGCATGTTTTATAATTGTTAAGAGGTAACGGATAGTAACGGTTCATTGGTATATACTGCACTGGTTCACAAGAGGTTTAACAATGAGTGATTTATACGATACCGATTTCTACAGTTGGTCTTTTCAGCAAGCCGAGCTGATCAGGCAAGGTCGTTTTAGCGAGTTGGATTTGGACAACCTGATCGAGGAAGTTGAGGACATGGGCAAAGCTCGTTATCGTTCAGTAAAAAGTTGTCTAAAGGGGCTTTTTTTACATGCGCTTAAATGGCAGATGCAGTCTAAAAAAGATGATATGCACGACATGAAAGAATGGCACACAAGCTGGTTGATCAGTATTGGAAAACAGAGGGACGCTGTACAAGAAGAATTGGAAGAAAACCCTTCTCTCAATAATAAATTGGACGAGATTTTACCAAAAGCTTATCAATCAGCTCGAAATCAGGCAGCTAGAGAAATGATTTGTAAACCTAGTGATTTCCCCAGCGAATGCCCATGGACATATGAGGAAGTGATGACTGAAGGTTGGCTGCCGGATGCTGAGTAAAAGCCCGGCGATCAACAATTGACGAGGGATGAGGGGGTAGCACGCCCTTTTTTGTTCCCAGCCATAGTTCCCCCCCCTCCCGTCCTGCGAGTATAAAAAAGGCCGTCCCCACCCGATTTAGGAACTTTTGTTTATTTCATGGGTCAAAATTAAAAAGCATTTTTTTGGCTTGACCCTCGTCAAGATTAAGGACAGTTAAAGGCGGAAATAAATAATGGATCGATTGTCACACTCATTTAATCCCTCTACCTGCGGTGCAACAGCGGATATTAAAGGGGCAGCGGATCATGGCAAGGTCTCCGGCAGAACCTTCAGCTCTGTTAGCGGTGAGCCATTTGGAGTCAATCGCGCAGTTTTCATACCAGATACCGCAACAGGGCAACAAGATCAGAAAGAGATCGGAATTTCCTCCAGGGCTGTTGCTTTAGAGGTAGATACTCGTGAAGCCACAATAAGCAAACGAAAACTGGACTTTACTGATGACAGAGTTGTGAAGCCCGAAGCATTATCACCCAGACCTTTAAGAAAGCTTAAAGCCATTCAGAGTGCGAATAATGCGATCATCAGCAACAGACAAGTCGAGCTAATTCAAGGACTCATTGATGGTAGAAGCGATCGGCTCACAAAAGATGAGTTTATAGAGGTTGCCGACTTTCTTCCTTATAGGCCTGAAAAATATTTGCCTGAAGATTATTTCAAATCGGAAACCCTTCTTGAAGAGATAGTAAGGAACCGTCTTTGGTGTGTTTTTTCAATGAAGGAAGGTGATAAAATCAGAGATGTATTGTTATCAACAGCTGATCGAACAAAAAGTATATTTTTAAATGAGATCAGGAGCCTAGCCCTAACCGCTCACTACAAAGACTTTTCTGAAGAATTAAAATCTGATATTGATTTTTTGATAGAGTACTCAAACGTGAATGGCCTTCCGAAGGGAACACCACCGAAACAGGCACAACTGATTTATGGTTATCTGGACATCGCAGCAAAAATAAAATCCCTGAGCGTTCTTCCACACAGCTTTAAAGATGATGAATTGTATGATGAGCTTATCAATTCAGGAAGGATAGAGCTTAAAGATCTGCCACAACACATTATTAACATAAAAAAAGACTACTGCCTTTTACAATTATCGAAGGGACGGTGTCAATTATCAGAGGTTCCGGATCGGTTCATAACAAAAAAGTCGATTTTGGACTCCCTTGACGGTGACAATTTGTATGATAATTTTAGCGAAATTTTCAACGGCAATCATGAATATAAGGTGCTGATAAATGATGATGATTTCTTTGAAGAAGTCCTTTTCAAAACTGCTTCAGCCATTCTGGGTAATAGAGATTTCGCTCGTTCGTATACCACGCCCTTAGCTGATATTTATCATCTTTGTATAGAAAGATACAAGACTGATCGAGATAAACTTGCTTTGTTGTTAAATAAACTGGTAAGTGCCAATCCTTTTATTGTTGTATCAATTAAAAATGCAGGTGATAATTTGCTTCAGGGATTAATCGAAAAAGCAAAATGGTCTTTGTTGAAAATATTAATCAACAGACCTGAGAAAAGTGAAAATTTCCCCCTTAGTCTTCTTGATAAGTTTTTTGAAAAAATTAATGCAGGTGATGATTTTAAAAACCAGGTGATGGGTACTGTCTGTCAGTATTTCCCTATAAAATATTTCGATTCGTTTTCCGATGAATTACTGACGAAACAAGACGATATCGTTTTAAACTCTGAACCCTTTTGGTCTGGAGCGACTCATATTATTAAGAGAGGTTTACGGCCCGACAAAGGCGACCTCATAGTAAGCTACATTGAACTCCATCTGGATTTTTTGCATAAGTTTAATGATGCAAGGTATCTGGAGCAGTGTTGCAATGACCCGGCACTCAAGCAAAGGCTTGTTCATGTTCTGGCTGCCAGGATCCTTGCTAACAAACCGCTGTTGTTGAGGTTCTGGAAGGATCCCTTACCCAGAAAGTTACTGGATGATACTCTGGCTTATCTCAATGATCCTGCGCTTTTCTCCAGGCTGGACTCCTCTCTTGCATTAACAGAGCCGGTTAACCCGCTCAAATTTCAACAGCCAAATACTGTGGCACTCAAGTTGCTGGCGTCTCTCCACGCATATAGCTTTGAGTTTGCGAATAAAGACGCCAGTCGTCAGTTGCAGTCAGAATTTGTTTGTGCTGGTGAAACAGAATTTCCATCGGTTTATTCTGGTCAGCACCGGCTGTCACTGTTTGAAAAAGAAGGAACCATCGTTGGTGGTCGAACACTGGCAATACCCAATGGTGAGGAGGTTGATTATTATAAGTTCCAGCGGGTTGGAGAGTCCGTGAATACTTTGGCGCAAGAAGGCGTTATGCATCAATTTATAGCCAAAAGTGACCGCTTCAAAAGCCAGAAACCCCGTTTTGGCCAATACCTTACGGTGCTGGAAAAGGAACTTCCCAAAAGTACCCGAGGTTTCACTGATCGCTTACAAGTGATCAATGTTGATGGCGAAAGAGCCGTAAGGGTCTATTTCTTCAAGGCCACAAAACACTACGGTCAATACGCTCATATTCCTGATCTCACCAATGCCCCCTTCGCGGTCGCCGAGAGAGGTCTATTGAAAGGCATCCATGATATTGGGTTACTTAATGGCAACTTTGGCGTTATGCCCACGTCAACTATCCCGGCGTTTCACGATACCGGACGTCGCTGGGTGTTCCTCACCCCTTTGTTGGGATCCATGCTCTATGCCCTGCCATTACCCGGAACATTTGGAGGTTGGATCAAGGCCATTGAGCGCCCTGATTTTGGCTGGGATGGTTTACGGGATTGGGGCGATGTTGAGTTTTATGGCTCTATGAAAAGCGGCCTCACTGCCAGAGACTCAAAAACTTCGGGTTATACACCAGAAGTTATGCAGCGGTTAAGTTTTGCCAATGCCCTCTGCGAAAACCTGCTGGCAGCCGTGTTGCTGAGATCACGTCTGCGCCGCGACTCGCCGGATTATCATTATCAAAATCAACAGGCGGTGGAAGAGACAGAAAACTTTATTGAGCAACTACTTGACGAATACCTGTCAGGCCTGTTGGCAAAAGAAAAAGAATCGCCGCCCAGGTCAAGACTGCAAGAATTTATGGGGCTTGACGATACCACATACCGTTCATGGCTGAAGCGGACAGCCAGTGAAATCCTGTACTGGACGGCAATGCAGCCCTGTGAGGCCAAAGACCATAGTGCACTTGATCCTTCGTTTGAGTGTTTCTCGGAACACATTAAGAATACTGGAAACCTCGATGTCACACTGTATCCAGAAGGTTTGCGAACCTTCGACATGCCTAAAAAATTCCCCAAAGACTTCCATAATGTCAATGACGAACTCAATCTGGGAGCCAATAACGCCGTCTTTCCTCTGATAAGTCTGGTCAAGGGGCTTACGTTGCTTGTCGGCAATATTTTTGCTTTCGCAAACCAGTACACCGAGGATGAAAACAGGAGATGACATCCCCCCCCCCCCCCAGTGCATCAGACAACTCAGACTATTAATAGGGTTTTGTGCTGCACAGACTTACCCAGCGCCCTTTTTTCAACTCTGCGATCCTTCTTTTTGGAACTTTAGTCTAATTAACAGGTCTATATATAGACATGCTTTGTTTCGAGTCACCCTCGTCAAGATTAACGACAACTAGGAGCCTGACCGAGAATAGCGCCCGTAGCGAGGACGGCAGAAAATTGAGGATGAAAATTCGGTTTTGTAAGGAGAATAGCGAGCTATTTGACGAACAAAAGCGGATTTTCAGACCAATTTGCTGCCGCCGCAGTAGGGCAGTCTATTCTCGGTCAGGCTGCTAGAGACTGGAGAAAAACGATGGATCGATTACCTCAATCTTTATGTAATCTGGAGACAAATCTGTCTGCTTGCACGGTTACAGCCGATGTTAAAATGAAGCAGGGCAATGCTTTCGGCGGAATCGTCAGCCCTGTCAGCGGTGAGCTACTGGGCGTTAATCGCGCAGATTTCATGCCATTAACAGGACCAAAAGATATCGGAATTTCCCATAGAGTCGTTGCTTCAGATGTCGATAGCTGTGAAGCCACTAAACCCAAACGAAAATTAAAAAAACTCAAAGCCATTCAGGGTGCGAATACTGCCGTCATCAGCGACAGACAAGTCGAGCTGATTAAAGAACTCATTGATGGTAAAGAAGGTAGACTCTCAATAGATGAATTTATAGATGTCATCGACTTTCTTCATTATCGCCCTAAAGAAAAATTGCCTGAAGATTATTTCAAATCATCAACCCTTTTGTCAGGGATAATAAGAAATCATCTTTGGGATGTTTTCGAAATGGCAGCAAGTGATAAAATGAGGGATGTATTACTATCAACGCCTGAAAGAAAAAAACAGATATTACTGAGTGGTTCCAGAAAAACAGGCTCGAGACTCAGCTACGAAGTCCTTCCTGAAGAATTAAAAAATGATATTGACTTTCTGACTGAATACTCAGGTTTGCATAGTATCCCCCGTGGTACACCGCCGAAACTGGCAGTGCCGATTTATGAGTGTCTGGATACCAGAGCCAAAATAAAGTCTATCAGTGTTTTGCCGGACAGCTTTAAAGATGATGACTTTTATGATGAGCTTATCGGTTCAGGAAGAATAAAGCTTCATGATCTACCAGCAACTATCAGAGAGAAAAACAAAGAGTACTGCCTTTTGCAATTATCAAAACGTCTGTGCAGATTATCAGAGGTTCCGGATCAGTTTATAACAAAAAAGGTCATTTTGGATTCGCTCAATGGTGGTAATTTGCTGGTTGATTTTTTCACTATTTTCAAAGGTGATCATCAGTATGAGATGCTGAATAATGATCCTGATTTTTTTGAGGAAGTACTTCTGAAAACGACTTCGGCAACATTAGAAGTCATAATGGAAATTGAAGGTTCAAAAATCTATCCCTTGTCTAATATTTATCAAAATTGCATGGATGGATTCAGTGGTGACAGGAAAAGATTTGCTTTATTGTTAAAAAGACTGGTAGAAGCTAATCCTTTTTTTGTTATAGTTGTTGAAAATCTGGATGATGATTTGCTTCAGGATTTGATTGAAACAGGAAAGCAATCACTATCAAAAATGTTAAGCAGCAGACCTGAAATAAGCCGATATCTTGATACGAAAATCCTTTCTTGTTTCTTTAATAAAGTGAATGCAGATGAGGCTTTTAAAACCTGTGTCATGAATAGGGTTTATCCGTACTTTCCTGACAATTCTTCCTGTGCTTTTCCGGAAAAAATATTGCTGCTGCAAGATGCTATGGTTCTTGATTCTGACCCTTTTGATGCTGGAGAAGTGCATATGATCGCCAGACATTTACGGCCCGAAAAAGCCGACCTCATTGTAGGCTACATTGAACATTTTCAATTTTTTTTAAGTCGTTTTAATGACAGCGAATATCTGGCGAAGTGTTGTAATGACCCACTAATCCGGAAAAGGCTTATTCATGTCCTGGCTACCAGGATGATTGCCAACAAGCAACAGTCAATGGTGGAGTTGAGAGATTGTGTGCCCCGACAATTAATTGATGATACTCTGGCTTATCTCAATAATCCTGCCCTTTTCTACGAACTGGATGCCTCCGGCACATTAACGGAGCCGGTGAATCCGCTCAAATTTCAACAACCCAATACTTTGGCATTTGCATTGATGGTGGCTCTCGAGGCATTTGATCTTCATTTTGCAGATCTGGCCTCCGGTCGACAATTGCAGTCAGAATTTGCTCGTGCCGGTAAAACAGAATTTCAACGGGTTTATCCTGGTCAAGATCAAGATTCATTGTCGCTATTTGCAGGAAAGGGAGACATTGTGGGTGGTCGAACACTGGCAGTAAAGAATGGTGAGGAAGTTGATTACTATAAATTCCAGCGACTTGGAGAGTCCGTAGCCACCCTGGCGCAGGAAGGCATTATGCATCAATTTATTGCTGGAAGTGACCGCTTTAAGAGCCGGAAACCCCGTTTTGGCGAGTTCCTTATTTTACTGGAAAAGGATCTTCCCGAGAGTGCCCGGGGTTTCACTGATCGCTTACAAGTGTGTGATATTGATGGTGAAAGAGCCTTCCGGGTCTACCACTTCAAAGCGACAAAAAACTACGGTCAATACGCTCATACTCCGGATCAAAGCAGAACCCCGTATGCGATTGCTGAGCGAGGCTTGCTGGACGCCATTCACGACATTGGAGTACTTAATGGCAGCGTTGGGGTTATGCCTACGTCAACGATCCCGGCATTTCATGATACTGGACGTCGTTGGCTGTTCCTTAGCCCATTGCTGGGTAACTCCGACTGTTTTGCCTTTCCATTACCCGGAACATTTGGAGGTTGGATCAAGGCCATTGAGCGCCCTGATTTTGGCTGGGATGGTTTACGGGACTGGGGCGATGTTGAGTTCTATGGCGCAATGAAAAGCGGCCTCTCTGCCAGAGACTCAAAAACTTCGGGTCATAGTCCAGAAGTTATGCAGCGGTTAAGTTTTGTCAATGCCCTCTGCGAAAATCTGCTGGCAGCCGTGTTGTTAAGAGCACGCCTGCGCCGTGACTCGCCGGATTATCATTATCAAAATCAACAGGCAGTGGAAGAGACAGAAAACTTTATTGAGCAACTACTGAACGAATACCTTTCAGGCCTGTTAGCAAAAGAAAAAGAGTCGCCGCCCAGGCCAAGACTGCAAGAACTTATGGGGCTTGACGATGACACATACCGTGCATGGCTGAAGCGAATAGCCCGGGAAATTCTTTACTGGACGGCCAGGCAACCTCGTGAGGCCACAGACGCTTGTGCATTTGATCCTTCCGTTGAGTGTTTCTCAAAACATATAAAGGAGACTGGAAATCTGGATAGCACACTGTACCCAAAAGGCTTGAGTATCTTCGACAGGCAAAAAGAATTCCCCAGAGATTTCCACAATGTCAATGACGAACTCAATCTGGGAGCCAATAACGCTGTCTTTCCTCTGGTCAGTCTGGTCAGGGGACTTACATTGCTTGCCGGCAATATTTTTGCGTTCGCACACCAGCACACGGAAGATGATAGTCAGTAATGAAAAAGTGCAAGGCTATTTACATTGTTTTGTGTTGCACTGACCCGGCCAGCGTCCCTCTTTTTTCAGGCGGACTTTGGTCATCCAGTCATAGGTCCATTTCAGGCATTGTTTCAGGCCGGGCAGACTCATGATCCACCCCAGCCAGGCCCAACCGGGTAGCTGACTGAGCAAGAGAGCGTAGCTGTCAATACTGGTATAAACCTGACCATCGTTGGTTATGGTGTGTAATTCCAGCAGGGCCTTGCCGGGATCAACTCCCCAGGTTTCCAGTACCTTTTCCTGACCGGTGATATCAAACCACTCTACTTCACAGCGAAAACGGGCATTTTGCCAGCGGGCGACCTCTTTCGTACAAAGAGGACAGAGGCCGTCATACAAAACTCTTATTTGCATCGCCTTCATCTCCTTTAAGGACATCAGCAACCCTGTGAAGTGTTTTCAGGGCTTGCTCTCTGTCTATTGTCCGATCAGTAAACCAGGGATGCTGCAAAGCTTTCTCTGGCGTCAATCTTTGCCGGGGCACCGGGTGCAGCAAACTGTTAATCATGTCAGTCAGCTGGCTTTTACTTTTCTTCATCTCTTCTGCAGACTCTATCAGTTTTCCCAGATCGGCTACTGTCTCTCTTTCAGGCGTGGTTAACTTGCCGAAGAGCAGCCGTTTGATGGCCTGGATATCATCCAATGAAAGTGGTCCATTCAACAGTGCCTGAGCGGTATCACTGTCCTTGGCATTCAATTTTCCATGCAACATTTTTTTGATTCTTTCTATGTCATTGGCGTTCAACTCACCGTCCAGCATCTTTGTAATGACACCAATTTCACCACTGGAGGTCAGCAGGCTGTCCAGATTAAATTCTTGCAGCTTCATACGCTCAGACTCAGCTTCCAGATCATCCTCTGTTAATTCAGGACTCACTGGCTTCATTGCCTTTTTGTAACTGCCATCAGGATTAGGCTTCTGATACTCAAGAAATGCCTTGAGGACCTCAAAAGCTGCTTCAGATCGTTGGTCGGGGGTATATTTACCCCATGGCTCTGCACCATTGGTAAAGGAGCGAATATGGAGCTGGCCCGGACTGTTCAAAAAACGGTACAGATGTTGCCCCTGAGCAAAAGCATCCGTCGCATAACTGGCTCTGACTACCTCTTTTTTAAACTCTGATCGGTATAATTCCGGAGAAGCGTAGTCTTCATGACTATAACTGGCTCTCTTGCCCTCTTCTCTGGCACAACCAAAGTCAATCAGTTTCAAGCAGCCATTTTTTAGATCAATCATGACGTTATTGGGTTTCAGATCGTTATGGACAATGCCTTTTTTATGCAGGTGATCAAGCGCCTTGAACTTCTCGTACTCCATAAACGCCAGAACATTGAAAAACGCCGGACTGCTGATCCTGCCATTGCCATAAAGCTCGACCAGAAGCATCATTACGCTATCCTGGGAGGGGCCTTCAATCAACTCCGTCAGGAGCCCGCTGACGCCGTCGACTTCGACCAGCCCATAATTTCTGACAATATTTGGATGCTCTCCCAACTTCTTTAATATCCTGGCTTCCCGTTCTCCCCGGTCACCCAAATGAGTATGTTTTAATGCAAAATGTTCTTTAACGCCTTTACTTTTTTCCTGGATAACACGATGTACCGATGCAAAGCGTCCTCTGCCCAATTCCTTCTTAGCCAGATGGGCCGATTCATTCAATGGTGAGGAATGTGTGAAGACATCATCTTCAGGAAACACTTCACTATCACTGACAACTCCGGGGCTTGACGGGTAAGAAGAAATCGAAGAGCTGGAGATACCGCTGAAATCAGAGCCTGAGCCTGAAGGGCGTTCCTCCAAATTTTTGACCGGCGCTTCGAGCTGAACTTTCTTACTCTGCCACTTCCCCTGCTTCTCCTGTTCCGGCTGCGCCTGTTCAGGAGGGGGTGAGGCAGCATTGGCTGGCCCTGACTTCTTTCCTGGAATATCCACGGATTTGTCCCGGTTACTTTAACTATTAATGAGTTCATCGGCAGGAATGAGAGGCAATTAACGGGAGCGGATTATCCGGGAGAAGAGAGTGAAGGGTTTTGAAGGCGCTCCGAGGTGGGCTCAGTCACTCAGACAAAAGGCTTATTTGCACCAGTTTCATCGTCTCCTCTGAGGACATCAGCGGCCATCTGAAGAGTTCTTAAAGCCTGCTCTTTGTCTATCGTACGCTCAGTAAACCAGGGGTGCTGCAAAGCTTGCTCTGGTGTCATTCTCTGCTCGGGCGACGGGTGCAGCAGGCGGTTAATCATATTAATCAGCTGGCTTTTACTTCTCTTCATCTCTTCTGCAGAGGCTATCAGGTGTCCGAGATCGGCCACCGTCTCTCTTTCAGGTGTCGTTAACTTGCTATAGAGCAATCGTTTGATAGCCTTGATATCATGAGATAAGAGCGGCCCGTCCAGCAGTGTTTGCGCTGTCTCACTGTCTTTGGTGTTTAATTTTCCATGCAGCATTTTTTTGATTCTTTCTACGTCACTGGCGCTCAAATCCCCATCCAGCAACTTTATAATGCTGCTAATTTCGTCACTGGAGGTCAGCAGACTATCCAGATTAAATTCTTGCAGCTTCATACGCTCAGACTCAGTCTTCAGATCGTCCTCTGTTAATTCAGGACTTACCGGCTTCATTGCCTGTTTGTAACTGCCATCAAAATTGGGCTTCTGATACTCAAGAAATGCCTTAAGTACCTCAAAAGCCGCTTCAGATCGTTGATTGGGCGTATATTTGCCCCATGGATCTGCGCCATTGGTAAAGGAATGAATATGGGGTTGATCCAGACTGTTCAAAAAACGGTAGAGATGTTGCCCCTGAGCAAAGGCATCCGTTGCATAGCTGGCTTTAACTTCCTCTTTCTTAATTAACTCCGATCTGTACAATTCCGGAGAAGCGTAGTCTTCGTGACTATAACTGGCTTTTTGACCCTCTTCTTTGGCACCACCAAAATCAATCAGTTTCAAGCGGCCGCTTTTAAGATCAATCATGACGTTGTTGGGTTTCAGATCATTGTGGACAACGCCTTTCTTGTGCAGGTGATCAAGTGCCCGGAACTTCTCGTACTCCATAAACGCCAGAACATTGAAAAACGCCTGACTGCTGAGCCTGCCATTTCCATAAAGCTCAATAAGAAGCATCATCACGCTATCCTGAGAGGGGCCTTCAATCAACTCTGTCAGGAGCCCACTGACCCCGTCGACTTCGACCAGACCATAACTGCTGACAATATTTGGATGCTCTCCCAACTTCTTTAATATCCTGTCTTCACCTAGTCCCTGGTCACCCAAATGAGTCTGTTTTAATGCAAAATGTTCTTGCTTGCCTTCGCTTTTTTCCTGAATAACCCGATGTACCGTTGCAAAGCGCCCTCTGCCCAGCTCTTTTTTAGCCAGATGGGCCGTTTCATTCAAAGGAGAGTGATAAGTAAAAACATCATCTTCAGGAAAGAGTTCAGTTTCACTGAATTCTCCCGGGCTTGAGGGGTGGGAAGAAACCGAAAAGTCAGACAAGTCAGATGATTCAGCAAAAGCAGAGTCTGAGCCTGAGCTTGAAGAGCTGTGCCTCAGGTCTTCGACCGGTACATCATTCAGCTGAACTTTCTTACCCTGCCAATTACCCTGTTCCTTCTGTTCTGGCTGCGCCTGCTCAGGGGCATTAGAGACATTAATGGCAGGCCCTGACTTCTTTCCTGGAATATCCACGGATCTTTCCCTGGCTACGTTAACTATTAAGGAGTGCATCGGCAGGGATTAGAGGTAGTTAACGGAGTGGATTTATCAAGAGGCGAGTGAGTGAAGGTTTTTTGGAGATCGTCTTATACAGCCTGCTACGACTAACTAGTGCCTGTCCGAAAACCCTCAAGCACTTGAATAAAGAAGCCTTCAGCCTCATATAGTCCTTGAAGATTTACCAAAACAGGCTGTTTTCACATTTATGCGCCAAACCATCAACCCACAAATGCAGCTGGGAGAGGTTGATATCTCTGCCATCACCTTCGATGCTAAATCAAGGGACGATATTCCTCGATTGTTGCGAGCTTTGTAGCACATATTGACAAATATCGAACTACGCAATCAGGTCTTTCAAGTACTTGATACCATGACCTCCACTGGCCAGGACAATGGTCGCCCTGGCATGGAGTTCTGGAAAATCTTAGTACTGGGTTCACTCCGGCTGGTCACTAACTGCGACTTCGACCGTCTGAGAGAGCTTGCCAATGAACATGGCACCCTTAGACAAATGCTTGGCCACGGCCCTTACTGTACGCACTCTTACCCTATACAGACATTGCAGGATAATATCAGCCACTTCACCCCTGAAATACTGGATCAGGTGAACCAAATCGTCGTGGCAGCAGGCCACATACTGGTTAAAAAAAGACGAACCGTTACATGGCCGTGCCGATTCGTTCGTAGTCAAAACCGATGTTCATTTCCCTACGGATATCAACCTATTGAGCGACGCTTGCCGTAAAAGTATCGAGTTTGCGTCAGCCCTTGCTGACCAGTACCAGCTTACGGGGTGGCGCCAGCGTGAATATCTCAAGAATCAGCACCGTAAGCATTACCAAAAAGCACGAATCCTGAAACATTCCGGTGCTTCCTGTGAGCTGAAAAAGCGCCTGCGACAGCACGATATTGAGATGGCTCATATAGAGTACATCAAGTACAGCACCTCCGTTCTTTACAAAGCAGAAGTGACCTTATCTTTGTTGGTGAAAAAACACCCCGATGAACCAAGGCTGGAAAATCTCAAATACCACATCGCTCATGGCAAGCACCAGATAGCTCTGATTTATCGGCGAGTCATTGAGCACGAACAGATTCCCCACAGCGAGAAGATATTCTCGATTTTTGAACCTCACACTGAATGGATCAGCAAAGGCAAAGCCGTTACGCCAGAAGAACTGGGGCTACGAGTGTGCGTGCTACAGGATCAATTTGGTTTTACCCTGCATCATCTGGTCATGCAAAGGCAAACAGGCGACCAGGTTGCTGTGCCTATGGCAGAAGCGGCTAAAAAGCGATTTCCAGCACTGAACCAGGTGGGCTACGACAAGGGTTTCTGGAGCCCGGACAATCTTGAGAAGTTGGAAGTTCTCCTTGAGCGCCCGGTTCTGCCGAAGAAAGGCAGGCTGTCAGCCAATGACAAAAAACGAGAATTCCATCCTGAATTTATCCGGGCAAAAAGAAAACACTCAGCCGTAGAGTCAGACGTCAATGCACTGGAAGCCAATGGCTTCGACAAATGCCCGGATAAAGGCATTGAAGGATTCCAGCGGTACGTTGCACTGGCTGTTGTTGCCAGCAATCTGAAGCGGTTAGGTAAACTACTTCTGACCAGAGACCGTCAATAGCTTTCCAGCCTGTTACCAGTCAGTTTTTGTTTTATCGTGCTATGCATGAGGGTTTTGCACGATTTGGAAAGGGTGCTTTTGTGTGTATTTCACGCAAATGAGTACAAAAAATAGCCTTTGCTTGCCGTAGCAGTAAAGTTCAGTCGCTATGAATGGATGTCAACCAGAATTCGCTGTAAATTTTCTGGGGCTTTCTGACAGGCACGAATTAAGACTTAAGCAAATCGATTATTACTTGATGTTTTGGGGTAAAGTTGGCAAGAGTGACCTGATGCGTCACATTGATATTGCTATTGCTATTGCTACAGCAAGCCGGGCACTGAAAGCGTATCGGGAGAAGTACCCTGAAAATATGTCCTTTGACGTCAGTCAGCGTAGTTACATGGCATCAGATTCTTTTACAGCTAAATACGAGCATAACCCTCATTCAGCGCTGAGACATTTGGCTTATGGAATTGAGGAGCGTCAATTGTCATACCCTAAATACGGAGCTGCTGTCGTACAGGAATTTATGGCTGCATTGAGTGCTGATCTGGTTGCAACGATTACTTCAGCACTTGTACAGGAATGTGCTGTGGATATCCATTACATTTCCGCAAGCTCAGAGGCAGGTAACAGGTGCGTTATTCCACAACATATTTTCTCAAGCCAAGGTAGTTGGTACTTCAGGGCTTACGACAAAGCCAGGGAGTCTTAAAAGAATTACAGGTTTTCAAGGCTGCTTTCTGCTGAGAAAAGTAAGCCCTCTAATTCAGATAAGTTACCTCAGGATGAGCATTGGAATACTTCTGTAACCCTGACACTGGCTCCCCATCGAGAGCACTCAAACCCAGAGGCGCTCCAAATGGATCTAGGGCTAACAGAAAAGCCTGTTGCAAATATTGTAACGAATGCGGCTATGGCTGGTTTTGTCCTGTCTGACCTAAGAATGCATTCCTCCTCGAGGTCAAGAAGTCAGGTGCTAAAGCAGTGATTACTCCGAAGCGAATCGGGTAGATCAGCGAAAATATGACAAAGAAATCGACAAGGAGCGAAATCTAATTGAGCGACTATTCCAAAAGCTCAAGAACTTTCGGCGAGTTGCAACTCGCCATGAACGCTTGGCACGCAATTAATATGAGAATGCTTCAGATAGCAGCCATCATGAACTGGTTAGCATGTAACATCAGTAAATTGATCGTCTGGTTAGATAAGAACGCTCCCTAATTTTGGCGATACTGATTACCAGCTGACAGCTTATGCGGCTGCGCTAAGAGTGCTGACCCAGTAAAGTGGGATTGAAGGTATCAATATCGAAAACGAACTGTACCGGGAAAAACAAAAAGGCCAGAAATCCGAGTTTGAGAAGCTGATCGACCAGGCGGTGTAAATTGCCTGTAACCATCTGGTACCCGGAGGCTTCGATGAGTTCCAGTGGAAAAACCTGACCGCCGATGAACGCCTGTACCTGAAAGGCCTGGAGCTGGAAAAACACGGTGAACTCCGTGCCGGAGCTTATCAGGAGCTGGCCAAAGGTTTCGGTGTACGGGAATACCAGTTTATGTACGCCAAAACCAAAGCCAATGAAGTGCGTTTTAAAACCCCAAGGGAGTTTGGTCGCAGCCACCTGAAAGATCATGGCTTCGATGCTTCTGTCGTTCGGCATGCACTGTTTGCTGTGCATGAAACCATCAAACAGGAATCCGCTCAGCAGGGTGTTAACTACCTGAAAACAGAGCTGAAAAACTTCTGGAAGGACCGGAAAAAGTTGATTGAAGTATTACACTACCTCAGCCGAATGGAGCATATTGATCATTTGGATCACTGGGAGGCTGATGCCGAAGCCGCTAAAACCCTGGCGGGGGCGTTGGAGAATACTAACGGTTAAAGCGGTTGCGCCCCTTCTCATCAAGAGCTGCTCGTAGTGGTTTGGGGCGCAATGTTTTTCGGGATGTTAAGGAGCAACAGGCCTGTGTTTGTCGGGAAATCAAGGTTAAGGCTTCTTACCGCCGTTACTTGAAAGACGCCTGGGTGACTTATCTCAGACATGAGCTTGAAAGCCTTGCCAGTGTATCTGATGAGTTTGTCACAGCGGTTGTGAATGCTGTTGGCTATCAGAACACAGAGGCTAGATATCAGGCTGAGGATCAGTTGGTGCGCATACTCAAAGCCCGCTATCAGGGTTGTTTCAGTGAAGCCTGTGAGCAGTGGGATGAAAGCGAAAGAGCTGCAGGATGAGTCTGGTTGCTGGCATGGTGCCAGGAAGGGTGAAAAGCGAAATGGTTTGAACGACCTACCGGTTTTCGAGCAGCTTGCGTTTCCTGCTCCAGCTGCTACCTATTGAGTCACAGGCCTGCAACGGTGCCCATTCTAATATGTAGCGAGTGGTCAGGGTTGCAGGTTCTTTGTATTCAGAGGGTTCGAATATACACATCGGGCCTGATGGCTATGTCAGGATATTTTTTCAGCAGCTTTTTATCGTAAGTCACCAGGGGGATATTCTGGCCTTTCGCCACGGCAATGAAAAGGGTGTCATAAGCAGGGTGCTTGTCTTCACAGGCCAGAATCAAGGCCTCCCGCCAGTAATGTTCGGTCGGATGAACACGGCTGAACAGGGTGCTGGCATCCTGAAGCACATCCAGGCCGGTTTGCACGGAAATGCTTTTTTGGGTAATCCACTGCCATAGCACATTGGTCAGCTCGGCCCTGATGGAGTCGGGCACGTGAATAGTTTCTGTACGAGCGATGGTTGTGAGTGAATCTTCTGCAAAGTCCGTTTCGTTAAGAAGACCATAGGCAAATACCATGGTATCGATGACAGCTGCTTTTATGCCCTTATTTGCCATCATGGACGCCCTTCGTTGCGCCACTCGTCCATTTCTTCATGATGGGTTTCCGGGAGCTGGTTCCAGCGGCTTCTGATACGGTCAATTGTATCCTGCTTCCTGGGGTAGCTGGCTTCCAGCAGTTCCCGCACCTCCTGCTCCATGGAACGATTGGCTGCTTTGGCTTTCAGTTTAAGGCGCTCAACCAGTTCATCGGGCAGATTTCTAATGGTCAGTGTCGCCATAGGGGGCCTCCATTATGCTAAGTCATTGCGCTACCATTTTATATGCTAGCATATTGAAAGCATACTGGCGTTAATGGCGTGTAAGCAATATGATCAACTATTCATTATGTATCAGGCACTCTTTTGATTCAGCGTTATTCATCCCGCCAGCAGCCGCTGAGTCAATCGTTTATCAGTGAAAAACTGGCTGGCGCCCAATCTTATGACCGGATTGCCGGTTTTTTTCGATCGAGCATATTCGAAGTGGCAGGCGAAGCTCTGGACAGCTTGTCTGGAAAAGTCCGGGTAATCTGTAATTCTGAACTCTCAGCTGACGATGTTATTACTGCCAAGGCCGCCCAGCAGGCTATGCGCCGGGATTGGTGTGCAGGTGAGCCTGAAAAGCTTCCAGAAGCCAGTCATAAACGATTCAAGAAACTCTATGAGTTTCTGGTTTCCGGCAAAATGGAGGTGCGGGTTTTACCCGATGAAGCCTTTGGACTTGTACATGGCAAGGCGGGTGTCATTACTCTGGCAGATGGCAGTAAGACCTGTTTTATGGGCAGTACCAGTCACTGAACCCTGCCCTAAAGAGGGTGTCGCAAAACACCAACAGCTCGTTCCCATCCTCTGAGGTCGTCATTCCCGCGAAGGCGGGAATCCAGCGCCAACGTTGGATCTCTGCCTTCTCAGGGATGACAGGGCCAGGGGGGTAGCGGGCAGTATGGTTCTGGTGGTGAGTCAGTGTGGATTCCCGCCTTCGCGGGAATGACGAGAATGAAGCCGGGAATGACAGGAGTCAACTCGTTCCCACGCTGGAGAGGGTTTTGCGACACCCTCGACAGGGCGGGGAGCAGTCACATTGTCAGAGGTATTCAGACTCTGGTAGCCAATGATTATGCGACTTTTATCTTTCTCGCTTTTACCTGCTGATCGACCATGGCCATCTGTACTGGACTGGCCATGGACTTGATAACTGAATAGAGCTTCAGAGAGCTGGAGCGGTCTCTGTCTTCATGGAGAGCAAATATGGCCTTATCGACAAAGTTTTCATCAGAGCAGGTTGCCGCAGCTGCCTGGATATAGGCGGTGAAGTAGGCTTTCTCATCACCGGTAAACATCCATGAGCCCAGTTCGTCAGCAAAGATAATCTCATCATCTACAATGCCCTCAAGCAGCTCATAGAGAATATCAAAGCACTCAAGGGCTACTTGGTAGTCCTCTTGTCTGACCAGTTTCGTTGACTCAATAAATAACTCGTCGAGTTTTGCGAACCAGGCATCTGTCTCCTCGGGAATGTTCATATAGTTCTTGGAGTTAATATCAAAGGGTGCATAGTAGTCACCATCCAGAGAGCTTTTCTGAAAGTCCTCTACTGCCTTGAGAGTTTGATCTGCTGATGCCGGGAATGAAAACTGCTCTTTTGACATAAGGCCACTAAAGATAGTGTCGCGCTGGTTAGTAGACATGGTTTCCCACGCGTTATCCAGCAGGTTCAAAAGCTCTGCTTGAGTTTTGTTCATGAGTATTTTAAAGAGGACAGACTTGTTCATAGCGTGCGTGATCTGTAGTTGGAGAGTTTGTGACTTACCTTTGGCTAAGATGGTTGTCTTTGCGAAAGGAGTTGATATCACCGGTGCTGAAAACGCAATCCGATAAAGGGGCAAATGTTCAGGCAACGACATTGTAGGTTAGCTCACTTTTGAATCGAACTTGGGGAGTGGACTGCTCGCGGCATGCTGCCTTCTGAGCACGAGAGCATTTTGTCAACAAGGTAGGCCTTGATGAAAATGCGGAGGTCAGTCAACCTGAGCCAGAGCCTGTTTCACGCTGCTCATTTTGTTTCCATTTATCAGGCACAAAAAAATACCGTCTGCTAATGAACCAGCAGACGGTATTGATTAACAGTCAATCCTGATAGCTAACTTAAGTGTCGGTATCTCCAACACGTTGCGGCAATTGCCAACTTAATTGGCTATCTGACAATCAGAATCTTAACCAGCGTAATTAGCCGCAGCAAAGTCCCAGTTAACCAGTGCCCAGAAATGTTTCAGGTACTCTGGGCGCACATTGCGATAGTCGATGTAGTAGGCATGCTCCCACAGGTCGCAGGTCAGCAGTGGTTTCTGATTGGTTGTCAGAGGCGTGCCCGCATTGCTGGTGTTTACGATTTCAACAGAACCATCGCTGTTTTTAACCAGCCAGGTCCAGGAAGAGCCGAAGTTGTTAACCGCCTTGTCGTTGAACGCAGCAACGAAATCGTCAAAAGAACCGAAAGCTTTGTTGATAGCTTCAGCCAGTTCACCGGCAGGAGCACCACCACCGTTAGGGCTCAGGCAGTTCCAGTAGAACGTGTGGTTCCAGATTTGAGCAGCGTTGTTAAAGATGCCGCCTTCAGAAGTCTTGATGATTTCTTCCAGGCTCTTGCTTTCCAGCTCGGTACCCGCAACCAGACCGTTCAGTTTGTCAACATAGGTCTTGTGATGCTTGCCGTAGTGGTAATCCAGAGTTTCTTCAGAAATGTGAGGAGCCAGTGCATCGCGTGCGTAGGGCAGTGCAGGAAGTTCAAAAGCCATGTTGTCGTTCTCCACTTGGGGGTTGATCTTGTTTGACCTGAATTCGTCTCGCGCGACGATATTAACATCGGTTTGATTACGAATCTATGTGGTGGATAGTTTGGGGGCGTGTGACATCTCTTCAACCCCCGGGTGTCAGAAAAAGCCTGAGATAGTCTGATGAACAGGATATTTCCGGATTGTGATAGGCACTTCCGCTGATTTTCTCTGTTACAGCAGCGATCATAAACTCAATTGCCCTTATTCTAGTCTTTATTTCATAGTAATATTGCGCCACAACTGCCCATGGCGGAACAGATGCCCATCGCGGATTAAGAGACAGATGAGAAACCCATGAGAGAAGAGAATAAGGCGATCAACGATATACCGGATTTCTCAATTGCGGCAGACGAGCGTCCAGGACGCAGGAAAGCTGCGGCTACCGGAGGAACGCCTCCTGTTAACAAAGCGGGCACAGGGCGAACTCCTTCGGGTAAAAGTGGAAATGGATTGGCCTGGCTAGTACTGGTAATGATTGTTGTGCTGGGGGCAGGTGGCGTCTGGCAATTCAAATTGATACAAAAGGAGTTGGCTGATACCCGCCAGGCCCTGAAGGCCACTCAGGAAAAACTGAGTACCGTGACCGGAGAGATCACTGCTACCGGTGAAAATCTTGATCAGAGTGGCTCAGCCCTGCGATCTGAGCTGGAGGTAGTGAATTCTGAAATTCGCAAGCTCTGGGATGTTTCGAATAAGCGAAACCGCCAGTGGATCCTTATCAATAAGGATAATGTTGCCAAAGCTCTCAAGGAAGCAGATAAGGCAGGCAAAACAGCGGATAAAGCATCTGGCCAGCTGAGCGCTTTGCAGAAGCGTATTCGTGAGATGGATCAGTTGATGAAGGCCATTAGCACTGAGCAGTTGGCTGCCCAGAGTATGATGACGGACAGCCTTGCGAAGTTTGACAAACAGGTCGCTGAAATGAAAAAGCTGGTGGCTGATCAGAAAAAACTTCAGGCTGAGCTCACCAGGAAAGTGGAAGATCAGCAGCAGGCGGTTAAAGCTGTTGATTCATTCCGGGTGCAGGTTAACCGCAAACTTCAGCAACTGGAAGATACTGTCAGGGAACTGACACAACCCCCCAGGGAAGGTCTGGGGCTGGAATAATCCTCACAGCGGAGTAATTGGTTTCAGGCGCTGCAAGGTGCTAAACAACATCTTGACAGCAACATCTTGACAGCTTCTGGAAACCACCTTTCATTTAATGAAAAGCGAGATTCGGTTTTAAACTGGCTACATTTAAATTAATAACTCTTTCCGGAGCTGTGGGTCGATGATGGGTTTTTTTCCCATGACAGTGCGCATATGTCTGGTGGTTGCCATGGCAGTCATGACCTCTTCCTGTTCACTTATTGACCGGTTTGAGACTAAACCAGACACTTCCAAATCCACAAATACAGTCCTGAAAAAGCCATCAGGCTGGACTTTCAATCATCAATGGCAGGTCAAGAATACTAATCCCTCCCTTAAGTCCCTGGTGCCCGGAGAATACATGACCCTGAAAGGGCAGTGCTCATTTTCTGCAGACATGTTGACTCTAATGGAATCAAAACCAAAAGGTTTGTTGGTTCCTGTCATCAAGGTGACGAGTGATCTGACATTGTCGCCAGATTTTGAAAACAGCGTGAGACTTTACCAGATACTCAGATCTCAATTCCCGTTGGCTGGGGCAGGTGACAGTCTGGAATTTTATCAGACCCTGTTATCCAGCGTTGAACATACCTGTCCTGCCAACATGACCCGGGAGATCGACAGCTGCCAGTTTAAAAAGTGGATGTCATTTACCGGATTAGGGGGAGAAAACGCTGTTTATGATGAAGCGCGTCTCAAGCGCTGGTACAAATCTCATCCGGCTGTTAAATACCTGATTATGGGCTCCAGTGGACTGTTTAATTCTGACGCTCTCCTGAGTGCTCGTTATTCTGCCAATTCCAGATTGATTTCCGAACAGCCCATTTCTGTCAGAGAAGAAAGCATCAGGCCTTACCTTGGCAGGGTTCGTTTTGACTGGGCCGTTCCGGGTAATGGCGAGCAAAGACCTTTTATTAGCCTGGGCTCCTGCACATTGAACTGGCAAGAGCTTGAGAAACAGAGACGTTTACATGGCCCGGGCTGGATAGATACGACGTCACTGGCTGAGGTCAATCAGGTCCTGCTTCCCTATTTTATTGAGTTTATGAGCG
Organism: Endozoicomonas sp. 8E; assembly: GCF_032883915.1. NCBI lineage: Bacteria > Pseudomonadati > Pseudomonadota > Gammaproteobacteria > Oceanospirillales > Endozoicomonadaceae > Endozoicomonas > Endozoicomonas sp. 8E. The sequence continues at coordinate 5,318,165 of NZ_CP120717.1, read as the reverse complement.
ACTCAACCAAAGCCATCTCAGGGCAGTCCAGATGATTACTCTGGCGTTTTGACGAGCTGTACTTTCAAGCCACCGGAATGCAAAACTCCTCGGCAACCCACTGCTAATCTTAAATTGTGAATTCATCCGACAGGTATGAATTCAGCGTCTTAGGTGCCGGAATGTAAGCTGTTTCTTGGCAGTTGTGTTGTTTTTCAACGGATGTTGTAGACCGCATGGATCGCAGAAGCAGTGACATTGGCATACCCCATAGCCAATACCTGAACAGTACATCAGTGCATGGTTCTCAGACTTCTGAGGAGCAGACAGCTCATGGTTTGGGTTCTGTTCAACTGCCAAACAAGCTTCTACAAGGCGATCGTCCAATTACAACCCCCATTGGAGACAGGGAGATCTCCCGTGTCGAAGTGGACACACCCTCAATTCCAAAACCTCACAGCATGATTTGCAGGGCTTCTGCCCGTCCTGTCAGCCAGGTTTCTGAACATACTCTTTTCAGACTCAGAGAGAGCATAAGGCCTGAGACGGTAGAAACTGCTGACAGGAAAACCAGACTGCAGATGGCTGAACGGGTGGGCAGGCTTCATGATGCGTTGGGCTGGCGCTTTAAAATGCCAGCTAACCGCCAACAGCTGGAAACTAGCCTCAATGGCAATAACGGGCATTTGATGACATTGGCCATGGCCCAATCCATGCTTCATCAGATAGAGGTCCGGGAGACCGGTGTTGCTGATGCAATCATAGCCAGTGGTCAATCGAAGGAAGCATGGACAAAAGGACTGCTGCAACGGTATGAGCTGGAGAAAATGCATCGTGAGGTTCTGGCGCTCGCTGAGTTCTATTGTCAGCATTCCCCCGAGCTAACAAACCCTGAAGAGATTATCAGCCCTTCAGAGAATGATCCATTTCTTGATCACATCTTTGCAGGGAATAGTCTGGCCATGCCACCGTTGGTGCCAACACTTGCAACTCCCAGACCGCCCGATGGCCCTGTTCTTTCCACCCGCAGTTTTCAACTATCCAGGGCTCAACAGGAACTGAGATGTCTCAGAGAAGAGAAAGAAGAGTTAGGCACCGAGCTGCAACAGACCCGGAATCAGTTGACTGAACTGAAGGAAGAAGTAGAAGCCCTCAAGCACAAAGAAAAGAAAGTGCCTGAACGTTTTTCTAAAAGGCTGAGTGAGCTTGAGAAAGAACAAGCCGAACTAAAAGACGAACTCAACGAGAGGGATCGTCAGTTACGTGAGGAGCAGCATCGGATAGTCAGCACCCATGGTTCTGCAGTTGGCAGCAGAGAATTATTGGGTGCAGACCCCCTCGATTCTGACGCCAGACTGGATGAGCTGGAAGCATTGAACAGTCAGCTTCAAGCCCGGATGAACGAGCAAACCCGAATGCTGGCTGACAATGGCGTTACGATGTCAGAACTCCAGAAACAGCTTGTCGGCTCTGGTCAAAAAATAGACGTGCTGCAAAGTCAACTTCAGGCTGCCCATCTGAACCATCAGCAGATGGGTCAGCAGGCTGTTTCAGCTCTGGAACAAAAGGATCAGCTGGTACTGCAACTGCGGCAGGAGTATCTGGATAGCTATCAATCCCTTGAAAATGAGCTGGATCAGGAAAGAGCCAGGCTGGCAGAGCTTCAGCAGAGTTATCAACATGCGCAAGAGCGAGTGGCTGATTTATTCAGGCAAAATGGTTTACTGCATATTGATATCAAGGCACTCGATAAGGACCTTGAAGCTCTAAAGCAAGCAGATTCTGCAAGAGTGGCGGAGCTTGAGACGCAGGTGAAAGAGCTTACCAGGTATCGTGATCGTTGGGTTCTGGCTCATGTCGATGTCACTGGCAAGAAAAGACAAGTTGAAGAAAAGGCAAAGCAACTGGAAGAGCAGCTGAATCTTATAGAGGAAAACCATAAGCAAAAGCTGGATCAGCTGCAAAGAAAATTTGAAGAAGCAGACAGCAGGGCTCATTCAGCAGAGCAATCACTTTTTGCCCTTGAAGGTGACTATAAAGGGGCGCTTGCGCGTGAAGAAGATCTGAACAAAGCATTAACGGATACCAAAAGAGACCTACTGGAAAAGGTCGAAGAACTTGAGAAGCGGCAGTCTGAGTTTGAGTTAAAAGCCCAATCATTAAAAGAGATTCATCTGGAACGACAGAAATACGACGATGAAATCAAAGGCCTGCAACAAACTCTTGTTGAGCAGAAGAATCAGGCTCAGGAAGAAAAAGCGAAGCTTGAAGCCTTGCTGTTGACTAATCAGGCCGAACTGGAAGCCTTGCAACTCAAATATGAGCAGGACTTAAAAGGTCTGGAAGCGCTGAATGAGCAGCTGGATAACGCCAGAGCTGAGATCACCTCCCTTAAAGAGCAACTTCAGAGTCTCCAGCTTGATCAGAGTAAGGGTTCGCAGGAGAGTCCATCTCATGAGACTGAAATTGCTCAGATTGCAGAGCAGTTAAGAGTTGCTGAACAAAAGCATCAAAAAGAAAAAGCTGATTTAGAGTCAGAGGTTGAAAGCGCCAGAATATCTGAGCAGCGGGTAGAGACTCAGCTTACAGACAAAGAAAGAGAGCTGAATGAGTTGCAGTCAAGGCTGGAGAGCACTGAGCATGAACTCAGGGAAAAAATAGTCAGTCTTGAGAATGATCTTCGCTCAAAAGAGGATGATCTTTCACAAAGAGATCAGGCGTTAGCGATTGAGAGGAGAAAAGTTCAGGAGCTAACGGTTCAGAGCGATGGGCTTGAGGAAGAGAAAGATAAACTCGAGTCATCGCTGGCAGCCCTTCGCGAAGAACTTGAGACGGCTGAAAGGACTACCCGGTCCTCGAAAGAGGAGGTCACCGAATATATAAGGCAGCTACAAGCTGCTGAAAACAACGCAGAGAAGCTGCAAAGGAAATTTGAAGAAGCAAAAAGACAGGAAAGAGAGGCGAGAGAGCGCTCTGCAATAGCTGACGAGTCTATCCCTAAACTGCAGGAGACTTCAGAGCGTTATCATAGGGAGCTTCAGTTAAGCGAGCAGGAAGTGAATCGACTAAAAGATCTGCTAACTGACAAAGAAGATGAACTTGCAGAAGCCAAAATCAGGGAAAATTCGCTGTCATCTTCGATCCTGACAAAGGACGACAGGATTCGGGAACTTGAAGAAGCTGAGGTTGAATTCAGGCGCGAGATTGAAAAAGCCAATCAAAGAGCGCAGGAAAAGCAACAGACAGTGGTTGGGCTTAGCCAGAATGTCGATGATCAAGTTCGTGCTATTGAAAAGCTCACGCATAGAATTCAACAACTGATCCCTGAGAAAGAATTGAGTGACAATAAAGTCATTGAGTTGGAAGAGAGAGTTCAGTTAATTGCCCAGGAGCGAGATGAAGCAAAGCAAATACTTCTGAAAGCTGAGAAAAATTTACGAAGCGGTAGTGATGCCGCTGAGATTGAGAAAAAACAATGGGAAAACCAGCTCAGGGATTCGAGATCCAGAGTTTCTGATCTGGAAAGTCGTCTTAAAGAGACCGAAAAGAAAAGAGACCACTTTCAATCAGAGTCAGATGCTTTTGCTTACGACAGAGATCAGGTGAAGAAGCAGCTTCAGGAGCTTCAGCTCAGTGCAGAAAGTCTGAAAAGTCAGCATACCCTTGAGATGGAGAGGCTCACCCGGGAGCGAGATGAGTTTAAGCTACAGGTTGAGACACTGGAGCAAAAGGCAGAAGTTGCTTCAGCTGACTGGGATAAAGAAAAAGTCAGAATTGAGGAGGCCAGGGAAAAACTGTTTGCTGATTTGAAAAGCCAGCATGACCAGCTGGTTGAAACAAAACAACGACTTGATCAGCAACTTCTTGCGTCTCAGGAGGAGGTCAGGAAGACAAAGCTTGAGCTATCCCATAAAGACGCCATTCTCGAACAAAAAGAACAAAATGAGCATGAGTTCAGGCGTGAGATTGAAAAAGCTAAACAAAGGACTCAGGAAAAGCAACAGACAGTGGCCGAGCTTAGCCAGGATGTAGACGATAAAGTTCGTACTATTGAAAAACTAACGCATAGAGTTCAACAGCTAATACCTCAGAAAGAATTGAGTGACAGTAAAGTCATTGAGTTGGAAGAAAGCGTTCGCTTAATTGAGCAAGAGCGAGATGAAGCAAAGCAAATGCTTTTGAAAGCTGAGAAAAATTTGCGAAGCGGTAGTGATGCCGCTGAGATTGAGAAAGCTCAATGGGAAAACCAGCTCAGGGATTCGAGATCCAGAGTTTCTGATCTGGAAAGTCGTCTTAAAGAGACCGAAAAGAAAAGAGACCACTTTCAATCAGAGTCAGATGCTCTTGCTTACGACAGAGATCAGGTGAAGAAGCAGCTTCAGGGGCTTCAGCTCAGCGCAGAAAGTCTGAAAAGTCAGCATACCCTTGAGATGGAGAGGCTCACCCGGGAGCGAGATGAGTTCAAGCTACAGGTCGAGACACTGGAGCAAAAGGCAGAAGTTGCTTCAGCTGACTGGGATAAAGAAAAAGTCAGAATTGAGGAGGCCAGGGAAAAACTGTTTGCTGATTTGAAAAGCCAGCATGACCAGCTGGTTGAAACAAAACAACGACTTGATCAGCAACTTCTTGCGTCTCAGGAGGAGGTCAGGAAGACAAAGCTTGAGCTATCCCATAAAGACGCCACTCTCGAACAGAAAGAACAAAACATTGAGCGCGTAAATAACCAGTTGATGGCGTTGAAAAACAGTCTCGGGGAAAGTCAAACCAGGGTGTTGACTCTGGAGGGCGAGGCTACCGAACTGGGCACACAATATGGAAGGTTGGAGCTGGAAGTAAAAACATTGACGCAAGAGAAAGATCAGGCCCATACCGCTTTCTTAAAGCAGAACGAGGAGCTGAACCTTTTGCGAGGCAGTCTTGAAGAGGCAGAAACCACCCTGGAGTCTCTGAAAAGGCAGCTTAACGATGAGCAAAGTGAGAAGTCACTGGAGTCTGCTGATCTTAAAAGACAGATTCGTCTGGCTGAAGAAAACAGGGATCACTTTAAATCGCTTTCCGAGACAGCAGGAGAACAAAGGAAAATATTGGATACAAGGGTTAGCGAACTGGAAGCCTTGTTGAGGAGTCGCCAAAAAGAGGTCCACAGCTTAAAGGGTGAGGTTGATGATCTGGGGGTCAGACAGGAAAGGGCGTTGAAAGAGGCTCAAGGTCGGAGCAGTCAGCTTGAAAAAGATCTGGCTTTTCAGGAAAGCAGGCATAAGCATGAAGCTTTGGGTTGGGAAGAAGAAAGGCAGCGTCTTACCAGCTCGCAAGAAGAGATCGTCGTTGGTCTTAAAGAGCAGTTGCAAAAACTCCAGCATCTGAAAAATGACGTTGATAGTCGGGTTTCAAAGCTTGAACTGGAAGGTAAGACGAAAGATCTTGAACTGCAGCAAAAATCTCTGGGCCTTGAGGAGAGGAAAGAAGAAGTCAGTCGTCTTCAGAGCGAGGCTGAAAGCCTGAAAGCTGAATTAAAGAGCCTGACTGATCAATCCAGAGAAGCAGCGTCAAATCATACTCTTGCATTGAAAGAGAAAGAACTTGCTCATCAAAAACTGGCCGAGAGTCTTGAGAAAGAACAGCGCCAGCGGGATCAGGAAAAGATAAAGCTGGAAGAGGCTGTCAGTGACCTGGAGCAGGAGCGAAATGCTTTGCAATCGAAACTGACTGTGCTTCAGGCTGTGAGTATTGAAAACCAGACGCTTTCCACTGAAGTCCTTCATTTAAAAGACGAACTGCATATAACTCAGGAAGAGCTCTACAAGGTTAGAGAGAAAAAGAGAGAAGTGGAGCAACAATCAGAAGAAGCTCTTAAGGCCAAAGCCTCTCTTCAGAGCCAGTTAGAAGTTGAGCAGGAACGGGTTGAAACACTTTCTGAAAGGAAAAGTAATCTGGAAGCCCAGGTTCACGAGAAAGAGAGAGCCCTGATATTAAAAAGTGAAGAATTAGTTGAAGCTAATGAAAGCCTTGAGCGCGAATCTGAGCGGGTCACCCAATTAACACTTCAGGTTTTCAGTCATCAGGGTGACTCTGGTTATGAGTCAGATTCTGTTTCCACGGACGGCTTTTCCGAGGCGGAGTCTTTTACTTCAACGGCTTATTCTGATCCGTTACCTGATCGCCTGGATTCATCCGCTGATGAAGCTTTTGATCTCACTCTGGGATCTCCATTGCCCAAGTGGACAGATTTGGGGGCAGTCGTTTCTGAGATCAAAAGCGAAGAATTTGCTTATCCTGGCCCTGAAACTTTTGTTATTTCGGGCCTGATTCAAAAAATGAGTTCAGCCTGGTCTGAGCTGGCTTCCAGACAGGAACTGACAGAAAAAGAACGGGAAATTTATCATTTCACCGGTCCGGATGATTTTCCGGGCAGGAGCGGCTCCCGAAAAGAAGTGATGTCACTCCATGAGCAATTCCTGATGGAGCTGGAGTCTATCGATCAAGCTTATCAAAAAGCCCTGGGTGCGACCCCGGATCGCCCTTTTGTGGATGAGTTTACCCGTCGGATTGACCGGACTATCTCCCTGACCCGGGGCAATATACAAGTATTGGCCAGGAAACAGGAAGACTTTCAGGCTCAGGTCAACAGATTCGAAGCCTCTCTTGAAGCCTTGAAGCCTGATACGCTTGCTGGCCCGGAAGATCCTGAAGCCATAGTCGATTCGGAATTGAGCAATATGAGTACCCTGTTGGCACAGAGTTCGGGAGATCTGGACAGGGAGTTCTATACACATGCCCTATGCGTCCTGGCCAGATCAGCTTCAAAGCGTCTGAATGAATCCTGGAAGCAAAAAATTGCAACGATTAAGGAGCCAGACGAAGGGCATCGGCTCTTAAAACACTATGAATACTCGCTTCAGCGATTGGCTTCAGAGCATCTGCCACCCAGTTTGAGACGCAGTGTGCCCGAGCATGGCCGGGTATTTTTATCGAAGCTGGCGGAATGTCAAAAGGCGGAGTTGGAAGCCAGACTGGATCAACAGCTGGGAGGCGGTCATAAGCCGCAGGCGGGGCATTCGCTGGAAGAGCAAATGGTCAGGGATCCACAGATCTGTGACAGACTGTTAACTCTGCTGTCCAGTCTTCGGGAGCAGCATGAAGGGATTATTAAACAACCCGGACCCGCAAATTTGGCAGCAGGGGCAACGCAATGGGTTGACTTCAGCTATGCCGATGCCTCGTTGGTGGGGCTCAGTCAAATCAGGGATGAATTTGGATTACCCGCGACACCGACCATGACAAAGGTGCTCAGAACCCTTCAAAAGGAGCTGAAAAGACCCGGATCACTGGTTCTGACCATGGCTGTCAAACAGCACAAAGAGAATTACGAAACCGGAAAAGAGAGAGATACGCGCAGGCACAAGCTGGAAAGACAGTGTTCAGAGTTGCTGGCTCAGGAAACGAGACTCGACCCGAAGCAGAAGTTCAGGGGCCTTACTCATGATCATGACTTTACCCGAGCTGTTGAACATCCACATCAAGCCGAAATTGCCTGTTTTCAGCCAGATTCACCGGTACCCCTGGCAGAAGCTTCAGGTCATGTTCAGACTCAGGCTGGCTTCAGGGTCAGTGCTCTTACCCAGAACCCTGACTGTCTGATAAACAGTTTCATGAATGGTTTTAATAAGATTGCTCTCCATAAAACCAGCCTTGTTACCGGTGACCGATACATTGAATTGTCTGAAGGTGCTCAATGCCGACCTTCACTGGTGTTTCACTCCAAAAAGGGTCAGCACTGGCAGATTCAGCTGGATGGACGAACCTGGTCTCTGGATCCTGCTTTTCTTCATGAGCATCCCAATTTTGAAGTTCCCTTTCAGGTCAGCACTGAAGGGAGAGAAAAAAAGCGGGACTGGATTCCCCTGAAGAGTGCTTCAGGGCAAACCGTCCTGCTGGTTGCTCAGAAAACACCTTCAGATCAGCAGTGCTTTATGTATGAGTTGGGTTCCAATCATCAACTGATCCCGGTGCCAATCCGGGGAGAAAACCCCAGAGGCGAGCTGATTAAAGCGAACTTACTGAGTAAAGCTTGCTTACTGAAGCCAGACAGTACTTCACCATCAAGAGCGCGCAAAGATTATCCACCTGAAGTCCTTGAGCTTGAATCGCTGAAAAATACCTGGCTACCGAATGCTTCCCTCGAGCAAATTGATGAATGTTACAAGAAAGTTGTTGAGGAAGTGGATCATCAATTACTGAAACCGCCTTTTACCTGCACACCCTGTGAAGGGCGTGTCAGAAGCCTGCCTGTTGAGCTTCCGGTGGTGAGAAAAGTGGCTCAGGAAAAATCAAGGAAGCCTGAAACCGGTGCCCATCAGGAAACGTTTCATCCAGAACAGTTTTCGGTCTTTACCGTCAATGCCAGTTTTGGCCATGTCAGTGAAGCGTTTCTGAAAGCCAGGAGGGAGCTGCTGGATGATAGTGCTCATAGTGTCACTAAAGGTGTCACTGAAAGTGTTATTAAAACGCTTGAAGGAGAACAGAAAGCGTTTCAGGAACAGGTATTTAAAAACCTGTCAGTCTACTCTGGTTGCGAGTTGCAAACCCGGGGACCCCGTGGGATGCCTGGTCCGAAAGCGCTAAAAATCAACAGGCAGTCGGTTTTGAGCCATTTTGAAAAGGTCATGGTCAACAACAGAAAGCACTGTGTCCGTACACTTCAGTTAAAAAAAGCTCTGGAAAAAGGTCTGGTCAGCTACATTCGTAATGCTTCTGAAAGTGATTTGCAGGCTTTTTCTGATGGCGAGCTTCTGGATCATGCCATTCGTAACTTTGAGAAGGGATTGGCTCCGGGTGGTAATGATGTTGACGGGTTTATCAAACGCATGTCGCAGCTGATGCTGGTGGATATTGACCTTGAGCAGAGCAGTCTGATAAGTCAGCGCCTTGAGGCGCTTAAAAGTGAGCTGGTGGATCTGGACTTTGCTGCCCTTGAACAGGTGAGTGAGCCCCACGAATACATCCGGCGTTGTCAGGAATGGAATCTGGATATGGCTCTGCTGGCATCCAGACAGAGCAATCTGAATAACCGAATCAGCAGTTACGAGAATACCTTGCTGGATACTAAAAACCTGGCCCTTTTGTCGTTTGAAAGGAGGCATCACATTGTCTTGTCACCCGATCAGGCCGACGAACTGGCTGTCACACTGGACGGTGTCAGCCAATGGGCCAATGGCCATGAAGTCGCGATGATGTCTCATAAAGGCACTGGCTACGGTAAAAGTACACTGCTGCTGGCGCTGACGGATCATGCTTCTGCCCAGCTAGGTGCTGATACGGACCGTTCGGTTATTGTTATGGCTCCGAAGACCAACCAGGCAGAACTGGATAAAGGTTTGCGTGAGTATTATGCCCACAAGGGGCAGGACTATCGTCGATTGAATCTTGAAACCTGCTTTGCGCCTCCCTGTGAGTTATCCGTCGCCAGGCTGGTGGAGGTTGAGAATACCCTGCTGGGGTTACCTGCCGGTACAGCGATTAGTGACAGAGAATCATTGTTGACTCAGGGGCGAGTCCCTGTGGGGGCCTCAATCACAGACGTTCAGATTCTGATGCATCTGAAGCAGGCCTTGTTGGACGCTGAAGGTTTCATTCAGGATAAGCAGGCGATACTGGCAAAACTGGATGCCTGTCTTGACTTGCTCAAAAACTCCATGGTGTTTGCCGACGAGTTTGACAGTGAGATGGTGCCTCATACCGAAGCTGAGTCAATCTCAGTGGCTCAGACCGTGCAAGCGTTGATCAGAGGGCTTGGCTATGCCTTTGAAGTAGAGCCCCGAAGTATCAATCTGAAACATTCTGAATTTCTGTTTGGATGTAAAGCCCGGCATCTACTCTCAGCAACTCTGGGAACCGTGTACTGTGCAGCTTTGGCCAGTGCTTCAGGCAGTGCAGAAGAAGTGCGTCACAAAGCAAGAACAGACCCGGTGACCACCAATCAGCGTTTCTGGCACTTTATTTCTCTGGCAGAACCGGTGTTTTTCAGCTCTTCCGACCCTGAGGGCAGGAACAAGATGCTGACGGATGTTCTGCACAGGGTAGGCCCAGAGCCCCAGATTATTTTCTTTGATGGCGCTGAGCCGGGTGATGAGTGTACGACAAAGGCGCACCAGATGAGTCGGATTTTGAACCAGGAACGACTGGCCATGGGGGGCGTTCAGAAGTCTGTGATTTACTATGACCATGATAAGAATCTGCAGATGCAGTATCAGGATGATCCGGTCTATGGGCAGGGCGCTTCAGCTTCCCGGGAAGCCATTACTCAGCTCAGGCGTATGGGTGGACAGAGTACCGATGGTTACTTGAGTAAAGCCCAGTCTGTGGGCACTGACATGCCCCAGGGGAGTGCCAGTGTAGGTATTTTTCATGGGCTGGTGGGTCAGGCCGGTGGTGAAGCCAATGAGAACTATCTGGTTCAGCAGCTTGGCCGTCTTACCCGCGACAGCAAGGACTTGCACAAGGCTCAAAGGGTGTTCATGGCGGTGGATCTGGATGCGGTTAAAGACATCAAAGGTGCCGACGAACAGAAAGAGGCATTTGCTCAGGCTCTGAACGCGTTGGATGAGTCCATGCAGGCTGAAGAAAATCTGTTTCCTGAGGGCATTGATAACGCCTCTTCCGCTTTGAAAAAAGTGGTTGAGCAAACAGTTACCTTCCCTGTTCAGAAATCGGAAGAAGGCGAGAGTGGTTATTTGCAGAGCCTGCCACAAATAAGAGCCCAACTGGCTGAGATGGCTAAAAAAGAGTGGGCAGAGTTGGGTCTCTCTCCAGAAGCATTTCAGGAGCTGATTGAACTGAAAGTCCGCCAGTGGGTCTGTAAGAATGCATGGCTCGAACTTGTGGCTGTGGATATTGCCAGTCGTGAGAAAAGTCATCATACCCTGAGCTGTGAGAAAGAGTTGATGCAGGCCAGAACCAACAGTCATCTGGATAGAGTGTATGCCGCGGAGCATCACTGGCTGAATGATGAAGCGGTCAGCCTGGTGGATGGTCTGGACTTGAAAGCAGCAGGCATTCCCACAGAAGCGGTGCCTGTCGTGACCCGTACCCTCAAGTCAGAAGTCACGCGCTTTCTCAAGTCGACTGAGAGGCGATTTGTTCTGCCGGGAACCTATCAGGAGGATCTGCTTGAAACAGCGGATGCAAAACCCATGCGTGAGCGCCTTAGTGGTTACTTCAAGCAGTTAAAGAGCGAAGGCATTAAGCTTGACGGCAAAGACATGGTGTCTGAGACCAATAAAAAATTGATCCGTGAGAGCGATGCCGCTTTAGAAGAAGCTCTTACGAGAATCACTGAACTCCACAATGTTGTGAAGAGTTTAAATGACAAAGCTCTGGGCGCTAAGCTTTTCGAGGATATTATGGCTTCCCTACAGGCCAGCAGGCGAAAGCTGAGTGGTGGAGGGGGGGCGCGGGAAGCGATGCAAACGGAGGCCACCATTCGGAGAGCGTACAGCGATATGATGAAGGCTGTCATGAAAGTTATTGTTTATCAAATTAAACGAGCAGATCTTGAAGCATTAGAAAAGCGGATGATGGCCGTGATCACTCAATGTGTTGATCTTGATTCGACGCTGCGGCTGTCTCTGTACAAGAATCCCGTTGGTCCTGACGTAATCAAAGCGATGGGTTTCGGTCGACTTAAAGAGTTCGCTGCCAACCCTCAAAAGTTCAGGTGGCGGAGGAAGGGGCCGCAAGGTCAGTGGACGCTGATTGGGAATACCAGTCAGAACGTTATGGATTGCGATAAGGCCGAAGGTCATTTCAAGATTAAAGACGGTTATATATCCAACAAAGCTCAGTTGAACAGCTTGCAGACCCAGGCTGCTTCCCTCAGTAAGCGGCAGGCTGAGCTGGATCGTGCCGTCAAATTGTGCCAGCACCCGGTCAAAAACGAGTTCAAGGACTGTGTGGATGAAGTGGAAAGAGCATTAATGCAGCAGTTTGATGCCTTTGCCAGGGAACAAAAAAAGATCACAGAGCGAGAGCAGGAGTTAATGCTGAAACAGAGTGAGTTAAGGCAGAGCAAGTTGTACAAGGTTCTGGTTTAAATTTTTACAGATAGGGCAGTAAAGGAATACAGATTATGTCTATGGTCCCACGCGGCAAGGAGCGTCGCAGCATCAAGCGTCACCAGTTGAATGATTATTTGACCGTTTACAACAGGAACACGCTCAAGGAAATGGGAAGTATTGGCAATATCAGCAGCAATGGTCTGATGCTCATCAGTACGGTACCGGTTCTCATTGGTGCGGTTTACAGTATGAGAATTAAGCTGCCTGGCCCGGATGAAGAGAAAAACTATATTGACTTTGATGCCCGGTGTCACTGGTGCAAGCCTGACGTGGGTCCGGAGTTTTTTGATTCTGGCTACAGTATTGTTACTGCAGGGCATGATATTATTGATCTGGTTGAAGTACTCAAGGAGTACTTTTCTTTCAGTGAGTGCCCATAGACTTTGCGGAAAATACGGTCGACGATCAATGGGTTGATTGTTTTCTGCTTTATCTTGTGCATTCGCATCGCCCTGAGTGCAACAAGAGAATTGAATGTCCAGCCAGCCCTCTGGCCGCTATCGGGTGCCAGACCTCTTACCCGAAACCTCTTTTGAGCGGGAAACGGAAGTCAAGCGAAGCCGTTTTATTACTTTCCTGTCCAGAGTGACCTCAAGAGCCGAAGCACTCTCCTTCCAGCAATCTCTGAGAAAACAGTTTCCTGACGCCTCCCATCATTGTCTGGCTTTTATAGCGGGCCCTCCCGAGGGGAATACCGTCATGGGATTTGATGATGACGGTGAACCCGGTGGCACGGCTGGCAAGCCCATGCTAAATGTTTTGCAGCATCGTCAAATCGGAGAAGTCGCTGCCGTCGTGGTACGCTACTTTGGTGGTACCAGGTTGGGAGCCGGAGGATTGGTTCGGGCTTATGGTGCGTCAGTTCAGGCCGCCGTCGAACAGTTACCTGTGGTTGAATGTGTCCCCATGGTTCGCGGAACCGCAGTGCTCGATTATGCCAGTGAACAGGCTTTTCGACACTGGCTCGAATCTTTGTCAGGACAGATCATTGATTGTGACTATACCGACCAGGTTGTTATCCAGGTTGAATTGCCTGAAGTGAACCGGATGGGCTTTACTTCCAGAATTACTGAATCCCTGAAGGGGAAGATTGCATTAAATTGGCAGGAGTGAACATGCTGAGAAGTTTTTACTGGCACGATTATGAAACTTTTGGAACCGATCCTGCGACGGATTGGCCTTGCCAGTTCGCTGGTATCAGAACCGATGCCGAGTTGAATGAAATCGGGGAGCCTCTCAATATCTTCTGTAAGCTACCTCCGGATCATCTGGCTCATCCCATGGCCTGTCTGGTCACCGGTCTGACACCACAGGTTGTCAACGAAAGGGGAGTGGCTGAGCCGGAGTTTATTCGTCAGATTCATGCCGAGCTGGTGGAGCCCGGAACCTGTGCCGCAGGCTACAACTCCATTCGCTTTGATGATGAAGTGACTCGTAACAGCCTATATCGAAACTTTTATGATCCCTACGCCAGGGAGTGGCAGAACGGAAACAGTCGCTGGGATCTCATCGATCTGGTGAGGCTGACAGCTGCCCTGAGGCCTGAAGGTATTGTCTGGCCCAAAAGAGAAGATGGTTTTAACAGTTATAAGCTGGAAGAACTGACCCGGGCAAACGGGATTGAACATGGCGATGCTCATGACGCTTTGTCTGATGTGAGAGCAACTATAGCGATGGCGCGTTTAATACGTGACCGACAACCCCGAGTCTTCAACTTTATCTTGAATCTTCGCAATAAGAGAAACGTTTCCCAGCAGCTGAATCTGATGAAAAAAGAGGCTGTTGTCCATGTCTCCGGTATGTTTGGTGCCCAGAAGCACTGTCTTGCTGTCGTGATGCCTGTTGCCATGCATCCCGTTAATCGCAATGGGGTGGTGGTTTACGACTTGTCTGTTGACCCTGAAGTTCTGATGGACCTGTCGGTGGAAGAGTTACAGGCGCGTTTATTCTCACCTGCCAGAGAAGGGCAGGAAAGGATTGCTCTGAAAGTGGTGCATATCAATAAATGCCCGGTAGTGGCTCCCTTGAAGGTACTCAGGTCTGAGGATCAGCAGCGACTGGGGATAGATCTGAATGCGTGTTCCAGTCACAGGGAATGGCTGCTGCAACATCCACAAGTGATGCAGAAGGTTCAGCGGGTATTTGACTCTGTGCCAGAAAGCACTTCCAGCGATCCGGATCAGATGATCTACACAGGTGGTTTTTTCTCTGATGAAGATAAAGAGCGAATGCAGGTGATCAGATCTTCGGAGCCTCCCTGTCTGGCGAGACTGGGCTTTTCTTTCGATGATGCGCGATTGGATGACATGTTGTTTCGTTACCGGGCACGACATTATCCAGAGACACTGGATGTCGAAGAGTTGGAAACCTGGGAATCTTATCGAAAGCTGAGACTGTCTGACGGTGACGACCGGATTCTCGGCTTTGGCTCGTTCTGGCAGGCCATGGATGAAGCCCAGGGGATGGCTTCTGTCGCACAGCAGGCTCTGCTTGATGAGCTGGCCGGTTACGTCAGGGGGCTGGAATCCTCTGTGAGTTGAAATGAATCAAACTGCAGCTGCACCCCCCCCGCCGATCACCTGGTTAAAGTGCTCAGCCAGTCGGCCATAAATAACGGGCTTTTCGATGTAGTCGACTGCGCCTGCCTTAATGGCCGCGACGGCAGTGTGGACATCATTATGGTGTCCCAGAACGATCACAGGAATATCATGTTCACCTTCGTTCAGGGCCTCCAGAAGCTTTATAGCTTCTTTACTTTCTTTCTCATTCTCAGCAATGATGCAATCAGGCTTTATGGCCTGCATCGCCATCAACAGTTCACTGCTGTTGCTGAAGCATTTGAGTAACATAGACTTCTCATCACACAGGCCGCGGATGGTGTCGGTAACATTTGTATCCTGTTCCAATAGATACACAGTAGCTTTTGTTGCCAAGCTCATAGGGGCAGCCTTGATGGTCAATTCAATAACAATACTTGTGTCTTTTGCCGAGACGCCAGCTTCCGCAGGGTAATCGGGTATCCTGCCAGAAAATGGGAACTCTGTTGTACTCATGCTCTGAAAAAATGACCTGCTCTCTTAACACAGGGCATCTACATCCAGCAGAGCGTTATCTGCAATGAAAGAAAAACTTTAGTTGCCATAAAGTAGATGATTTTTCTGAAATGATCGATTTTTTATTAATAAAGTATTCAGTTACCCGTTGGTAGCCAAAAATAGTCTCGTTCATTTAAGAAAAATCGACTTCTGCCCTCAGCTCTCTCATAGCGTATTAGGAGTTTAGGATTAGTCTAAGAATTGCTGAATGGAGGGATGTACTAGACGTTGTACGGGGACTACTTAAAAGGTGGCGCAAGGCTTCGCAGGGAATCTAGAGATAATTGTGAGGAGCAGGGCTAGCGTGTTATGGACTGACAAGACTGTGTGCTGACCACTACCAGGGAGAGATTAATGAACCGGGGCGTCATTCATAAAGGCGCCCCGGATAGAGATCAGACCTTGAAGTAAAATTCACCTTCCAGGTGCTCTTTAACCTGCATAACCTGTCGAACCAAGTGGGCCAGGGATTTGGTGCCCATTTTTTCCATCACACGAGAGCGATGGATTTCTACCGTTCTCTGGCTCAGATTGATGTCAGCAGCGATCACCTTGTTCGCCTTGCCTTCAACAACATGGTGAAGAACTTCACGCTCACGGTCTGTCAGCGTGGAAAGACGACGAAGGATTTCTTTGTGCTCAAGCAGCTCACGACGTTGTTGCGCATCAAGTTTCAAGGCGTCATTAATCAGATCCAGAAGCTCCTGGTCGCGGAACGGTTTCTGGATAAAGTTCATTGCACCATCCTTGATAGCCTGAACGGCCATAGGCACATCGCCGTGTCCGGTAATAAAAATAATAGGCAGAATGCAGTGCATTTCGTTGAGCTTGCTCTGTAGCTCAAGCCCACTCATTCCCGGCATACGAATGTCCAGAACGATACATCCCGGACGGTTTTCATCGTAGACTTCCAGAAATTCGGCTGGGGAAAAGAAAGCTTCTACTGTCTGTCCAACAGATTTCATCAGCATTTTCAGCGAATCACGAACAGCCTCGTCATCGTCGATGATGAAAACGGTGGGCTCCTGCTTCATATCCTGTTGCTGCATAACGACTCCACTGTAACTGTATAAAAGTTGCCGTAAACGGATTTAATAATCAAACGCCGTCAGGCCGGAGAAAATTTGCGAAGATAGAACCACGTCATTCATTTTTTTACATGCTTAACGGCTGTGGAATTCGATCTCAGTGTAGCAGAGGTTTGTAACAATGCACTGAAGTAACAACACCTCGAAGTAGCTATGCTCCGCGCGGGCTGTTTCTTGTAACGCTTGATGCCTCTTTTTCAACTTACACTGAGTGGGCTGTTCTGCCTGGATTTTGCTGGACAGCTTTTTGCAAACTACAACCCAGTATACTGAGCTTGGTTATTCGATGTCCGATATTTCCAAGTCGTAATTACGTTTGAATGGTTCAGATAATTTCGCTTTCTACTGGTCGCCTAACGGAATACGCAATGTTAATGAAAAAATTATACATTCCAAGTGGTAAAACTACTGTAAATGTTTATTAAATGTGGGTAAGTATGCAGAAGGGCAGGTTTTGGGCGGTAAAATCCCTGTTGGTCTTAATCTCCCAACAGCTTCCGAGGACAAAGGGACGATAAAAGAACCGCACCTGCAGTAGTGCGGTTCTTTATACGCCAGACGTCATTATATACGACTGATTTTAACGATCAGTGTACCTTATTGCTCAGGTCCAGTGGCGCGATCATGTTTTCTGGCTTAAGGATTTCCGCCAGTTGCTCATCCGTCAGCAAGCCTTCTTCCTTAACCAGATCTACTACACGACGACCGGTCTTCAAGGCGGTTTTGGCAATGCGGCTGGAGTTTTCGTAACCCAGGTAGGGGTTCAGAGCGGTTACCAGGCCAACAGAGTTGTAGACATAATCCATACATACGTCTCTGTTAGCTGTAATGCCTTTAACGCAGCGATCAGACAGCATGAACATACCGTTGGTGAGCTGCTGGATGGATTCCAGAATCTTGTAAACAAGTACTGGCTCTGCGTAGTTAAGCTGCAGCTGGGCTGCTTCTGAAGCCATGGTCACTACCAAGTCGTTTCCGATAACGTGGAAAGCGATCTGGCTCATGGCCTCAGGAATGACCGGGTTAACTTTACCTGGCATGATGGAGGAACCTGGCTGCATTTCAGGCAGATTGATGTCATTAAAGCCGCACAGGGGGCCGGAAGAGAGCAGACGCAGGTCATTACTCATCTTGGACAGCTTGACGGCCATTCGCTTCAGGGCGCTGGAGAAGATAACAAAAGCGCCCATGTCGGAGGTGGCTTCTACCAGGTCACCCGCCAGGATCATATTCTGGCCGGAAATTTCAGACAGGTATTTAACCGCCAGAGGTGCGTAACGGTTGTCGGCGGTGATACCTGTACCGATGGCAGTACCGCCCAGGTTGACTTCGCACAGTAGCTTGGCCATATCCTTGATGCGATCAATGTCTTCACCAATAGTGGTTGAGAAAGCTCGGAATTCCTGACCCAGAGTCATAGGTACAGCATCCTGCAGCTGGGTACGACCCATTTTCAGAACGTCTTTGAACTCTTCTGCTTTAACATCACAGGCATTCTTCAGGCTCTTGGCGGCTACAACCAGTTCATTGTGCTTCAATACCATGGACAGACGCATAGCCGTTGGATAAACGTCATTGGTAGACTGTGCCATGTTAACGTGGGTGTTTGGGTGCAGGTGCTCATATTGACCACGACGGTAACCCATCAGCTCCAGTGCGCGGTTGGCAATCACTTCGTTGGCATTCATATTGGTGGAGGTTCCGGCACCACCCTGAATCATGTCAACGGAGAATTGGTCATGCAGTTTTCCGGCGATAATCTCGTCACAGGCGTCCGCGATGGCATCAGCCTTGGCGGCATCCAGCATTCCCAGATCACGGTTGGCCAGTGCACAGGATTTCTTAACCATGGCCAGGGCTTTTGGAATGTTTGAGAAGTGGTTCAGAGTGACACCGGAAATGTTGAAGTTTTCCAGGGCTCGCTGAGTCTGGATGCCATAGTATGCCTCCTGGGGTACAGGGGCTTCACCCAGCAGATCATGCTCGATGCGGTATTCGTTCAGATCAGTATTATCCAGTGCCATTGATGTATCACCACTAATAAGGAATATCGGCAACAAGAGATGGTTAGTCTGATTAATTGCCACCTCAAAATATCAGGGTTAGTCTGTTCCTGCTTAGAGCTTCCGGCAATATGAAATTCTACCTATCAAACTATTACAAATGTCACCATTCAGGGTGTGAATAGCTACCGATGACCGGTTACAGGCTCAACCTTTGGCTATTCTTCTAATAGGATGTCAAAGGCTTCTAGCTAATGCTACTAAATCATATTCCAGATCTGTTCTTTAATCCCAGGCATGAATGGACACAGATTCGCACCCGATTTGATCAGACAGCCCCTGTGGCGGTGCTGAGGGATTTACCGATTCTTTCTTCACTGCCCGGAATCTGTTCATATTTTGGCGCAGTTTACTTAGGTTGGTCGGCCTCAGGTATAGCTCACGTCAAAGTTTCTTCATTGAGTGCCCTTATAATGGCTCTTATTGCCTGGGTGGCTATTTTTTTGGCTCTCGTCATGATGGGCTTTTTTACTCACTGGATGGAAGAAACCTATGGCAGTGGCAGAAGTTACATGGACTGCATCTGCTTCGCGATTTATGTCTCTTTTCCTCTTTGTCTCACCGGTATTGGTGGTCTTTACCCCCCTATCCCGATCACCATGCTGCTGATTCTGACTGCTATAGGCTGGTCAATCTGGTTGCTGTATCTGGGAGTCCCGCTTTTTATGAAAATACCGGAAGAGCGAGGTTTTCTTTATGCCAGCTCGATTGTCTGTGCAGCACTGGTTGTACTGGTCTTTATGAAAGTGGTCACGGTCTTTTTCTGGGAGATAGGACTGGGACCGGAATTTATCCCTGACTGAGGAATCATAGCTATGGATGGCAGCAAACTTCCATCGGGCATCCAGCCCACACCGGTTAGCCCTCAAGTGGCAACTCCCGATATCGGGGAAGCGCAGGAGGCGAGGCACAGCAGCCGCCAGAACAGGTTCATCAAAGCCATTAAGAATGTTCTGAAAAAGTTGCCAGGACGAGGTAACCGGGAACTTCGTAATATCCCCATAGAGCAGAGACAAATCACTGCATTCAGTCAGCCTGTGCCGAAGATGATGTCTGGCAATATTCAATCTCAGGCTCAGGAAAAGGATATTTTCAGAGAGGTTGGAGATGTCTTCGCCGAGGTAAAAATGGGTAAGGGTGACAGTCCTGAAGTTCAGAGGGCTTATCGGCAGGCCAGAAATCAATTCGAAAGAGCAGCTATTTCTGTAGCTCAGGACGTTCTCATTGAAGCCCGGCTTCAGTCTGATGGTGGCGAGCTTATTCTGGCAATGAAAGAGTTCATCGAGCAGCATGAGCAAAAGATTCATCAGAACTATGAACCCGTGACAGAAAAGATGGTGGAAGATCTGCGGAAGCTTCCAGGTAAGCTCCTCAGTGAATTATCTCTGAGGAATGTAGACAGGGAGGTTGCCAGAGAAGTGTTAAAGGTGCACCTGAATGAAAGCAGGGAGTCCCAGACACTCTCAGATCATAACCAGATACCTGTATCCGATTCTGAAGCGGTCGTTCCCGGAAGTACTCACGACCACAAAGAGTTGTTCAAGTTACAGAAGCTGCAGTTTGATTCAGCCAGAGAAGTTCTGAAGAATGAATCACAATCGGCTCTGAGAGAAGGACGTACAGAGGATGCAGAACGTCTGACCAAGCTCGATCGTCAGCTATTGAATGAGTTGAGAAGACTCCAGCAAACCGTCCAGCTTAAGGGCGATGAACCCGTCAACAGGGAAGAGATGCGCAAGGCCAAAGAGCACTACCCGAAAATTCTGCAGGACGCCCTGGTTTCGGCAGGCGTCGATAAGCAAACCGTGGCCAGAGATTTCGAGGAGGCTTTAATCGATCAGTTAAATTTTCGTCCCTGGAAAACGATAGAAAAATCTTTTTCTCAGGCTGGAGTTGAGTTTGCTTCCAGACAGCAACCTGCGGCTGAAATCAAAGTACCAGAGTCGTTAAGGGGAGAGGTTTCTCGTTTGTATGAAACTGACTATGCAGGTTATGGCGTCAGCGGGATCGATTCGACCAACACCTATCATGCTACTAACCTGAATCGCAGCGATTTTTCTATTAATAACAGTAATGTCTACACAGGCATAAGGCATGGCATTGCCGATCCTTATGGCGTTGACTGGGATCCCGATCTAAAGGCTGAAGGTGGAAAAGTCAAGGCCAGAGAAATCTTGCTTTCGGCTCTGGCAACCCGGCCAGATATTTTTGAGCAAGCTCTGATAGCGTCACAGGGAGGGCCAGTCCCAACACTTGCTATGACGTCCACCTCTATGGTCACGACAGGTCTGGGTTCCGGAAAAGAGAGAAAAATGCAGAAAGCTCAGAATGAAGCTTTCAATTACTTTACTGACCCTGCCAAACAGCCTATCACGATGGAACTTCCGGGATCTGATGGACAGAGCCGGACAATCAAACTTAATTTCAAACAGGCACGCTTTAATATTCCTGTGAACTGGGGTGGGGTTGGAAGCGCCTCTCTGGTAACAGGTGGAAGATCTTTCCAGAAAAAAATGAACGATCCGGCTATGGGAATGCTGGTAGGAAAACCGGGTAAGGGCAGCATCCCGGGCGGTATGGCGGGTGAATTTCTCAGCGGCACCTCAAAGAAAGGTGAGGAAATCAGGACGCAGATCAGGGACGCCGAAGAAGCCGGCAACGGGGAAAAAGTTTCTGAACTGAATGCCCAGCTGGATCAGTTAACCAGGCATGATCGATCAGTAATGGATCTGACCACTCAGATTAAAGCGATCTATAAAAAAGGTAGCCATTATCACCATCATCATGATGCCTATAAGCTGGCCACCAGAGTGGCCCTGTTGACTCACATGGTAGGTGCTGTGCCATTATCCAATTGCAAAAGCGGTAAAGACAGAACCGGAATGCTCGATGCCGAAATCAAGTTTCTGGCGGCCAGGATTAATCCGGAAACCGGTGAGGTGCCCGAACCGGGACCTATTGTGGACCCTGCTGACAGAGCCTTGTTCCAGACGATTCTTCAGGAGAGCGGTAACCTGGAAGTCCAGGAGCAGAACGTGGGTGTTCGCGGTTATAAAACAGAATGGGTCGAATCGATCACCGAGAGAGTGGGTGATCCTGCCATTCGCGAAGAAATCAGAGGGCTTTCCAAATCAGTGCATTAGTGGGGAATTTTGTCGCCCTAACACAGTCTAAACTGGACAGGAAACTGGAATTAAACCTAACAGGAGGCATATTTATGAACAATAGGATCAAACAGGCAGGGACCGTCTTGCTGCTTTCTCTTTCTATGGCTGGCTGTACGACCGATCAGACAGGGACTACTTATTCTGCTTCTGAAGCTCGGCAAATGCAGACAGTCCGGTTTGGTACTGTCGCTGAATCCAGACTGGTTAAACTGGAAGGCAGCCAGGGTGAGGTCGGCACTCTGGCAGGGGCAGCAGCAGGTGGTATTGCAGCTTCCAGTATTGGTGGTCAGCGCGAAAGCGCTATTGCAGCAGTGGCTGGAGCCGTTGCCGGTGGCGTTTTGGGCAATATGGCCGAGAAGAAAATTACCTCCAAGCAGGGTGTTGAACTAACAGTCAGGCTGGATGACGGCTCTTATGTTTCAGTTGTTCAACAGGCTGATCCGGCCGTTAGCTTCGCTGCTGGCGATAAAGTAAAAATCCTTACCCAGGGCACTGCCAGCCGGGTTGTTAAGGTTCAGTGAGAAAAAGGCGGATCGGCTTAATTAATGCCCTCCGCCAGAGTATCTGGGGTCTTTTGAGGTCTTAAAAGGTAATACTCCACAAACAGTTTGGGCTTGTTATTCACCTTTACTTTAGTCACGGGCTCGAATTCAAACAGCCCCAGGAATTCAGCCTGAGGATAGTTCTTTTCAAGCCTTTGCCTGACTTCCTTTGAGTATCGCTTGCCATCCGTCATGACAATGATTCCGCCTTTTTTGCGGAAATCTTCTTCTTTCATCCAGAGGCTTTCTGCCGGATTAAGTCCAAAAAATGGAATGGTTTTTTGATTCTGGCTGTACGCCATCAGTTCAGCAACGTGGTAATGAAGCCCGCCCAGATAAGGGATGTAACTTTCGTTTTCAGTGTGATCTTCCTGATGAAATGCCCACAACTCCTCAGCTTTTAGCATTTGGGCCCTGAGAGGCACGAACTCCACTGAATCCCAGTAATCCTCATCAAAGACAGGTTTGAACAGCAGGTAGCTGCATCTCAATGAAACAAACAATAACCCGGTGAATAAACACCAGAACACCACTCTTTTGAAACGCGGGTAATCGATCAATGGACGAGTCCAGACCAGCACCAGCAGGGGCAGCCAGACGAAGTAGGGGGTAGCCCAGCGGGGTACGAGCTTCTCGCCGGTGACCAGTCCAAACAAGAGTGTACAAGCAAATGGACCTGTCGCAATGGCGATTAGAAAAACTTTTTTGAAACGATCATAAAGGATAGGGAGTCTGGGAGCTTTGAAAAGGGGGATCATTAAAAGAAAAAATACTAAAACATTGCCCAGATTATTCCTGATAAAGTTCAGAGGAAATATCAGATGGTCCCAGTTTGTACCGGTTCCATAACGCTCACTTTCAACGTAGTTTTCTCCCAGATAGCTCACTGCAGCAAAGTCATTGTCCCATAGCCAGTAAAAATGGGGGGAGGCGATAGCCAGTGCGAGAAGCCCACCCAGCCATGGGCCAATGGAGGAAAGTGCGAGTCTGCCCTCGTGGGTGATTAAAAGAACAATAAACAGGGGCGTAAACAAAACGGCCACCTGATATTTAGTCAGAATGGCCAGCCCTGACATGACTCCGCTCAGCAGCCAATAAGTCAGGGACTGACGGGTCACTGCGAAATAAAAAGTCAGGGCAAGTAAAGCCCAGATTGGATGCTGAAGCGTATCCGGTGTCAGTCTTTCAACCCGGTTACTGTAAAAGAGAATGCCTTGTAACAGAAAGACTGCCAACAGGGCACCAGCTTCGGTTAAATATTCTCTGGCCAGACGCCAGACAGCAACAAAAGCAATGACCACAGTGACTTGGGCAAAGAGATAGACTGGCCAGTCGCTGGTAGCACTCAAGTTTGAAAAAAAAGCGGCACTCCAGGCTGCCAGTGGTGGATGTTTTTCATACCCCCACTGCCAGAGATTACCCCAGGCAATGCCTTCTAGTGTGTCAGAGTGCAGCGTGTTTCTGACCAACCAGGGGCCCAGGGTCCAGAAAAACAACTGAAAAAGGCAGATCAGACTGAGCCAGCGAAAAGGGTGCTTAATGACCACTGAAGAGGGTGAAGGCTCGGCAATCATTGCTTCATTCTGCACAGATCAACTCCTGTTTGATGACAGTCGTCTAAAAATCTTTGGCTCGATAAATAATCAAATTCCAACTGCCTGGCTTGAGGGTGATCCAGATTGATGTGGTCGGCAGTTTTACCCGGGTGACACATAATCAGCCCTTTGTCGTATGAATCAGAGAGCCATGCCTTCATCAGGGTAGAATAGTTTTCTTTCGGTTTCAGTGAATAGACGCCAGCAAAGGAAGTATTGGTATTGATACTCTGGTTGATCAATTCGCAGGTCAGACTCTTACTGCCGGAACCTTCAATAATATAGCTTTTCAGGCCACCACCATGACGGATGATGGGGGTAACGCTTCTCACCCAGAAAGAAGGCTCGGGCCTAAAGGCGCGTATTACCGATAACAGGGCTTCACGTATCATGGGCAGATGGTGTACGTGCTGATGGCCATCAACAAAGTCGGGGGCTTTACCGGTAGCGTCGACAAAATACTGATATTGTGCCGTGACTTCCTCCAGCAGCGCGGTCCGGTCTAATAGGTGAAGATGGCTCTTGATTAAAACCTGATTCAGGCTGGGGAGCCCGTCCACATAGGCGGAACTGAGGCCTTTGCCTTCAGTTAAATTAAGATGCAAGCCAATATCAATCTTTTCCTGAATGGTCGTCAGGTTGTTTGCCTGTTTTATCCAGTCCGGGCCAGTGACCAGACAACTGGTGGCCTGAATTCTGCCCAGAATGGCCAGTTCCAGAATAGCTTCCGATACCCCGGTGTGAATCCCGTAATCATCTGCGCACAGTGTTATTCTTTTCATTTAAAGGCCCAGTATTTGCTCAGGGTATAAGTGATCAGGGGGATCGTTGCCAGGACGATAAAACTGGCCATTAGATAATTTAAACCGGTGTAGGTTAACAGCAGGGTATAAAGCCCCTGATTGAGCACAAAACTGCATAGCAATTGAACCAGCAGGAATTTCACCAGAGTGTTGCGAAGTACATGTTGCTTGTGATTAAAAGTCCACAATGAATGACCAAGATAGCTGACGATAAAAGCCAGAATGAAAGCGGCAGGGTTGGCCATTAGCGGGTTCACTTGAGTCAGGTCTACCAGAAGCCAGAGGACAGAAAGGTGAATAGCTGCAGCAGTACTGCCGGTCACAATAAACTTAATCGGCTGCATTACTATCCTTCTGATTTTTGAATCCCAGTTGTCTCTGTATCAAGTATTTGGGGCGTTTTTTTACTTCACAGAAAATACCGGCAACGTACTCACCCAGTAACCAGAGAGACAAAAGCTGTATGCCGCCAATAAAGGTGATGGCAACAATGACCGTGGGCCAGCCCGGCAGGGGGGCGCCGAGAACAAGGGTTCGAAAGATGATAAAGAGTGCGTAAAACACCGAGATGAATGAAATAATCAGTCCGAGCCCACCGACAATCCTCAGTGGCAAAGTAGTGAATGCTGTAATGCCCGAAAGAGCCAGACTGGTCAGTTTGCCATAACCCCAGCCGGATTGCCCCGCCAGCCGGTTTCTAACCTGAAAGGGCAGACCGATACTCTTATAACCTACCCAGGCATAGATACCTTTCATAAAGCGACTGCGTTCAGGCATTGCTCTGAGGGCATCGACCACTACCTTGTCCAGTAGCCGGAAGTCGCCTGCGTGAGCCGGTACATCAATGCCTGTGCTGGAGTGCATGATTCGATAGAAAACTTGTGCGCCTTTCTTTTTCAGGAAAGATTCATTTTCCCTGTCTTGACGGACGCCGTAGACCATCTGGTAACCCTGTCGCCAGTAATCAACAAAAACAGGGATCATTTCCAGAGGGTGCTGAAAGTCTGCGTCGATCAAAACCACAGCGTCACCGGAAGTAGCATCAATTCCGGCAGTCAATGCGGTCTCCTTGCCGAAGTTTCTGGATAACTCAATCAGCTTGATCCTCTCGTCATCACAGAAAGGTTCGACCAGTTCGACCGTTTTGTCGGTGCTGCCATCATCCACCACAATAATTTCAAGACGCACGGTGATCTCTTCAAGCTGTTTAATCAGTGCTTCCATGAACCGACCAATGACCGGACTTTCATTGAAAACCGGCACCACACAGCTTAGTAAAAAGTTGTTAGAGGGCATTTTGTCTCCGGCTCGATAATTTATAGGGTCATGAGTTTCGCTCTTCATCCTTGAACGGGGAGCAATACATCGGACTCATGGCAACGTTTAATTGTTATTATTTATCGGCTTGACACTCTTTACAGTGAAGCTCAATTCACTAAGCTGCAGGAAAAGATAAAGGTTGTTCTACAGTAAAATGCCTTTTTTCTTGGTGTTTGACAGAGCACTCCTGACTCGTGCTTGTGACCACAAATTGAGCAAAGTTCTACACCATAGTGGTATGGTGTCTCTGAAAAAGCAAGTTGCGGTCAGAGTTTTGAAGGACCGACTCAGGATTGCGTGAATCCTTGCCTTCATTAGAATTTTTTAGCAAAAAAGCTGTAAACCCTCGACAGGGCGGGGAGAAGTCACTTGGGGCATTCTGTCAGTTCGGGGTACAGAAGCATGACCAATGTCCTGTCGTCTGATACGGTATAGTCCGGATTTTGAGATCATACACAGACCCTGTGATGGAGTAGCTATGAGAAAGGAACATCTGATTGCCCTGGTATTTGGCTTTGGAATTCTGGCCGTTGCCGCAGGGCTTTATCTGATGCAACCCGCTGATGAACCTCGGCAGGTAGATAGTAACGATGTGCTTGTTGAGACTCCCTCTCAGCCTGAGGCAGAAATCAGGACACCTGAAGAAAACGATGATTTCTCGTTGCGCAATGGTGATGTGACACGGATTATTATTGATGATGAAGCTGAGGATATCAGCGACATTTTGTCTGAAAAGGTTCTGATCAACGACGAAGTGGTAGATCAGAGCGAGCTGAATGAGCCGGATCACTGAGATATAACGATTATTTACCGGGGCTTATTGATTGATTACAAAATTGTAGGAAATGTCTTACAAAGTCTGGTGCTTTCTTCCTGCATTCTGCTCTTCAGCAGGTTGATATGTTGAAGATGCATGGACAGCAAATTCACACGGATGTGAACCTACCATGGACAGTCGGGTAGTAACCCTGAATCTCCACTCAGGGTTTTCACCCAGCCCCTGAAGTGATCAGTAATAATCCAGAACCTCAGTGAAGTCTTCTCACCGAGATGTTTGAGCATCTCCCTAAAAGTTGAGATGGATTTATAAGATGTCACCTTTCTTAGAACCCGAAACCCTGGCAACCCTGCTAACCGACCCCGGGGTTGTTGTGCTTGATGCCCGCTTCAGTCTTGCCGACCCCAAACTGGGACAGACGCTTTACCGTCAGGGACATATCCCCGGCTCTCGATACATCGATCTCGAGAAAGATCTTTCTGCTCCAGTGGTTCCCGGGAAAACCGGCAGGCATCCTCTGCCGGAGGCAGAGGTGTTTGCTGAACATTTGAGAACCCTGGGCATCAGCGAAACCACCCATGTGGTTGTTTATGATGACGGTAATCATGCTAAGGCTGCCCGTGCATGGTGGCAATTACGCTGGGTTGGCGTGAAACCTGTTCAGGTTTTGCATGGTGGTTTCAAGAGATGGTCTGCTGGCTGTTATCCTGTAACGACTGAAACACCTGCTATCACCCCCTCTGACTTTATGGCCGATGTTAATCACAGCATGACAGTCTCTGCCAGTGAGGTTATGGAACAGTTGCAAAGTCCAGTTTTTCGTTTAATTGATGCCCGTGCTCCCGAGCGTTTTGCCGGCGAATCGGAGCCTCTTGACAGTAAAGCAGGTCATATTCCCGGGGCAATCTGTTATCCATTCACTGCCAATATGGATAATTCAGGTGCTTTTCTTTCTGTAGAGCAGTTACGAAAACAGCTGGGAGTTCTGATGGTCGATGGGCTGGAGCCTGTGTTTTATTGTGGCTCGGGCGTTACTGCCTGTCATAACCTTTTGGCAATGGAATACGCCGGTATGTCGGCTGCCAAACTTTTTCCGGGTTCATGGAGTGAGTGGATTACCGATGACTGCAGGCCGGTAGCAACCGGTTTGAGTTAAACCCAGTGTCTTTTGGACTGGATGTTCCCATCACAAGCGACTAAGCAAACAACTCTGTATACTCTGCTCCTTTTTAGTGAATGCATTAAGGGCAGAGAGATGGGCAGCAGTTATAGATTCCCGATTGGTACTCCTGGTCAAGTTTGGGGCAAGGAAGAGCGTAAAGCCTGGTTTGAACAAGCAACCATCAAGCGTGAATACCAAAAGGAAGTTGTGCCTAAAATAATGGCTTTGAAAGAGCGTTATGATGTTGAGCGGTATGGTGCCCTTTCCTATGATGTTGAGCGTTTTCCTTTGTATGCCATCAAGAGTCGAAACTGGAATACTGATAAGCCCGTTGTTTTGGTGACCGGTGGAGTCCACGGGTATGAAACCAGTGGCGTCCACGGTGCATTAAAATTTCTGGAAGTTGAGGCTCAGAACTTTATAAGCCAGTTCAATATCCTGGTGGCGCCCTGCATCAGCCCCTGGGGTTATGAAACCATCAATCGCTGGAATCCCAATGCCATTGATCCTAACCGTTCCTTCTACAAAGACAGCCCGGCAGAAGAGTCTACCAACTTGATGAAGCTGGTGGCAGGTTTGGAACAGGAAGTATTGATTCATATCGATCTGCATGAAACTACGGATACGGATGAAACTGAATTTCGTCCTGCCCTGGCAGCAAGGGATGGCAAAGGCTACGTGAAGGAAGGAATACCTGATGGTTTCTACACAGTGGGTGATACTGAAAACCCTGTTCCCGAATTCCAGAAGGCAGTGATTAATTCTGTCAGACTGGTAACGCACATTGCACCTGCAGACGATCAGGGGAAAATTATTGGCTCGCCGGTGATTCAGGAAGGTGTGATCCACTACCCAATGAAAAAGCTGGGTCTTTGTGGTGGTATCACAGACTGCAAGTTTGGCACGACGACTGAAGTTTACCCTGACAGCCCAAAAGTGACTGACGAAGAGTGTAATGATGCCCAGGTAGCAGCCATTGTCGGCGGTCTCAATTATGTAATGGGTCAGCTCTGATTATGAGCCTGCGTTTCCTGCAGCAGGCAATGACTGCAGGAAACATCAACCGCAAACAAGCTTCAAAAGAACCTCAGCTTGACAGGCTGCTGGATCATCTGCGCAGCGGCGTCAGCTCGCGAATATCTTTCTCCATAGCCAGCTTACTGACGACCTGGTTCTGGCTGGTAAAGCCTGAGACAGACATTTTGACTTCGTAATGGCCTCGCTCCGGAACCAGCTCAGCAGAAAAGTTGCTGATCTTGAGGCCGTCTTCTGCACTGGAATTCAATACTTTCTCAAGGCTGTCGAGGCTACCTGTCGTGACCAGTCTGAGTTTGAGCTCGCTCACTGTCTTCTCCTTTTTTTCGTGACGCTTTATTTCGCAGTGGCAAAAAAAAGCCCCCGGACCTTCTCTTGGTGCGGGGGCTGTGTTTTCTGCTTTTAAGCTATCCACGACAGACCCCGCAGCACATAATAATGCCGCGTTTCATAATGGTTTTGGTCATGGATAGTGTGGAATTCATGGTTGTTAATGCATTTGGCTAAATTTCCAGTGCATTGTATACCAAATTTTTCAATTGTGTGTAAAGGCTTTTTGTTGAAAGGCTGAAAGCAAAAAACAGGCTACTCTTTTTGATAAAGGTTTGGAACAGGTTAGGCTTTATCCAGTGCTTTCATGTAAAATGACCTGTTATGTTCATGAAGCAATACGACGCCCCGAGAGAGTAAATGAATCAATGGCAAGTTGATAGCTGGAGAGAAATGCCTGTCATCCAGCTGCCGGAATACCCCGATCAAGATCACCTTAAACAGGTGGAGCAACAGTTGCACCGCATGCCGCCGCTGGTCTTTGCCGGTGAGGTGAGAGCGTTGCGACAGAAGTTGGCAGCTGCTACCGAGGGCAAAGCATTTCTATTGCAAGGCGGTGACTGTGCCGAGAGCTTTCTGGAGTTCTCAGCAGATAATATACGGGATACCTTCAAAGTCCTGATGCAGATGGCCGTTGTGCTGACATTTGGCGCCAGTTGTCCTGTCATTAAAGTAGGCAGAATGGCTGGCCAGTTTGCCAAGCCCCGTTCGTCTGGTACCGAAGTCATAGAGGGTGTTGAGCTGCCGATTTATCGTGGCGACATCATTAATGCCATGGATGCCACAGTTGAATCCAGAATTCCTGACCCCGAGAGAATGCTTAAGGCCTATCATCAGGCATCATCGACTCTGAACCTGCTCAGGGCTTTTGCCCAGGGTGGACTTGCATCTCTGGAACAGGTTCATGCCTGGAATCTGGATTTTGTCGCCAGCAGTCCGCAGTCTGAGCAATACAGTCATCTGGCTGATCGGATTGATGAAGCACTTGATTTCATGAGGGCCTGCGGTATTTCTTCCGAGCATTCCAGAGTGATCAGCGAAACGGACTTCTATACCTCCCATGAAGCTCTGTTGCTGCCCTATGAGCAGGCCATGACTCGTCAGGACAGCCTTTCCGGTCACTGGTATGACTGCTCGGCACATATGCTCTGGGTAGGCGACAGAACTCGTCAGGTTGAAGGTGGTCACGTTGAATTCGTTCGGGGTATTAGTAACCCGATTGGTCTGAAGGCGGGTCCAACCATGCCTCCGGAAGATCTGATTCGCCTGATTGATCTGATCAACCCGGACAACGAAGCTGGTCGTCTGAATGTGATTGTGCGCATGGGCGCAGACAATGTTGAAAAATACCTGCCAGAGCTGATTCGTGCTGTCGAGAGGGAAGGGCGTCAGGTGCTGTGGAGCTGTGATCCAATGCACGGTAACACATTCAAGGCCTCCAACGGTTATAAGACGCGTGAGGTCAGTCGAATTCTGCGTGAGGTGAAGCAGTTCTTCGCGGTTCACCAGGCAGAAGGAACCTATGCGGGTGGTGTTCACTTTGAAATGACCGGTCAGAAGGTAACCGAGTGCATTGGTGGTTCCCGTGCAGTGACCGAAGACTCTCTGGGTAATCGCTATCATACTCACTGTGATCCAAGACTGAATGCTGATCAGGCGCTGGAGCTCGCTTTCATGATTTCCGACACTCTAAAAGATTGTCGAAAACTGCGTGAAAGATGACCACGATGATGCATTCAGATAGACATCCTTCGAGGGTTGTGGATGGCATTTTGCATTAAAAGAGTTCCTTCCTGTGCAAGGTTTTAGGTGATTGTTTTTTAGCCGGTTGAAGTTTTCTGGCAAATACTTTTGTCAAAGGCGAATCATTTTGGTAGATTAGCCGCCGTTCCGTGACGAGGCCTGAAAAGCCTGTCACGAGATAGAGACGGGGTATAGCGCAGTCTGGTAGCGCGCCTGCTTTGGGAGCAGGATGTCGGGAGTTCGAATCTCTCTACCCCGACCAGTTTCTTGCAGAAGTAACCTGACTTCTGGACAGAAAACGGGGTATAGCGCAGTCTGGTAGCGCGCCTGCTTTGGGAGCAGGATGTCGGGAGTTCGAATCTCTCTACCCCGACCAAATTCTTGCAGAAATTTCATAGTTTCTGGTCAAAACGCATCGGGGTATAGCGCAGTCTGGTAGCGCGCCTGCTTTGGGAGCAGGATGTCGGGAGTTCGAATCTCTCTACCCCGACCATTTTTTCCTCCTTTTTTTCTGTCTATAGTTGTTTTGTAACAACCAACAAAATATACACAGAAGAAACTCCATGGCGATTTTAGAACTGGTTCCGGAATCCAACCCCGCTTTAAGAACTCCCACCACTCCTGTTACTGACTTTGGTCCGGGTTTTCAGAAAATCGTGGATGATATGTTGGAAACTATGTATGCCGTCAACGGTGCCGGGCTGGCTGCTACCCAGGTTGGTCTGGGGATGAGAGTGGCGGTGATTGATGTCACGTCTGATAAAAGTCAGCCTCTGGTCATTGTGAATCCTGAGATTGTTGAAAAGTCGGGTGAGCAGAAAATGGAGATGGGCTGTCTGTCACTTCCGGGCTGCTGGGCAGCAGTTAAACGGGCAGGCTGGGTCAAAGTCAGGGCTCAGGATCGTCATGGTGAATTTTTCGAGATAGAGGGTGAGGGTATCCTTTCAGAAGCTTTTCAGCATGAGATCGACCATCTGGACGGTGTATTATTTATCGATAAACTCTCGGCTCTGAAGCAAAAAATGGTACGTCAAAGAGCACGTAAGGCGCTGAAGAAGCATGAAAGAGGTAATAAATAAGGTCCCGGGCAGGTTTGAATCAAAAATGTTTTTGACTCTTGATCCCATTTAACTCTTGATCCTATAGATAGTTTCAAGGCTGAAAAATAGAGGTGTTTTCATAGTAAACCATGCCTTGTTTATTTCAGAGTGCATTTATAAATAAATTAAAATCAGCTTCCTTTCGGCAGAATGAATTGGTTTAGTCTATTTTAGATAAGGTCGTGTTTGTTGGCTTGGAGTTGCTGTTTTGCTCATTAAAAAAATAAAGGAGTTTACTCGAACGGGACGTCGTTCATTATTTATAGTTTTTATTGTTTCTATCCCCTGGACTACTGCTGAAGGATCACACGGCTTGATTGTTCAAGCTCTGGCGATAAACGCTTTTCTTGATTATCTCTATAACCTGCAACAGGGTAATCTGGAAGGAGAAAATGATTCTTTCAGACCATTTACTATTGGTCTGGATGGGCCTTCCGGAGCCGGTAAGTCTACTTTTCTTGATCAATTTACTCAGGAACTTCGAACTTCTTCGGCGCTTTATCAACGATCTCAGTCAGAGCAGTCAGGCAGGGTCTGCAGTCTGGAAACACTGGGGATTGATACTTTTCTGCATTCCCGGGCGGAAAGACGTGAAATGTTCAGCCATCTGGGCGATGGCGCATCGGGGAACAACAATGGTGAGGAGTATCGGGCAGAGCTCAGAGATAGCTGTCTGGCAGCGATAGCCCGGGGTGATTCTTTTCGGTATGCCCCTTATTGTCGTCATCTGGAAGGTCAGCTGGGCCCGGAAGAAACCCGGCGTATCACCTGCGATATTCTTATTATCGAAGGTACTCATGTTAATGATCCGGGGGCTCGAGCTTCCATTGATCATGCCCTGTTTCTTGACAGTGATGATAATTTAATTAGCTGGAATATGTGGCAACGGAACTGTCTTCTGGGCAACCGAACGACAAAAGAGTTGTTTGCAATCTTGCGGGTTTTGTTTGAGCAGTTTAAAACCTGGAGAAGGAGAAATGCTGACCTTTCGGACGTTTGTTTTTATTGGCATGCGAATAACGAAGTTCCTGAGCTGACAGAAGAAACTGTTGATTCAGGGTCGCCAGACCTGGTTCGACAGTTGCAACTTCATCATTTTAACTCAGGCTATGCCCTGACACGTCTTTTTCAACAGAATTCATTAAATTCAGAAGTATTAAGCAGCCGTATGCATCATCACTTCCAATCTTTGATGTCCAGTAGAAGTCTTGTCGCGATGGAGCATGAAAGCTTTCTTTCGTTTGTTAAAATGTTGTTGGAACCATTAAGGCTAACTCTTTACGAGGTCCATCATGGTAATGAGTGTTTATTTATTTCACTGGACGCTATCCTGCCCACTTATTATCTGAATCGGGAGCGTGTCATTGTCCTGTTGAGACAGTTATGGAAAGCTTGGGAGCAGAACAGTCTGACCGATGCTCAGATAAGGCTTTTAAGCTGGATTGCCGCAGATATTGAAGCTGAAGCTGATTTTCTCTCAGAAGGTAATCTGGGCGGACTTCCTACTATTTTGATGACCTGGGCAGCCCTGCTGGGGTCGGATCATCCACCTGATAAACCTTTGTGTCTTATGATCCGGTTAGGCGGTGTTATTCAGGTGTGGAGCCTTAATCTGGATGGCACCATCAGTGAATTAGATGCCGCTCCTGAAGGTGAACCGGTGCTGATCTACGACGGTGTTAATCGCTGGATGTTTGCAACGTCCGAACAGAATATTATGAATAATGTGCCCAGTGTGCTTCCGACGATGCTCTCCAATGATGGTGGAACTTTTAATGATGATGGAGGCCATGACGATGACTCAGGCTTTTATTCTTCTTCCAGTGCCAGTTCATCCTCTTCGCTGTCATCACTCTTGAGCTCATCGGGCGGTCCTATCCGCCAGGTTGATGACATGGTGATTGGGGGTAATTTAACTGAACCTGAGGCTCATGCGCAGTCCAGTTATATTATTTCGCCAGGATTGATAATGCATTCTCGGTAGTAGCCTGCGCGATCTCTTTCGTAGAGCTGGAACGTAATTGTGCCAGATGCTCAAGGACAACAGGTAATAGGGTGGGAGTGTTCCTTTGACCCTGATAGCCTGACATCGGCATATCCGGGGCATCGGTTTCCAGAACAATGCTACTCAGGGGTAGCGAGGCGGCCAGCTGGCGTGTTTTTCTGGCCCTCTGGTAAGTAATTGTACCGCCAAACCCTAGTTTGAAGCCCAGTTCAATATACTGTTGGGCCTGTTGTTCACTGCCAGAAAAAGCATGTACGATACCACCTCTCTCCGGTTTAATTTGCCTGATTTCTTTAAGGATTTCATCGTGTGCTTTTCTGCAGTGCAGAATGACAGGTAGCTTAAACTGATCGGCAAGCTCAAGCTGTCTGATAAAATAGTAGTGCTGTTGCTGACGGTCCGAGTCAGTCAGCGAGAAGTCCAGACCTATCTCGCCCACAGCACAAACCGTCTCGGAATGACGTTTCAGGAATACTTTCAATTCGTCAAGGTGTTGGGGTCTATGGCTTTTCAGAAAATAAGGATGCAGTCCGAGTGAGACAAAGCGTCGCACAGAATCGGGCGAATAATTCACTTGTTTCAGAACTCTGGACCAGTAACGCGCTTCCGTTGCAGGGATGCAGATTGAGCGGACACCTGCGAGCCAACATTGTTCAAGGGTTTCATCACGGTCATGGTCGAACTCGGGAAAGTCCAGGTGACAGTGGCTGTCAAACAATTCTGGTATAGGGGGCATAATGTTCATAAAGTTGGTCATCGGGCTTCAGTCTGTTATGTTACCCCGATGAAAATAAAGCAGTACATAGGGCTGGGTGTTTCGCTGGTGCTGATTGCAGTACTGGTTTTTATACCTCGCTACTTTAAGCCGGGATCTGAAACAGGACTGACCGGACAGAGCTTCCAGAAAAGATGTCTGGTGTCTGAAGGCTGTCGACTGACAACAGCAGGCAGCGAGATTGAGCTGAGAATAAAGCCTTCCGGTCTGCCGAAGCTGGAGCCGCTGGATGTTGAAGTTCTACTGAGAGGTCTTTCAGCAGACAGGGTTACCATGGAGTTTTTTGGCCGGGATATGCCAATGGGGTTAGCGCCTTTTCCACTCTACAAGCAGTCCTCTTTTTTTGGGCCTTCGTTATACAGGGGCGTGGGTAACCTGACTTTTTGCACGGTTGATAAAGATATGACCTGGCTGGCCAGACTGGTGATTGAATCAGGTTCCGAAGTGACAACGGTTGTTTTTGAACTGGAGACTTGAATTATGAAACTATTGGCAATGAGTACGCTGGCCATTTTCGCAGGTATGACATCTATAGCCATTCAGGCGGCAGATGTTGAGATAAAGGATCAGTACGCAAGAGCGGTACCGGCTGTTTCCACAAATTCTGCGGCGTTTCTGACTATCACCAACATAGGTGAAGAAGATATCAAGCTGGTCTCTGCTGACAGTGATAGCGCGGCTCGTGTTGAGCTGCACGGTCACAGGCATGAAGGGAATGTGATGAAAATGTACGAGTTGAAAGATATTGATATACCGGCAGGTAAAACTGAATATCTCAAAAGTGGTGGCAAGCATATCATGCTGATGGGTTTGAAGAGGCCATTGAAAGCCGGTAGTGAGGTTGATGTTACCCTGCATTTCTCTGACGGAGACGCAGTAGATGTAAAAATACCGGTAAAGGATCTTCGTGACGAAACCAAAGATATGGCTCATGGCAGCGCCATGAAGCATGTCGAGATGGATCACGGCTCAATGGATCACAGTAGCATGGGTCACTGAGTCAGAAGTAGAAGTCATCGTGGTTTGATCCTGTCACTTCACTTTAAAGCGAAGCGGCAGGATTAAGGAGAGGTTAGTGCTCGCGGGTGGTCCGGAAGGTAATATCCGGGTAGCGTTCCTCTGCCAGAGAGAGATTGACACGGGTGGGAGCCAGATAAGTCAGGTAGCCACCACCGTCAATCGCCAGATTGTCAGCGCACTTGCGCTTGAATTCCTCCAATTTACGTTCGTCTGTACAATCCACCCAGCGGGCAGTATTGACATTGACCGGCTCGTACATGGCCTCCACCTTGTACTCATCCTTGAGGCGACGCATAACGACATCAAACTGGAGTACGCCGACCGCACCCAGAATCAGGTCGTTATTGTTCAGAGGCATGAACAATTGGGTCGCGCCTTCCTCTGAAAGCTGTTGCAAGCCTTTCTGGAGCTGTTTGAGCTTGAGAGGGTCTCTCAGGCGAACGCGCTTGAAAAGTTCGGGTGCGAAGTGTGGAATCCCGGTAAAGCGGATCTCTTCGCCCTGACTGAACGTATCGCCAATCTGGATAGTGCCGTGGTTGTGCAGACCGATAATATCACCGGAGATGGCTTCCTCTACATGGGAGCGATCACCCGCAAGAAAGGTGACAGCGTCGGCAATTTTTACATCTTTGCCGATTCGCACATGCTTCATTTTCATATTACGGGTGTATTTTCCGGAACAGATGCGCAGGAAAGCAATGCGGTCACGGTGTTTAGGGTCCATGTTGGCCTGGATCTTGAATACAAAACCGGAGAATTTGGCTTCGTCCGGCTCCACCGCCCTCTGGTCTGTTTTACGAGCCAGAGGGGCTGGAGCCCACTCGGCAAAGTCGTCCAGCATTTCGCGGACGCCAAAGTTGGCCAGGGCAGTACCAAAGAAAACAGGCGTCATCTTGCCAGCGTGATAGGCTTCCAGGTCAAACTCGTGACTGCCGCCGCGAACCAGTTCCACCTCATCGACAAAGTCTTCATGAATATCACCCAGCAGTTCTTTGGCTTCGTCCGACTCAAGACCCTTGATACGAATATCGTCGGGTATAGTATGTCCCTGGCCAGGGGTGAAGACGTGAATAGTATCGGTATAGAGGTTATAAACCCCCTTGAAATTCTTGCCCATGCTGATAGGCCAGGTAATGGGAGCGCACTGAATTTTCAGGATGCTTTCCACTTCGTCCAGCACTTCAATCTGGTCCCGGACTTCACGGTCCATCTTATTAACAAAGGTAAAGATAGGAGTGTCTCTCAGACGACAGACCTCCATCAGTTTAATGGTCCGGTCTTCGACACCCTTGGCGCCGTCAATCACCATCAGGCAGCTATCCACTGCCGTCAGGGTTCGGTAGGTGTCTTCCGAGAAGTCTTCGTGTCCGGGAGTGTCCAGCAGGTTGACAGTGCGACCTTTATAGGGAAACTGCATAACCGAGGTCGTGATCGAGATACCTCTCTCCTGCTCCATTTTCATCCAGTCAGAAGTAGCCATACGACCGGTTTTACGACCCTTCACTGTGCCGGCCATCTGGATAGCACCACCCAGAAGCAGGAGCTTTTCTGTGATGGTGGTTTTACCGGCGTCCGGGTGACTGATGATCGCAAAGGTTCGACGCTTTGCCACTTCGGGGGATAGTCCACTCATTGATGTTTTGCCTGATTTCAGAGCTTGAAAAAATGGCGACATTATATCCGCTCTGTTGCGCAAAGCCAGACTCAACATAAAAGATTGAAATCGGGTGTTGTGCCTGATAACTCAGGACTTTTGGCTAAACCGGCCGATAACAGTTGCGAGTAGATTGGTGATAAGGAAGTGGGTGCTTTGAATCCATCGCAACGGACTTTGCAATGCTTGCAACCCCTGCTTGACAGAGAGCAGGATGAATCCAGTGACATTTCTGTCAGAGGCAAGTGGCGTGGCCGGGAGGCCGAGCTGCTGCCGCTTCCTGTCAGAGAGCTGAGGGAAGGTGAAAAACTCAGTGCCAGTGAAGGTGCCAGGGCATTTGTTTCCAAGTACGGCAGTTTTGTGGAAAATCAGCTTCACAGTGATCTCAAAAGCAAGCCGCTGAACCAAAGAACCATTAAAAAGCTGGAAACACGGGCCACAGACCTGTTAAGGGATGTCAGAAAGCTCAATTGCAGCAGTATAGAGCTCTGGCTGGATTCCGATATGGTGACAAAAGCCTTTGAGACTGCGACACCTTTTAAGTGGCGATCTCTTCCTCCACACGAGCAGGAGCATCTTAAGGAAATCGTTCAGTTTCAGCTCTCTGGTCATACCGATTATCTGAGTCAATCAAAGGCTCTTGAGCTTGCGGTAAAAGTGGTCGGTCAGCATGAATCTATCTTCTCAGCCAATATTCCCGAAACGGCTCGCTTTCTCACCAGGGAAACAGAGGAGGGACATACTCTTTTTCCCGGTCAGCTCAGGCTCTGGGCCGAAGAGCACTTTGATAAGGACAAAGTCCCGGGAACAACGATAGAAGGTGATGATCTCTATATCAGTCAATACGAGATGGGGCTGATAGGTAATGCCGAATATTACACCAACCGTGTTTCTGGTCTTCTCTCCGGTTCCCCATTGGAGCGTCTGCAGAACAGCAGCTATGCCGAACAGGCTGAAGACGCCAGAGAACTTGCCAGGCAGCTTATCAAGACGCTTGATGGACTGGAGCGT
The DNA here is from genome assembly GCF_032883915.1 of Endozoicomonas sp. 8E. Lineage (NCBI taxonomy): Bacteria > Pseudomonadati > Pseudomonadota > Gammaproteobacteria > Oceanospirillales > Endozoicomonadaceae > Endozoicomonas > Endozoicomonas sp. 8E. The sequence continues at coordinate 5,279,787 of NZ_CP120717.1, read as the reverse complement.
CATTCACAAAATGTGCCTGCCCAATTGCAGCAGGCTCTAATCCATGATCTGGTAGGGCAGCTCGATGCTGTGTTGGATTTCATCGATCAGCTGGAGGTCAGTGACCAGGAGAATCCACTGGGGCCGCAGCAGTGGAAAAAGTTTAAATGTCTGGAACTGATTTCTGCAATTAATGTTCTCAAGAATGAAATTGAGCATGAAAGTGCACTCATCAACAACTCAGGTAAGGAAGGTCTATTCAGCAAAAAGAAAACCAGAAAGCTGGCAAAGCTGGAAGCATTGCACCAGACGTGGAGTGACCATTTTGACCGTATTCAGGAAGGAACAGACAATGATCTTCCACCAGCCAGAGCGAAGTTAACGGGAAGAGCTTCCCGCGCTGACACCCTTCCCGTGATTGATGCAAAGGCTTATACCGCCTGTATATTGAAGCGGCTGGGAGAGGTGGGTCTGGATAATGCCAGCAAGAAACTGAAAGCATCACGCAGTCAGGTGCTCTCAACACTTCAATGGGAAAAAATCACTACCCATCTGGATGTGAGGATTGAGGGGCGAACCCGACATTATGAGAGTCAGCTGACCCCTGCTTCGCAAATGAAGTGGGGAGAAGGCGCAAAGGATATCTTTGAGCATTCTTATGAGGGTATGGGCAGGCCTTCGACTGAAACCAGAGAACGCGTTCATGCCGTCAATATGGCGCAATCTGAGCTGTCCACTGCAGAAAAGGGGAACAAGAAAGTTCTGTTCAAAGGGTTGCGCTCCGGAACTCTCTGTGCCTATGGAATAAAAGAAAAAGAGCCTCGACTTGAAGCAGCCAGAAACCGGGCCAGGGAGTTGGTGACGGCGGCTGTAAAACAGTTTCTGGATGATAATCCCGGCTATCTGACATCGGGACAGCCTGTTCCTTTGAAGATGCTCTCCACGTCTATGCTCAGTGCCGACAAACTGAGGCACTATCTGCATATTCATGATGATGAATTGAAGATGCAGAGAGAGCAGATCGCCGCCCTCAAGGAAGTTCAGAAAGAACTCAACGATGGTAAGCCATTGGTTATTTCTGATGGTAAAGGCGAAAAATATCAACTCAGAGTCAATATGAAGCTGGCCAACACTAATTATGGTGTCAATTCACTTTCATTGGGTGGTCTGAAGTCCGTTGTCCGTCCCTGGGGTGAGGCCAAGCGGGTCAATAATGAGGGACTTATAGAACTGATAGGCTCTTTAGACCAGTTCGATCCTGTTGGCGGTTGGGTAGGCGACTATCTGGCAGGCCCGGCCCCGGAGCAATCCAAGCAGATTGTTCGTATGCTGGTTGAACAGATCAGGGATCTTCATGTTTCAGGCGACTATCAAACAGAAGGCGAAGATGCCTATAAGATGGTTGAGCGAATCCAGTTGCTGGCATTCAAGATAGGCGCAGTGGGTCATATCAATTGTAAAAGTGGTAAGGATCGAACCGGAGAAGCCGACGCCTCGATCAAGCGCTTTGCTGCCGAAGTGGAGGCCAGGGGCTATGTCCCTGACCCCCGCAAACCCGTTAGCCGAGAGGATCGTAACCTCAGTCAGGCTTTCCAGTTTGGTTCAGGTAATCTTGAATTGCAGCAAATGAACATCAACGTGCCAGGGTTTAAGACCCAGTTGAACAAAAAGCGTCTGGGTGAATTTGCTCATAAGCTTGCCCATAAAGCCCGGTTTAAAGTGAAATAGCCACTGAAAATCTTGCGGGTGTGAACTCTGCCCGCCTTGTTTTTCCCGGTGCTGAAGAGCATGAGAGCCTCCAACTGTTAAGCCAGGTTTCAAAGGTTCCTCAAGTCTGACATAGACAGAAAGTATTTTGGATCTGTCTTACGAAGCTTATAGGTTGATTAGTCCTTTTCTGACATCTGCAAATAACCCCCTGTCTACGAACATGGCTGTCTGTTGTTTTAACTTACAAGAAATCTAAATCGAAACAGCCATCCAGATCGGTAAAATCGAGGTTGCCTAACTCGAGGTTGCCTAACTCGAGGTTGCCTAACTCGAGGTTGCCTAACTCGAGGTTGCCTAACTCGAGGTTGCCTAACTCGAGACTGCCTAACTCGAGACTGCCTAAATCGAGACTGTTACCCAGACCGCTTAAATCGATGCTGCCACCGATACCGCTTAATTCGAGACTGCCTGGATCGAGAACATCTCCAATGACTGAATCTGAAATTGATAAATTTCCTGTGACAGTAGACGGAGAAAGATCTCCGCGCACATCACCGGTATCAGATGAATATCTGCTACCCATATTGACGGGATATTCAGGGTTTAATAAGGCAGTATACACATACGGCATCCAAAACCCATCTATTGGAAAAAACCAGGCAGTGGGATTCATTTGAGCCAAGCTATAGTAATAACTGCCAAGCTTCTGATGGAATAAAGACAATGAGTTGTCTAATTCTTGCTTTTTCTGGCTCACAAGTTTATCGAACTCATGGGATTTAATTAAGACCTGAGCGTCAAGCTTGCGTTTGATATTTGCGATGGCAGTTTCTTTTAAATTCTGACATTTGTTTTCTGCGGTTGGATAAGCTTTTATCTTTTTAATCTCTGTATTTATTATTTTTGGTCTCCGTATATGTTTTTGGTAAGTCCGTGGGTTCATATGTGTTTCATTAAAAAATTTGTCGATTAGTTCTTCAGCGCTTTTTCTCATTTTGTCTGTGGGTGCTAGTATCATAGCTTCCAAGGAAAGCGTAATAGCCTTTTTTAAAGGTATTTTTAATCTATCTGTGTCATGACGACTTCTAATGTCGCGAAAACTAAGATCCGCTTTTTTAAATTTCTTGGTAGCTTCTTTAATTTTTTCATTGTAGCGTGTGAGAATGCTTGGTTCTCTAATTAGAGTGCTAATTTGATTTTGATAATTAGTTTTGTGTGAGCCAATAATCTTTTCAATCTGTGACTGACTGTTTTTAATAAAAACTTTTCTTGATGCGTCTACGGTTTTATAAAACTGTTGATTGATTTTCTGTTCAATGATTTTTTTATGAAGTTTCCTGAGGTCAATATGATCTGGATTTATTGCTAAAGCTTTCAGGCAAAAGGTGCTCTTGTCTTTATCAAAAGCTGCATGTTTGGTGAGCCGGTAAAAGTGCTCGAAACTGACTGCCTGGGATACCACTTTTTTATACAAGATATCGAAATGTTTTGAGGAATGTGGATTTAAGGCAGTGACTTTATCAAATGTAAGGAGTGCATCATCAAAGTCTTTAATAAATGTACACATCTTATAGAATAATCTGTCGGCAGCCTCATCTTTTCTAAATCCGCCCGGTCCAGCAAGACTTACTCTGATAAAAGCCTTTATCCCGTCAGCTAGTGAGTCGACCTCGTTGGTTAGTAAAGAAGATGCCTTTTTGAGAATTATTTTTTTACTGTCTTCACGAATAGCTTCCATCTTCTTATCAAGTAAAAACAGTGATTCAGTGGATACCTCTTCAGGTAAATGCTCTATTGTTTTTATCATATGCTGAATAAGAAGATTATGCTTTAAATCTGATAGGGTTCTTATATTTCCTTCATGATTTTCAACGAATTCTATTAACGACTCCATAGTGTTGAGTGAATCAAGGTGACGGCACATATTAGCAACGGCCATGTCATGCAGTGTTGCATTCAAATTTTTAAGAAGCTCTAGGTTGCTTAGTCTTCTTTCTTGCCCCCACGTCTGCCGATTAGTGCGAAGATGGTCCAGGCTTTTTTGCTCTTCCTCTATCTTTTGATCGACCAAACAAGAAGCCCTGTATATCAACTGGAGAGTTTCGGCATTACCGGAGTGAGGGTGTTGAGCCTGGTCCTCATTAAATAACCTTTTTAATGAGTCCTTTAACGGACAGAGCGCATCGTGGAATGCAATGAACTCAGATAGCTCTGAGTAGACGAGGTTCAGTAGGGGGCTGATACTGGAAAATGATTGGCTGGCACGCTTCAGATTATCTTCCAGGAGCGTATATATATTCTGTATTTGTTCATCGAGTCTATTCTGTAGCCTGATGTATCTTCTGTTATCGTGTCTGCGTATGGGCCACCTGAGATTATCATCTATATTAGACTCCAGTGTTCTCAATGCCAATTTGTTGCGCTCATAAGCTTCCAGAGGCTTATCCTTATCGGCATAAGCTTGAAAGCTATTCCGATAGCTATCAATCTGGCGTTCAATTTCACTAAGGCCTAAATGCAACCGAAAAGATTTGGGTAGCAGGCGTCGAAAGCATGACTGTTCAATGGCTGCAATTCTGGAGCGTCTTTGCAGTCCGGTACTTTGTGGTTCACTTGTTAAGGCCGATGAATCGATGTTCACAAGGGGCAATACTGAAGAAGCGGTTTGTTCTCCATGATGTTGGGGTGAATGCCATCTCGTATTAGTCTGTGCTAAGGAAAAATTATCTATCATTGTAATCTCCAATTTGAAAGTGAGTGGTCAGTCAGGCACAGACGCTGAGAAAAGCCGATTAATCAATTCTTGCTAAGTGGTTCCTCAATTGTTTTCGAGTATTTCTGACCATAATGACGAGTTAGACTGTGATTTCATGAAAATGTTCCATGCATTTTTCTGTTATTTTTTCATTACGTGAAATCTTTGCTGCATTGCTGATGAAGTCTGTCCTTCCAATCTCTGATCCTTGCCATCGTTGCTTCACTCAAAAAAGGCATAAACCGCTCCCGGCATCCAGTGACGGTGGATTCAGGTCAGGTAATTATCTTTAATGTCTTTCAGACAAAAATCGGTCCATTCAAGTGAGAGCATTTTTGCCCCCTTCGATTCGGATGGAAGGCGAATCTGCTTGCCAGCTGCTCACACCCGATGGTTTAAAGTGAAAGAAAGGTTCAATGCCCTACAGGTGGATAGCATCCACCTTAAGAGAGAAACTGTTCGGCAGGCTAGTGTTTAGAATGTTCTGGCCACAGCAAAACGTGCCAGGTCTTCCATAGCGTCACGATACTCGCTGTCAGGCAAGGCCTGCAGGCAGGCAATGGCCTTCTCAGACTGTTCTCTGGCTCTGAGGGATGTGTAATTCAGCGCTCCACAGATGCGAACCGCCTCGACAATTTGATCAATCTTATCCAGACCACCCTGTTCAATAGCTTCCCTGACCAGTGCTTTCTGCTCCGGAGTGCCCTGGGAGAGAGTGTATATCAGAGGCAAGGTGGGTTTGCCTTCTGCCAGGTCATCGCCGAGGTTTTTTCCCATGTCTTCACTGTCGCCCTCATAATCCAGCAGGTCATCTACCAGCTGGAATGCCATGCCCAGATAATTGCCATAATCTCTCAGGGATTGTTCAACCCTGCTGTCCACATTGGACAGGATCGCTGCAGTATGGGTAGAGGCTTCAAAGAGCATGGCAGTCTTACATCGGATAACATCCATATACTGTTCTTCTGTCACGCTGGCATCATTGATATTCATCAACTGCATGACTTCACCCTCAGCAATGATATTAGTGGCATCAGAGAGAATCTTGAGCAGCTTCATGTTGTCCAGACTAACCATCATCTGAAAGGCTCGGGAATAGAGAAAGTCGCCCACCAGAACACTGGGAGCATTACCCCAGAGCGCATTGACCGTATCACGACCCCGGCGGAGGTCTGACTGGTCCACGACATCATCGTGCAGCAGCGTTGCGGTATGGAGAAACTCGATGATAGCCGCCAGTGGGATATGGTCCTGTCCCCGGAAGCCTGTGGCGCCTGCGGTCAGCAGAACCAGAAGAGGCCTGAGCCGTTTGCCTCCGGACTGGATTATGTACTGGCCAATTTTGCTGACCATGACAACATCCGAGTGCAGTTGTTCGGCGATGTACTGGTTAACCAGGGCAAAATCTTCGCTGACAACGGTTTGAAAGGAGTGCTTGTTGCGTTCAGGCATAAGGCTGCTGCAGAGATCGGGAAATCGAGCATCGTAGGTAGAGACCGCCCGGCTGTCAATAGCTGTATGACTTTGGTGCTTGTTTCATGGGTATAATCTCTGGGGGCATAAAGCATAAATCGGGGTTGCCAGCCGGGTTGCAATTCCTTAGAATCTGCGCCCCTGTCTAACAATCTGACTGAGAATCCGGGCGGCGGTCCATTTTGTCATGCTTTTGAGCTCTGTTTTCGGAGTTGATCAGAAGCTTATGCGGCGCAGCCTACCTTGAAGTGATGATCAGATAGACGTAGATAGCATTGAAAATTCCGGTCTGAGTACCCTGGTCTGGTTTTCCTGAACCAATGCCTCGATCTCGCCGGATGCCTTTGACAAAGAGGCTATTTAGGATTTTCGGAGATAAATATGTACGCAGTTATCAAAACTGGCGGCAAACAGTACCGTGTTGCTGAAGGCACAACCCTGAAGGTTGAAAAACTGGACGTAGCTGCAGGTGAAAGCCTGGATATTAGCGACGTTCTGCTGGTAGCCAATGGTGAAGAAGTCAAGATCGGCGCTCCTGTTGTTGAAGGTGCCAAGGTGACTGCTGAAGTTGTAGCTCATGGTCGCGGTCCAAAGATCAAGATCATAAAGTTCAAGCGTCGTAAGCATCACCGCAAGCAGATGGGCCACCGTCAGTGGTTCACTGAGCTGAAAATTACCGGCATTGCTGGCTAGTGAACAGGCCCTTTTAATTGTGGCAATTTTTCATCCCCCCAAGGTGATGAGAAATTGCTGAAGCCGCTCAAGGCTGTTTAAAAGGTATGGCTGATGGACTGGAAACAGTTCGTTAAATACTTCTAAGGTCTACATCTGGTGTGGTAGCCGGCTGTTTGACCGAGCTAAAAGGAGAGCAGCATGGCTCACAAAAAAGCTGGTGGTTCTACTCGTAACGGTCGCGATTCAGAAAGTAAACGCCTTGGCGTTAAGCGTTTCGGCGGTCAGGTAGTCAACGCAGGTAACATCCTGGTTCGTCAGCGTGGTACCAAGTTCCACGCGGGTGAAAACGTCGGTATTGGCAAGGATCATACCCTGTTCGCCAAGGCTGACGGTAAGGTTGTTTTTGAGGTTAAAGGTCCTCAGAAGCGTAAGTACGTGCGCATCGAAGCTGCGTAACAGTACTTTTCTGGTGTTTACCCACTTTTGGGGGTGACGCCACTGGAAAGCCCTGCTTTTTGGCGGGGCTTTCTTGTATGTGCGTAAAGTGATTTGAGTGGTGTAGACTCCTGAAGTTGAGTGTCTGGAGGTCAATGCTTTTCTTTTGCTGCAGGCATCTGGGTGAGTATTTATCTGCAGGCATTGGCCGTCTGAAGTCATTGCTGCGGGAGATTTTTGAATGAAGTTTGTCGATGAAGCCACCATCAAAGTTCAGGCTGGCAAAGGTGGCAATGGCTGCCTGAGTTTCAGGCGTGAAAAGTATGTTGCCAAAGGGGGGCCAGACGGTGGCGATGGTGGTGACGGTGGCAGCATCTATGTGGTTGCCGGGAACGACCTGAACACGCTGGTGGATTATCGCTATCAGCGCAGCTATCAGGCAGAAAGTGGTGAGTCGGGTCGTGGTCGTAATTGCTCCGGTGCCAAGGGTCAGGATCTGGAATTGCCTGTGCCTGTGGGTACAACAGTAGTGGATGATGATACAGAGGAAGTGATTGGTGATCTGACGCACGAGGGGCAGAAATTACTGGTTGCCCAGGGTGGCTGGCATGGTCTGGGTAACACCCGCTTTAAATCCAGCATCAACCGTGCTCCGAGGCAGACAACCAAGGGTTCTCCGGGTGAAGAGCGTTCGCTCAGACTGGAGCTTAAGGTTATCGCTGACGTGGGTCTTCTGGGTATGCCCAATGCGGGTAAGTCTACCTTTATTCGCTCAGTCTCTCATGCCAGGCCGAAAGTGGCAGACTATCCCTTTACCACGCTGGTTCCTAATCTCGGCGTGGTGAGTGTGGAGAAGCATCGCAGTTTTGTTATCGCTGATATTCCCGGTCTGATTGAGGGCGCAGCTGATGGCGCGGGTTTGGGAATTCGATTCCTTAAGCATCTTTCACGTTGTCGTGTACTCCTGCATCTGGTCGATGTGGCTCCGTTCGACGAGAGCGATCCGGTGCACGTAGCAAATGCCATTGTGGATGAGTTGAAAAGTTTCAGTCCGGCTCTGGCTGAACGTGAGCGCTGGCTGGTGCTGAACAAGCTGGATCTGTTGCCCGAAGATCAGCAGCAGGCGATCTGTGATCGGGTAATTGCAGAGCTGGGCTGGGAAGGTCCTGTTTACAAGATTTCCGCAATCTCTTCCCGGGGTACAGAAAAGTTGGCCCAGGATCTGATGTCTTTCATTGAAGAGCGAAATCTTCAGGAGAGCGAAGATGCTGAACTGGCTGCTCAGGAAGCAGAGGCCCGTCAGAAGCTGGAGCAAGAAGCCCGGGGGCGTATGCGTGAGCTGGCAGAAGAGAGAAGGCAGCAGCGTCTGGCAAGAAAAGCTGAAAAAGCGGCTCGGGACGATGATGATCATGACGACGATGATGATGTTGAAGTCTTCTACGCACCATAGAGGCTGTGGCAAAAGTAGCGAGCAAAGCTGAGTCACTTTATAACTCAGTATCAGCGAAGCACTGCACTGTTGTGACAGCCTTCTCAGGTTCAGGAGAGAATGCAGGAGGGCAACATGAGTGAGCGTAGCAGGCTGAAAACAGCCCGACGCTGGGTGGTCAAAATAGGCAGCGCCCTGTTAACGGATGAAGGGCGTGGTCTGGCTATTGACCAGATAGATGGCTGGGTCGATCAGTTGTGCGAACTGCGTAAGCAAGGTGTTGAGCTGGTTCTGGTGTCTTCCGGAGCGGTGGCGGCCGGCATGGAAAAGCTTGGGCAAAAGGAGCGACCGACCGCTCTGAATGAGCTTCAGGCTGCGGCTGCCGTGGGCCAAACACGACTCGTTCAAACCTGGGAGAGCAGCTTTCAGAGGCATGATATTCAGCCGGCTCAGGTGTTACTGACCCATGCAGACCACAGCAATCGTCAACGCTATTTGAATGCTCGTAGCGCCTTGAGAACACTGCTTGATATGGGTGTGGTTCCCGTCGTTAATGAGAACGATACCGTTGTGACTGATGAGATTCGTTTTGGTGATAACGATACTCTCGGTGCTCTGGTGGCCAACCTGGTGGAGGCCGATGTTCTGGTGATTCTGACGGATCAGGAGGGTTTGTATACTGCTGATCCTCGTAAAGACGTCGGTGCGAGACTGGTGAGTGAGGCCAGGGCTTTTGATTCGTCCCTGGATGTTATGGCAGGTGGCGGCAGTGGTCGTCTGGGTCGCGGTGGTATGCAAACCAAGCTTCGGGCGGCTCGTCAGGCTGCGGCCTCTGGAGCGGCAACGGTTATTGTGGGCGGCAAGATTGAGAGTGTCATCCGTCGCCTTTTTGAACAGGACGCTTTAGGGACCTTGCTCACTCCGGATCATGAGCGATTGGCTGCTCGCAAGCAGTGGTTGCAGGGGCACATGCAGACTTCAGGAAAGCTGGTTCTGGATGCGGGTGCCGTTAATGTGCTTAAAAATCAGGGGAAAAGTCTTCTTGCCGTGGGGGTAAAGGCGGTAGAAGGTCATTTCCTTCGGGGAGAGATGGTGGCCTGCGTTGATGAGTCGGGTCAGGAAGTGGCCCGAGGCTTGATCAATTATGGGGCCGATGATGCCCGGAAGATTGTCGGCAAACCCAGTCACCAGATTGGTGAGTTGCTAGGCTACTCAGGTGAGCCCGAGCTTTTGCATCGAGATAATATGGTGCTTGCCGGGCATTGAGTCGGGTATGGGATCAGATCGGAACTCATTGAAACAGTCGTTTTTATGATCTGATCCCGGTTTCATGGACACCCGTTTACGTACTGCTAATCCTGTTTCTTTTTCCACAAAAAGGATGCTGCTTTTCCCAGGTGCCCACCAAGCCAGGCAGTTTTTTGAGCAATCAATCCTGATTGTCTGGCAGCCCAGTGAATCATGAAAAAGTTGGTGGCGACAAATTTCTTGCCGTAGTAAGGCCAGTTTCTGGCGCTGATAGCGCTGTAATTTTTATCGTATTTGAAAATAGGGATACAATCTTCCAGGGGGTAGCCTGTTATGCTTTCGAAGATAATGTTAAACGCTGCCTGACCAAATGAAACGCCCAGTGCCTGTACAGTGCCCATGCCCAGATATTTGGCCGCTGCCAATTTGATAGAGCTGAATGTAAATGCAGTGGCTGCAACCTGCTGGGTCAGAATGGTCCAAGAGGTTGTTGCCACCGTGTTATAATCTGCCTCCGAAGCACGTAACTTCTCATACTCTTCTTTTACTGCCTCTGCGGAATAACCATTGGTGTCCCACTCATCTTGAAACTCGACACCTTTGTTTTGTTGAAAGAGCAGACCTGCCTGGGCGGCTATGCCGGCGGTATTCAGCGCCAGAATGGTGAGTGAATTCCAGATGCCTGTTTGCTGGAACGAAATTCCCAGGCCGAGTGCCAGGATGTAGTAAATGGTGTATTCAGAAGCACCAGTTGCGGCGAATACCAGAGGTGGAAGCAGGAGAAGTGTGCCGCTATTTCTGTTCATATAATCACTGATTCCAGCGTTGGGCATGGCGGAATCTTTTTGGTAGAGGGCCTGAGTCTTTCCGGGTTCCATAAAGATCTCTTTTGAATTCTCCAGGGAGATGGCGCGGTAATAAAACTCATTTTCCCCTTTGTGGAATGTTTTGGACGACTTTTCAGTCTTCGCAACGGCGTCTGCGATCTTCCGTATGGCTTCAAGATCGTTGTTGTTTGCAGCAGGCTGGCTGCCAATTTTGAGTTTCTCCATGATCTTTGAGATTTCCCCGGTGCAAACGACCTTGGGATACAAAGGGTGGTCAGATATTGTCTCTTGCACCAGTGCGGCAGCCTCGACGGGATTTATTTTGTAGTCAAATTTGGCTATCCCCATTTCGGTAATTGTTTCGGTCGTTGTGCCTTTGGGGGCACAGAACACTAGAGTAATTTCCGGAGGCGGGGTTAGCGTCGCGTAAGAGATCGTTACTGTCAGACAGGTGAAAGCGAGTAAGATTAACGAATAAAAATGCCGCATGGTTAAGGTCCTCGTTGAGAGGGGGTAGGAAGAAATAATGCGGAAGTATAGTTGTGAATTTTAAGTTTCAATTTGTAAAGGCATAAAAAAAGCCGGTGAAAACCGGCCTTTTTGTTATGCCCTTGCTATGCAAGGGCTGGCAATTATGCAGACAGAGCTTTGATCTGTGCATTCAGGCGGCTCTTGTGACGTGCAGCCTTGTTTTTGTGGATGATGCCTTTGTCGGCCATGCGGTCGATCACTGGAACAGCCGCAGTGTATTCAGTTTTAGCCAGCTCAACGTCTTTGGCTTCGATGGCGCGAACTACTTTTTTGATGGAAGTGCGAACCATGGAGCGCAGGGAAGCATTGTGAGTACGACGCTTCTCAGCCTGACGGGCGCGCTTCTTGGCGGATGGAGAGTTAGCCATTTGTGGTGCTCCTAAGAATCTTGATTAACCATTTGCACTGTTTTTAAACAGGGCTGCTTCGGGCACCCTGTTGGGAGTATGGTGTTTGCCGCGTCACAAATGAATCCCCCGGGCAAGGGTCTCACCAGTGCCATACCCATACAGTCAAGTCGCGGAATCATGCCTATTTGGGCAAGGGTTGTCAATAAGGCTTACTGGCGCTATAGCGCGCAAACCCGAATTGTGAGGCTGTTAATAACTTTGACAACTCAGTACTATTATCGGTTTTTGATCGTTTGAGCGCCCCGAATGTCCACAGAAAACTTATCAGAGAGTCCTCAGAAGAGTGGAGCCGAGGATAAATCACCCAGTTTGCTGAGGTCGAGCCTGGTCGTGGGCATAATGACCATGCTTTCCAGGATTTTGGGGTTGGCCAGAGATGTGGTTATTGCTGGGTACTTTGGTTCTACATCGTCAGCAGATGCGTTCTTTGTTGCCTTCAAGATTCCAAATTTTCTCCGTCGACTGTTTGCCGAGGGCGCTTTTTCCCAGGCATTTGTGCCGGTGCTGTCAGAGTATCGTACTAAACGCAGCTTTGATGAAGTGCGCTATCTGATCAGTAGGGTCAGTGGCACTCTGGCAGTTTTGCTGCTGCTGGTGACTCTGGTATGCATGTTGGCTTCTCCCCTGTTAATCCGCCTGTTTGCTCCTGGTTTTATGGATTACCCTGAAAAACTGTTGTTGGCTGAGGAGATGTTGAGGATTACCTTTCCCTATCTTTTGTTGATCTCGCTGACGGCTCTGGCGGGCTCCATACTGAATAGTTACAACCGGTTTGCGGTACCTGCGTTTACCCCGGTTCTGCTGAATCTCAGTATGATTGGCTCTACTGTATTGTTGTCGCAATGGTTTGATGAGCCTGTCATGGCCCTGGCCTGGGGTGTGGTGATTGCCGGCGTGTCACAGTTGTTACTGCAAATTCCTTTTTTATTGCAGATTCGCCTGCTGCCAGCCCCCAGGTGGGGGCATAAGCATGAGGGGGTGAGGCGAATCATGAAACTGATGATTCCGGCGTTGTTCGGGGTTTCCGTCAGTCAGGTCAACTTGCTGCTGGATACGGTGCTGGCGTCTTTTCTGGAAACCGGGAGTGTCTCATGGCTTTATTACTCAGACCGTCTGTCTGAACTGCCGCTGGGTGTTTTCGGTATTGCCATTGCCACAGTGATTCTTCCAAGCCTTTCTCGCAAGCATGCTGATGACGACGGAGAACAGTTTTCCAAAACCCTTGACTGGGCAATTCGTCTTGTCCTGTTGATTGGCGTTCCGGCGGGCATTGCTCTGCTAATACTGTCAGAGCCTCTGTTGGCAACATTGTTCGACTACGGTGAGATGCAGAACCGGGACGTGATTATGGCGGGTATGAGTCTTCGGGCTTATTCTCTGGGTTTGATTGCTTTTATGCTGATCAAGGTGCTTGCACCTGGCTACTTTGCCCGTCAGGACACCAAGACTCCGGTCAAGATTGCCATCATTGCGATGGTGGCCAATATGGCTTTTAATTTGATGTTGGTTTTCTGGCTTAAACATGCGGGTCTGGCTCTGGCTACTACACTGTCTGCTTTTCTGAATGCCGGATTATTGTTTTGGGGGTTAAAGCGTTCCGGTGTATTCACTCCTGAATTGGGGTGGTGGTTGTTCTGGGGGCGTCTTATCTTTGCCAATCTCGCAATGGCGCTGCTACTGCTCTGGATGGCGGGTGATACTGCCTGGTGGCTGGATGCAACGCTTTGGCAGAGAGTGTTTGAAATGGCGAAAGTGGTTGCTGCCGGGCTTGCTGTTTACTCAGCGGTACTCCTGGTTGCGGGTTTGCGCCCTGTTCACTTCAGGCATTAATGAGCAATGTCTGGCGGGAAGTTTTTTACTGTCTGTCAGGCTTCCTTTCAGTCCTTTTCCGGGCGAAAGATTCAGCCCGGGAAAAAAGAGCGGTGATTTGATGAACATGGCTCTTAAGTACAAAACGCTCCTGAGATATAATCCCTGCCTTTGCCAGCTTAACAGAGAATAGACCGCCTAATGCAGTTGATTCGCGGAATGCACAATATCAGACCGGAGCATCGCGCCTGTGTTGCGACTATTGGTAATTTTGATGGTGTTCATCTTGGACACCGGACTATCCTGGAGGCATTGCGGCAGCAAGCTTTCGAGTTGGATGTCAGAGTTTGTGTGATCACTTTTGAACCTCAGCCCCGGGAATATTTTCAGGGAGATCAGGCACCGGCAAGACTGACCAACCTGAGAGAGAAACTGACACTTCTGGAAGAAGCCGGCGTTGATCAGGTACTGTGCCTGCCCTTCAATCAGAAACTGCAAAACCTGACACCGGATGATTTTGTTATGAAGGTGCTGGTGGATGGGCTGGATATACGCTATCTGATAGTGGGAGATGATTTCCGTTACGGATTGAAGCGGCAGGGAAATTTTGCGCACTTGAGAAGGATGGGCGATCAATTCGGGTTCGAGGTGTGCGACACCCGAACTGTATCTATGGATATGGACCGTATCAGCAGTACCCGGATTCGTGAGCTGTTGGCTGGTGCGAGTCTGGATGAGGCAGAAAAATTGTTAGGACGTCCCTTCACCATGATGGGGCGTATTACTGAAGGCCAGCAGTTGGGCAGACAGTTGGGCTTTCCTACTGCGAACATACGTGTCTGCAGGCGGACACTGCCCATACAGGGGGTGTTTGCAGTCAGGGCATGGTTCGATGGCCGAAGCTATGATGCGGTGGCGAATCTGGGTGTCAGGCCAACCGTAAATGCTGCCCGTGCCATGCTGGAAGTGCACCTTCTGGACTATCAGGGTGACCTGTATGGCCACACCCTGCGGGTTGAATTTATCAAGAAGATCCGCAGTGAGAAAAAGTTTGAATCGCTGGATGCTCTCAAGGCAGCGATTACTGATGATGTGAAAGCGGCCAGAAGCTTCTTTCATCAATGAGCCAGATTCAAAAAAGCTGTTTCACGAATACTTGGATAAAACAGCTTGCGAGAAGATTGCTAAGAAACGTCGTTTGGAACTTCCGGGCGGGTTTCTTAAACAGTTTGGGATGACGAGCTTTGGGCCTGTGTGTCTGGCCCACAAGACGTGTGATGATGAGATCCAACTATGACCGACTATAAGCATACATTGAACTTGCCGGAGACTGATTTTCCAATGCGTGGAAATCTGGCCAAGCGTGAGCCCGAAATGCTCAAGCGCTGGTACGACGAAGCGCTTTACGAAGAGATTCGCAAGGTGTCCGAAGGTCGTGACAAGTTTATTCTGCATGATGGCCCTCCTTATGCCAATGGCGATATTCATATCGGTCACGCGGTCAATAAAATCATTAAGGACATGATCATCAAGTCCAAAACCCTGAGCGGTTTTGACGCTCCCTACGTGCCAGGCTGGGACTGCCACGGCCTGCCGATTGAACATAAAGTGGAAGGCATGTTGGGCAAGGCGGGTGATAAGGTTGATTTTAAAACCTTTCGTGCCAAGTGCCGGGATTACGCCGGCAAGCAGGTCAATGGTCAGCGTGAAGATTTCAAACGCATGGGCATCCTGGGTAGTTGGGATAAACCTTACCTGACCATGGACTTCCAGACCGAAGCCGACATTATCCGGGCCCTGGGTAAAATAGCCGACAACGGTCATCTGGTGAAAGGTTATAAGCCTGTTTATTGGAGTGTGGTTGGGGGGTCTGCATTGGCTGAGGCTGAAGTGGAATACCAGGAAAAAACCTCCACCCAGGTTGATGTGCGTTACGCTGCTCTGGACGAAGCTGATTTACTGTCCGCTTTCGATTTTGACAGTGATGGCAAGGGTAATGAGCAGGGTGAAGGCGAAGTCGCCGTTGTCATTTGGACCACAACGCCGTGGACTCTGCCATCCTCCCAGGCAGTAACACTGGGTGCAGAACTGAGTTATGCCCTGATTCAGTGTCAGGTTAATGGTCAGCCTGCACGACTGATTCTTGGCGAACAGTTGGTTGAATCTGCCATGCAACGCTATGGTATTGAAGACTACACTATCATCGCCCGTACCTTGGGTGCCCGGCTTGAAGGCAAAAAAGTAGCTCATCCATTCTATCATCGTGAAATTCCCCTGATTCTGGGTGATCATGTCACCACCGACGCCGGTACCGGCTGTGTGCATACTGCACCTGACCATGGTGTCGATGACTTTAATGTCGGTAAAAAGTACGGCATTGGCACACTGAACTATCTGGATGATGCTGGTATTTATCGCAGTCATGTTGAACGTTTTGCCGGTGAACATGTTTACAAGATTGATCCAACGATTGTTGCAACGTTAGAAGCAAATAGTCGTCTTTTGGCTCAGGCCAAAATGGTGCACAGCTATCCACACTGCTGGAGAACCAAAACGCCCCTGATTTTCCGTGCGACACCTCAATGGTTTATCAGCATGGAAAAAGAAGGCCTGCTGAGCAAAGCCATGAAGTCACTGGATGATGTCAGGTTCACTCCAGACTGGGGTCGTAACCGTATGGAGTCCATGCTGGGTCAGAGCCCTGACTGGTGTATCTCTCGTCAGCGTACCTGGGGTGTGCCCATTGCCCTGTTTATTCACAAGGAAACCGAAGAGCTGCATCCTGATACCTCTGCGCTCATTGAAAAAGTGGCCTTGAAAGTCGAGCAGGAAGGTATGGATGCCTGGTTTGATCTGGAGCCTGCTGATCTGTTATCAGCAGAAGATGCTGAGCACTATGTGAAGGTGACAGACACTCTGGATGTATGGTTTGACTCCGGTGTCACCCACTACTCTGTGTTGGATCGTCGCGAAGGTTTGCAGTCCCCTGCGGATATCTATGTAGAAGGTTCTGACCAGCACCGTGGCTGGTTTCAGTCTTCCCTGAAGACCGGCATTGCTGCTAAAGGTGTACCACCTTACAAGCAGCTCCTGACCCATGGTTTCACAGTGGATGCCAATGGTCGCAAGATGTCCAAGTCTTTGGGTAATGTTATTGCTCCCCAGAAGGTATTCAAGTCACTGGGTGCGGATATTTTGCGTCTCTGGGTGTCTGCAACGGACTACACCGCAGAAATGACCGTGTCCGATGAAATCCTCAAGCGCACGGCAGACAGCTATCGTCGTATTCGTAACACGGCTCGTTTCCTGTTGTCTAACCTTAACGGCTTCAACCCTGAAACCGACAGTGTGGCCTGGGATGATATGCTGTCTCTTGATCGCTGGGCCGTGGATCGCGCCGTGGGTTTGCAGAAAGAAGTCATTGACGCCTATGACAGCTATAACTTCCTTAATGTTTACCAGAAAGTACATAATTTCTGCTCTCTGGATCTGGGCGGTTTCTATCTGGATATCATCAAGGATCGTCAGTATACAACCCGGTCAGATAGTCTGGCGCGTCGAAGCTGTCAGACGGCTATGTTCCATATTGTTGAAGCCTTTGCCCGGTGGATTGCTCCCATCACCAGCTTTACGGCCGATGAGATCTGGCAGTCCATTCCCGGCTCGCGCAGCAAGTCTGTTCTGCTGGAAACCTGGTATGAAGACCTGAAAAGCCTGGAAGGTGATGAATTGGGAGCAGATTACTGGAACTCTGTCATGACCGTAAAACACGCAGTCAATAAGGCGCTTGAAGACGCTCGTAAAGAGAGTGTGATCGGTGGCGGACTGGAAGCAGAAGTGACCTTGTTTGCCAATGACTCACTGTTGGAAACGCTGGGCAAACTGGGCGATGAACTGCGCTTTGTCCTGATTACTTCCAAGGCTGAACTGAAGCCTCTGCCTGAAGCTGTAAAGGCTGTGGATACCGAAGTTGAGGGTTTGAAGGTTGCTGTGCGCAAGTCAGAGCATGAGAAGTGTGAGCGTTGCTGGCACCGTCGTGAAGACGTTGGCACTATTGAAGCACACACAACACTCTGCGGGCGTTGTGTTGAAAATGTTGACGGTGAAGGTGAGGTCAGAAGATTTGCCTGATTGATCGTCATGAATCAGAAATGCCTGGTAGTGTACGGGCATTTTTTTCACCCACTGGTACTCTGTTTTTTGACTGCGAGAACAGTCAGACAGACAAGGAAAAGTCACCTTCTCCGGTTATAGATATAGAGCTTTATCTTCTATTTCGGTTTGTAACCATATCGACACTTATACAACTCGGCATAAGATTTGACTGGGACTCACTAAAACAGATTTAAAGGGCCTCAACAGTATGAGAAAAAAATCCTGGGGAATGCTCCACTGGTTGTGGATCAGTGGAGTGGTTCTGATTCTGGATCAGGTGGTCAAGCATCGCATAGTGGATAGCTTATACCTTTATGAGCAGGTGCCTGTTATTCCATCCTTTTTCTCACTGACTCTGGCTTATAATACCGGCGCCGCTTTCAGTTTTCTGAGTGATCAGAGTGGCTGGCAACGGTGGCTTTTTGTGGGGGTGGCATCCGTCGTCAGCCTGATGCTGGTCAGCTGGCTTGCCCGAATGAAGAAAGAAGAAAGGTGGCAGGCCTGCTCAATGGCCTTGATACTGGGAGGTGCACTGGGCAATCTTTATGATCGGGTCATGAATGGTTACGTCGTGGATTTTCTGTTGGTGTATTATGACGGTTGGTATTTCCCGTCCTTTAACCTGGCGGATATGGCCATAAGCTCCGGTGCAGCCATGTTAGTTCTGGATATCTTCCGGCCTCAACATAACAGTCGTAGCTGAAATTATGTCGTGAGGCACCTGGAATCTTTAAGATGGCGGCAATCGTTGTTTATGTATGAATGGATTTTTCGAAAGCGGGTTTAGAAAAACAATGTCTGATGTTGTGGTAGGACCGGGAAGGCAGGTAACACTGCACTTTGCCCTGAAACTGGAAGACGGGCAGGTGGTAGACAGTAATTTTGATGGCCAGCCTGCTACATTCGTTGTGGGGGATGGAAACCTGCCTCAGGGCTTTGAGCAGGTGATTTATGGCTTGTCCGAGGGTGACCAGGGCAGTTTCAGAATTCCACCCGTCGGTGCTTTTGGTATGCCTAATCCTGAGAACGTCAGGGAGTTTTCCCGAGACACGTTCTCTGATGATATGGAGTTGCAGGAAGGTTTAGTCGTTTCTTTTGCGGATGCGGCCAACTCTGAGCTGGCTGGCGTCATTACTGGTTTGACAGAGAGCCATGTTGAAGTGGACTTTAATCATCCGCTGGCAGGTAAAGAACTGTTGTTTGAAGTGAACGTTCTGAATATCACGCAAGCGACTCATACACCAGAAACTCATACACCAGACAAGAGCGCAGAGGCATGAAAATCAGGCTGGCAAATCCCCGGGGATTCTGTGCAGGCGTCGACCGGGCTATCGACATTGTAAACCGGGCTCTGGATGTTTTTGAGCCTCCTATTTATGTGCGTCACGAAGTCGTTCACAACAAGTTTGTGGTAGAAAACCTCAAACAGCGTGGTGCCATATTTGTTGAGGAGCTCCATCAGATACCGGATGATTCTATTGTTATTTTCAGTGCTCACGGTGTTTCCAAAGCGGTCGAAGCAGAGGCTGCCCGTCGTGGCTTGAAAGTCTTTGATGCCTCCTGTCCTCTGGTCAAAAAAGTCCATATGGAAGTTGTGCGCTACTCCCGGGATAGTATGGAGTGTATTCTGATTGGTCATGATGGTCATCCCGAGGTGGAAGGTACCATGGGCCAATACGACGACTCTAAAGGCGGGAAGATGTACCTCGTCGAAACAGAAGACGATGTTTGGAAACTGACAGTGAAAGATCCGAAACATCTTGCTTATGTCACACAGACGACACTGTCTATGGATGATACTGCCAGAGTGATAGATGCACTAAGAGTCAAGTTCCCTGAAATTAATGGACCGCGCAAAGACGATATCTGCTACGCCACTCAAAATCGTCAAGATGCCGTGAAGGCTCTGGCATCTGAATGCGATGCAGTTTTTGTGGTAGGTTCTGTGAACAGTTCCAACTCCAACCGCCTCAGAGAATTAGCCGAAAGAACAGGGGCGTCAGCTTATCTTGTTGACGGAGCCCATGACATTCAGCCTGAGTGGCTGGAAGGCAAAGAGAGTCTGGGTATTACCGCAGGCGCTTCAGCCCCCGAAGTGCTGGTGAAAGGTGTCATCAATCGGTTGATTGAATTAGGCGCCGAAGAGCCCGAAGAACTGGAAGGGGAGCAAGAGAATATTGTTTTTAGCATGCCCAAAGAGCTTCGGATCGTGGAAGTCTGAGACATCCAACTGGCCAGGCATCAGGCGTTTGCATCGATTTCGTTTCCGAAACAGGAGGCTGATTCTGAATGCTAAACCTGTTCCAGGTTGCTCTGGTACAGCCCTTGCTTAAAAGAACCTGTGAATAGTTATCTTTTCAGGGATAGAGAGTGTTACAGGTTATGGGTTCGGTGTTATTGATTGGAGACCGTTCGGCTCGACTGTCTGTTTTAAACCAGGCACTTAATGAGTTTGGCTATCAAGTCATTAAGCGACAGGGACAGAATGAGGACCTGCTGACCGTTGTTTCCAGTGTCTCGCCCGATATTCTGGTGATTGGTCTGGATAAGCCTGCCCCCTCACTTCTGGAAAAGCTCGCTTTGATCAATAAGACTACTCCACTCCCTGTCGTAATGTTTGTAGAGCAAACCACTGACAACATCGTCCAGCAAGCCACACGATCCGGCGTTAATGCTTATATCGTGGCTGATCTGCAGCCTCAGCGCCTCAAAACCATTATTGATGTGGCCGTTGCCCGTTTTCAGGAATACCAGTCATTGAAAGATGAGCTGGAGCGGACCCGGAGTCGTCTGGAAGATCGAAAGTTACTGGACAAAGCCAAGGGGTTGCTGATGTCCAGACAAGGGATCAATGAAGACCAGGCTTATAAAAAGTTAAGAAAGATGGCTATGGATAACGGTAAAACTCTGGCAGCTGTGGCCAGAAATGTCATTGATGTTTTCAATATGCTGGAAGAAAAAGCGTCATGATCGAAAGATTGCTCGTTGTTGGTGCGAAATTTTTGTGTTTTGCACCAAACCGAAATAAAAATGAAAGAAAATTGAAAAATAAGCATGGTTAGGGGCTGAAATTAGTTGGCACGAAGAATGCTATAAGTCTGCTACAACAATAAAAAATGTTCCTGCCAAGGGCGGCAGGAGCAGGTATTCACAACAAAGACGTTGTGAAAGAGAGCAAAGGCGCTCACCGCTGTCTGGAAGAATTTCCGGCTAGCGGTGGGCGCTTTTTTTTTACATGGATGTACCGAACCCCTGAAATGCGTGACGACGAGGTGATGGAGCGAAGCATGAGCCAGAGCCGAAACGGCATTTCAGGGGGCGGTGCAGAATAATAAATCTTTAGGTAGCAGGGCAGTAAGCTATCAGTAGAGATAGTTGGAGTGACAAATGAAGTGGTTTAGACCCTTTAAGTCGGTGGCAATGAGTGCCCTGATTAGCGTCAGTGGTCTTGTATCAATACAGGCAAATGCTGAGCTGGGTTATCCGGAAAAGGAAGAACTGAGGTTTGGTTTTATCAAACTGACGGATATGGCACCCATAGCCATTGCGTACGAAAAAGGCTACTTCGAAGATGAAGGCTTGTACGTCACCATAGAAGCTCAGGCAAACTGGAAAGTATTACTTGATGGTGTCATCGATGGACGGCTCGATGGCGCGCATATGCTGGCCGGTCAACCTATTGCCGCGACTATGGGTTATGGTACAAAAGCGGAAATCATCACTCCGTTTTCCATGGATCTGAACGGTAATGGTATTACTGTTTCCAATGAAATCTGGAAACAGATGAAACCGAATATTCCCAAACGGGCAGACGGCAAGCCCCAGCATCCCATCAAGGCAGATGCTCTGAAGCCGGTTGTGGAAAAGTACAAAGACGACGGCAAGCCATTCAACATGGGCATGGTCTTCCCGGTATCTACACACAACTATGAATTAAGGTACTGGTTGGCAGCGGGTGGCATTCACCCCGGATATTATGCTCCGCACAAGGGGGATACCTCGGGTCAGATTAATGCTGACGCACTGTTATCCGTGACTCCGCCACCCCAGATGCCAGCCACTATGGAAGCGGGCACTATCTATGGTTACTGCGTAGGTGAGCCCTGGAACCAGCAGGCTGTCTTCAAAAATATCGGTGTTCCTGTTGTTACGGATTACGAGATCTGGAAAGACAATCCGGAGAAAGTGTTCGGTATTACCAAAGCCTTTGCCGAGAAATATCCCAACACCACTATTCGTCTGACCCGCGCACTGATCCGTGCTGCCAAATGGCTGGATGAAAATAACAACGCCAACCGTCCTGAGGCTGTGAAAATACTTTCCCAGTCCAATTATGTAGGTGCTGACTACGACGTGATTGCCAACAGCATGACCGGTACTTTCGAATATGAGAAAGGTGACAAGCGTGAAGTACCTGATTTCAATGTCTTCTTCCGTTATAACGCAACTTATCCCTACTACTCTGATGCGATCTGGTATCTGACCCAGATGCGTCGCTGGGGACAGATTTCTGAAGATAAACCCGATTCATGGTACGTCGATATTGCCAGGAAAGTTTATCGTCCGGACATCTACGAAGCAGCTGCCAAGTCCCTGATCGAAGACAAACTGGCCAAGGTTAGTGACTTCCCGAACTTTGCAGAAGAAGACGGGTTCAGAAATCCACAGACCCACTTCATTGACGGCATCGTCTACAACGGCAAGAAGCCTAATGAGTACATCAACAAGTTCAGTATTGGTCTGAAGCAGGGCGACAAGATCTGATTTTGTCGTGAATGGATCAGCCTTGTGGTTGATCCATTCAAGCTCGGGCTGATGATTTAGAAAATACAGCCCCATCACGATTTGTACACTGTTTTATGTTTTGGGATGGGCTGAATTTTCCGCTCAAGGCTGTTTGGGGAGAGAACCAACATGACAACTGAAACTGCGTTGGCCAATAACAATACTAACAAGCCAATTATTTCTGAAAGTCTTAAAACATCAATAACAATAACCTTTAAAACCCTGTTGATTCCTTTTGCCGGCATCCTGGTCTTTCTGATGATCTGGGCAGGAGCCGCCAGCAAAATCGATACATCACTAGGCCAATTTCCCGGGCCTTCGGCAGTCTGGGAGCAAATGGGGTCGCTCTATGAAGAGCACAGAGCCGAACGACTCAAAGAGCAGGCCTTCTACGAGCGACAAGAGAAGCGTATTGAAGCCAGACTGGCGAAGGACCCGGATTACGTACCCAAAATTCGTGCCTACACCGGTAAAGAAACGTTTCTGGACCAGATCTTCACCAGCCTTATCACTGTGCTGAGTGGATTTGTCCTGGCAGCAGTCATCGCCATACCCTTGGGGATTGCCATAGGACTGAATAAAACCCTGAATGCGGCAGTGAATCCTGTTATTCAGATTTTTAAACCGGTTTCTCCCCTGGCTTGGCTACCTTTGGTGACCATGGTCGTCAGTGCTGTGTATGTCAGTCCTGACCCTCTGGTAGCCAAGTCCTTTTTAAATTCCATGATTACCGTCACGCTCTGTTGTCTGTGGCCCATGGTAATCAACACTTCAGTGGGCGTTTCTTCTATTGAGAAGGATCTGGTGAATGTCAGCCGTGTGCTGAGACTGCCAGCCCTGAAGCATGTGCAGAAAATTGTTCTGCCCGCTTCCATACCGATGATTTTCACCGGTATGAGATTGTCGTTAGGGGTTGCCTGGATGGTTCTGATCGCTGCGGAAATGCTGGCCCAGAACCCCGGCCTTGGAAAGTTCGTCTGGGATGAATTCCAGAATGGCAGCTCCAACTCTCTGGCCCGGATTATGGTGGCCGTTATCGTCATCGGGTTTATTGGTTTTCTGCTGGATCGCACCATGCTTCAGCTGCAGCGCTTTGTCTCTTGGGACAAGGCCGGCACAGTCAGTTAATTCACGGAGGTGACAGACATGAACTCTCTAAAAGCAGCGGGCACTTTGTTAGATATCAGCCACATCGACATGGTGTTTGATACGCCAAAAGGGCCTTTCACGGCACTCAAAGGAGTGGACCTGAAGATCAGTAAAGGAGAATTTGTTTCACTGATTGGTCATTCGGGGTGTGGTAAGTCAACAGTACTGAACATTGTTGCCGGGCTCTACCAGGCCACGACCGGAGGTGTAGTCCTTAACGGTAAGGAGGTCAGGGAGCCGGGACCGGAAAGAGCCGTGGTGTTCCAGAATCATTCTCTGCTGCCCTGGCTGACAGCCTATCAGAACGTTGAGCTGGCGGTTAAGCAGGTATTTGGACGCTCAAAAAGCAAGTCTGAAACAAAAGAATGGATAGAGCATAACCTCGAGCTGGTGCACATGGAGCATGCCATGCATAAGCGACCTGATGAAATTTCCGGGGGCATGAAGCAGCGTGTCGGCATTGCCAGGGCACTCTCCATGCAGCCTGAAATTTTGTTGATGGATGAACCCTTCGGTGCTCTTGATGCCCTGACCCGGGCTCATATGCAGGACTCTTTGATGGAGATCCAGCAGGAGCTGAATAACACCGTCATCATGATTACCCATGATGTTGATGAAGCCGTACTGCTCTCAGATCGTATCGTCATGATGACCAATGGGCCAGAAGCCACTATTGGTGAAATTCTTGACATCAATCTGGAACGCCCCAGAGATCGTCTGGCTCTGGCAGAAGACACTGAGTACACCCGCCTGCGCTCTGAAGTATTGAAGTTCCTCTATGAGAAACAGCGCAAGGTGGAAAACATTAGCAAGCATAAAAAGAAAAAAGAAGCTTCCAGCAGTAAGGAAAGCTTTCAGGCTGCGTAGTATCCAATGGGATACAACGCAGTTCAATCAATAATAACAACAATAAATAAGCAATGGGCGAGAGAAATAATTTTTTTGTCGCCCATACGATAAAAGGTTTTTCACAACAAAAAATGGAGTTTAAGTCTTTGAAACACACAAAGGTAACACTACTGGCAGCGGCTATTGCGGGGGCAGCGGCTGTCTCAACGACTCAGGTTCAGGCTGACGAATTTATAGAAGCGCTTACCGGCGGAGAGGCGTATGGTGACTTCAGGCTCAGATACGAGACTGTTGATCAGGACAATACCCTTAAAGATGGCAAAGCACTGACCCTTCGCTCTCGACTGGGATACAAGACAGGGGATTACTACGGTTTCTCTGGCCTTTTGGAATTTGAAGATTCAAGGTCTATAGCGGGTATCGATGATTACAATGATACGGTTGGCAATGGTGCTGACTATTCTGTGATTGCTGATCCGGAAGTGACCGAAGTCGACCAGGCATTTATTCAATATAAAATGGAAGGGCTAACTGCAAAACTCGGAAGACAGGTTATCGCGTATGATAATCAACGTTTTGTGGGACATGTCGGCTGGCGACAGGACCGGCAAACCTTTAATGCATTCAGCGCTGATTATATGCCTGTTGAAGGACTGTCACTGAAATACGCCTACATTAACAAACGCAACCGAATTTTTGCGGAAGAAAAGGACCTTAGATCCAAGGATCATTTGCTCAATGCTTCTTATGTCACACCGTTAGGAAAGCTGACTGGTTACGCATACTTGCTTGAGTTGGATGATGATACCGAGAACGGTCTGGATACGTACGGCATGCGACTCTCAGGTTCCGCAGATGTCAGTGACCTGAAACTCCTCTACACCGGAGAGTTTGCCACTCAGGAGTACGAATTGGGTTCAGATAAATACGATGCCAATTTCTACTTTGTCGAGGGTGG
Source organism: Endozoicomonas sp. 8E (assembly GCF_032883915.1). Lineage (NCBI taxonomy): Bacteria > Pseudomonadati > Pseudomonadota > Gammaproteobacteria > Oceanospirillales > Endozoicomonadaceae > Endozoicomonas > Endozoicomonas sp. 8E. The sequence continues at coordinate 5,254,610 of NZ_CP120717.1, read as the reverse complement.
AGTAGCGATATTCGGCATTACTACCAAAGTGGGTTATGAAGTGCTGGGCTCCGATGATGGTAATTATGGCTTCTCGACGCCGCTGGCTACCGCTCATAAGTTCAATGGTTGGGCGGATCAGTTCCTGGGCACTCCTGAGGAGGGTCTTAAGGATCTTTATGCCTCGGTAGGCGGCAAGCTCTTTGGTGGCAAGTGGTCGGTTACCTATCACGATTTTAGTGCTGACGACGATAGCTCCGGTATTGAAGATTTGGGCAAAGAGATCGATCTGGTCTACAGCAAGAAGTTTGGGAAACACTATAACGCGGGTGTGAAATATGCCACCTATACAGCAGGTGATGATACTGAGATGGTAGACACCGATAAATTCTGGTTGTGGGTGGGTTTAAGTTTCTGATAATAACGAAAAGGGAAGCCTGGGCTTCCCTTTCATAAAATAGTTATTGATCCCTTATTCAATCCAGCTTATCGGATGTCCAAAATACGATAGTTATCGCCTACTTACCCAATTCTCTATCTGAAGTTTTTATACTCTTTCATAGTCTTGTAAATTTTTGGTTGCCACAATAAGTCCAGACTGACCGCATACCCTGCTATCAGTGTATCTGCAGGTGTAGATGTAAGTGCATGTGTCGATGAGGTATCTGGTCATGTCACAGAAATGTGGGTCTGTTATTCTGATGTTACAACTCAGGAAGTTTTGCTATGACTTTTCAAACGAATTCTGCTTTCAAACCCAGAATGATAGGCGCTGTGCCAGTTCTTGAAATCGACAATCCTTTTGCCAAAGCCATGATTTCCCTGCAGGGAGGGCAGGTTTTAAGTTATCAGCCAAAAGGTCAGGAGAAGGTCCTCTGGCTGAGCCCGCTAGCGGATATGGTTGAGGGAAAAGCGATTCGTGGTGGCGTGCCCATTTGCTGGCCATGGTTTGGTCCCCGACAGGAAGGAGGCCCCAATCACGGTTTTGCCCGAACAGAGCTTTGGAAATTTGAGTTGACTGACACGCTAGAGACTGGCGAGACTCGAGTTGTTTTGTCATTACCGATTGACAGTATTCCGGAATGGGATGGTAAAGCAGGCCTGACTATAGAGATTATTGTTGGCAAAACACTAAGAATCAGTCTGACCTCGAGAAACACTGGAGCAAGAAAAGTTGAAATCAGTCAGGCGTTGCATACTTATTTCACCGTTTCAAACACGGATCTGATCTGGATTGAAGGACTCGATGGCAAGCGTTACCTGGATGAGGCCGACGACAGCAGAGCCTGCATTCAGGAAGGGGATGTGATCATTCAGGGTGAAGTCGACAGAACCTATATTGATGATAGCGAATGCTGCATCCTTCACGATCCTGGTTTGGGAAGAAAAATCACCATCAAAAAATCCGGCAGCAACGGCACAGTCGTCTGGAGCCCGGGACCTGTTCGGGCAGAAAAAATGCATGATGTGCCTACTTTTGATTATAAGTCTATGGTTTGTGTGGAAACGATAACGTTGCCCCAGGTTTCTGTTGGGCTGGAGCCGGGGGGGAGTCATGTTATGGTGGCTGAGATTTTTGTGGGGTGATATTTTTGGTGTTGAGCCCTCAGGTTCAGAGGGCTTGTTTGAGACTAGTTCCAGACGTTGACGAGTGTGCCTGTCCCTCCTCGCTGTCCCAGCGAGGTTAGGGTTATAGTATCTCCCGCAGTTATACCTGAAGCACCAGTAGCCGTTGCAGTCAAAGTGTAAGTCACTCCACCCGCTGGAACAGCAATGGTAAGGTTGAAGTTCGGGTTGCCGGTTTCCGGGCTTTGGGTGGCAAAAATGCTAGGGGCACCGTTGTCATTATCGCCATCACCATCAGCTGCAGAAGCTCCTAAATAAGAACCTGTTTGAGCTCTTTGCCTTTCCATCGCATTCGCCAATCCCGTGAGTGAGGCACGTGCATCTGCCGTAGCCGTATCCTGTACCTGTTGGTTATAGGCAGGAATTGCTACGGCAGCCAGTATTCCAATGATTGCTATAACAATCATCATTTCTATCAGAGTGAAGCCTCTTTCTGTTGTTCTTGTATCTTTCATGGCTATCTAACCTGTCTCCAGTAGCTGCTGCCTTCAAAGTTTGGACAAGCTACTTCTTCTCCATCTGTACCATTAAACATCAGGCATGTTGAGTCGTTTTCTGAAGATGGGTTTTCTTCACTATCTGGATCTGGGTTTTCGCCATCAGGAGATGGGTTTTCGCCATCTGGAGTTGGATTTGTACCACCTCCGGGCGGGGGTGTTCCTCCATCCGGCTGAGGTGAGGGTTCTGAATCAGAACTCTCGTCTTTTGCAAGCCGAATGAATACGCTGGCATCGACAATACCATTGGTATTAATCCGATCGCGATCAATAACCTGTCCGTCCAGGCTTGTTTTCCATGCCCAGCTTCGACCAGTAACTGCTGAACAAGTGTTTGTTGCATCCGCCTCTGGTGTAAAACTGCTGAAATAAATTTCACTGTTATAAATAGTCGGATCACTCAGAACTTTTTCATGCAAGCCAGGAATGGTCGACATACTGAGATACCAGCCTTTCTGAAGGGTATCAGAGCCTGTTGGTACTGATGTTACGTAATCTCCGTCACTGTTTTGTGAATAACTGATTTCTATCAGGTCGTTATTGTTCACGTTATACATTGTATGCTTTGGTACGGATCGCTTGGACTTATAGTTGTCGTCGCTGCTGTCAGAGCTAAAACTTGGGTTGTATGACTCCTCACTGGTAATGAAGAAAAAGCGATCTTCTGTGTGCTGGTTAATTCTTCCCAGAGGGTCAGAGCGTTTTCCACTACCCATGGCGATGCCTATATTAAGGCGTCCGTTTCTTCCGAAAGTTGTAATGTCGGGGCGGGTATAGAACTTGCGCGCGTTATCTGTTTGTATGCTCTGAGAAGTGTCTTGAGCTGTTGGATAACCGATGTAAGCCATAACCCCGTCGTCGTTATCCCAGATTCCATTACCATCCGAGTCACTTGGCCAGACCAGATTACCCAATTCACTTCTTGAAGTAACAGCACAATGATCGTTGCTGTACTCTCCGTTATCGTTTGAAATGGGTATGCACTGATTCAGGTATAAGCGCCAAAGCTGGCCTCCGGTATCTCCGAACAGAATCTGATCCGGGAATCCATCTCCTTGGAGATCGGCCAGGCTGACTCCGCCAGGGATGCTGTATTGCATTTTATTCAGCTTAAGTGAGGCAGTATTATCTGGGCTTACGTGCCAAAGGAGTTCACCCGTACTTGCATCAACAATGTATATTGCATTACCCATGGTGTCTGCCTTGTATATTGCAGAGGCATCCTGACTGTTGTCGTAGCCTCCTGAAAAGACAAGTACATCAATGGTTTCAGTAAGGTTGCTGCTTACTTTGTTATCTATTGAGCTGTCGACCGACTTACCTATTCTTATTTTTGCTTTAATTGGCTTAGACCAGGTTTGTCCAAGTCGACTGAAATTACCTTCACCTCCACGAATGAACCAAAGCATTTCAGGAGTGCTTAAATCTGTGACATCCAATGCATAATAGTTTCGTCCTCCGCGACGCATGCCGACATAGGCATATACGAACTCATTCGGGTTTAGAGTGTCACTGGGTATTAACAGGGTATCGCTGTCATTGTCGTAGTCCATAGTGTCTGCACCACCATAAATCACACCATTACCATTCACATCGTTGGTCCATAAGGTAATGTCACCATCCAAACCATAGGGGCGGCCCTGCTGTCCTGGTATACGGCTTGTTGTGTTGTTTTCCTCGAGAGTATCCAGTATTGGCAATAACTCTTGTGGAATAAACGAGAAGTATTCCATATTTTGCTCTTGACCGGATATGGGGGTGGTGTTGAACGCATGGAACATTCCATCATTGCTGCCAATGAACAGGGCAAGCTCCAGGTTATCTTCACTACAACTGTAGAGGTTGTCTACGGTTTGGTTGCGACACCGGTAATTTGCCAATGCGGGTCTGGAGTGGAGGGGGTCTCCCATCCAGGTGTTAGGGTTTCTTAGCCAATTTATTAATTCATTCTTCCTGGCAACATCAGCATTATTCAGGCCAAACAGGTCAGGTGTCAGATTTGAGTTTGTAATTTTCAATTGTTGATTATCAGCCGCAATAGAGACAGAAGTGCCCGCTGGATTTTGACCAATATAGGTAAATATTTTACGGTTATCTGCACTATTGAAGCGACTGGCTGCACCACCTTCATCAACGTTTTTGCCATCCTGCGTCGCACTCCAAAAACTTTTGGAAGCATCATTAAAGAAACCTGTTTCCTGATCTATCGCCGGGAGAGGGGGGGTACTACCGTCATAAATTTCTGTGGAGTCATTATTGTCAGTGAGCAACTGGTACTTTTTAAGGTTTCCTATCCAGCGATCGGTGAGAGAGGGCTTGAAGACGCTGTAGAAAATCTTGTTCAGGTGCCGGGATTGGTTGAATGAGTTTGCAGCAACACCAGGCGCTGCAAAAGTACTTTCCTTGTCAAGAATGCCGTTAACAATATCGTTGAAAGCATTTGCCAGATCCTGAGCGTTTTTTGCCTCATAGTAGCCTACTTCGCTATCGGGTTTCGTTCTGTCTCTTCCCTGATAGGCCAAATTCTGCATGAACTGTTTGGCATTCTGATCAGCTTGTGTTGCAAAAGCGATTGTGTGAGTGGTTACTGTATTGACAGACTCAACGGTATCAACCAGATCGTTTGTAGCCATCCACTTTGCAAGGGATCTGCCACACTTTTCACCATCATTGTAGGCATCTCCTGAACAGGTCTGGCCGATCAAGCTGGCAATGCCATCTACTGCTGTAGAGGTATTGCTGTTCGCTTGTCCATCAGTCAACAATACAAGATGGTTGGATTGGCAAGAGTTAACTATGGGAGTTTGGTTCCCCCGAAAAGCGCTTGTGTAGTAATTGGCTGCATTGTACATACTCGGAACAATGGGGGTGCCTCCACCAGCCGACATATTCTCAACTAGAGATACAAGATGGTCTTTAACTCTATAGCCCGCACTTGTGTCGATACCACCGTCTGCAACTTTAACTATTAGTCGAGGGGAAGATGATGGACTATTATCGTAACTCTTTGCATAACGCTCACCCCCGGTGGCCTTGAGGATCAGGGTCAGATTATTGCCAGCCTGCCAGCCATTTCTGCTGATGACTTCAGTGATAACATCTTTTATATCCGGCGAGCGATAAGTGATGCCAGTAATCCAGTTTTCCTGAATTGACCAGTCAACAGATGCAGAGGTTAAGTTGTTACGATAGGTAATATTTCTGTAGCCACTGACAAATGCTGACGAAGTATCCTGGTCCTCTGCCTGAATACGGATTGACATGTTCCCTGAATTATTATTATGCGAGGTCAATTCAAGATAGGCTTCTAAAATGGTGGCATTTTTCTTCAGGGGTAATCTTGGGTAATGAAGACCGCCTGTAGAATAGGTGCTTGAATTACCACCCATGCGAATCTCATTGTTATATAAATAGATACCTCCATCAGAGTTCCACTCATAAGCATCCTGATCTGAACCATTAATGCGCGTGTTAATGATAGAGGTTATGCAACCGGTTCCGTTTGCGGGTGGAGTGAACTGAACAACGAGGCGAGGCTTTTTAGCATTGTTCCCGTCAATGCTGTAAGCAGTGCGTTTACCACTTCCAGAACTCTTGCTAACATAGAAGGTGCTGTTGTCATTTCCACACCAGTTACTATCATTAACAACCTCTTGAAGTAGGCTTGTTACATCAACTCCATGAACACTTGGGTCTTCGGAAGTTCCTGCAGACCAGGCTCCGGGAGTCCACGTTATAGGTCCGTATTTTTCTCTGCTGCTGAGATTTTGATTATTTTGAGAAAATGAATTATTGTTGTTGCCTGTTGGTTTCCCTGCGAAGACATTAAGAGATATAGGCTCAGAACTGTTTTCAGTGGATGTAAACTCTATTTTTGCACTGTTTATTGTTGAGCCAGCGGGGATCCCTACTGACTGGAAGCGAACTCCTGTTACTTTTTCAACAGTACTCTCCGGTACAGAGTATTTTATGTACAGTCTGGGGGCGTAGTTTTTATAGCTTCCATTGGATTGCTCTTTGAATATATGACGATCATTGGGTGTTCCACCAATAACTTCCATAAAAAGTGACAGATTGTTCAGCTTTTCACCAGCCATCCAATTGAGCGATGCGTCGTTCAGAATCGACTGTATGACACTTGAGATATCGTCAGTTACTCCGTTAGTGTTACTTGACCAGTCACCAGGTTCCCAAACGTGGCTGGCGGAAGTCCGGGGCCTATTTCCAAAATTACTTTGACCCGGTCCCATTGGCTGCGGGTTTTTCGCCAGCTCTGCGTCAATTTTAATTTCCACGAACTCATCGGTATCATACGTGCTGCGAAATCTAATATGAGCCTCTTCGATAATGGCATTAAAGGGTATATTTAGATTTCTGAAATAAAGCCCATTCAGCTGAGTATCATAAAATGAATAGTATGATGTGTTATACCAAATTGAACCATCTGAAATAAGTCCTTCAGGGCTGTCATAATGGTTTTGAAGCTGATACGTCTGCTCTTGATTACTTATAGCTGAATTGCTCTCAACACCTAATATGAGAGTGTTGGAAGATGTAGTTACCGTGCCCGTTGTGAGATCTTCAGTAGCATCATCGGTTGATTCTAAAAGCTCAGGTGTTCCAGCCAGAATAATATCTGAGCCATAAAGGGCATCAATATCCGTAACAGGAAAAGTGAGTCGGCTTGATTCTCCTGATCGGGCGTGGAGTTTCATTAAACCAGCATTGATGTCAGATGCATTTGCCATAATGTCACCAAATGACTGCTTAAGCACATCAAGGCGAGAGTCTTCTCCATAGCCTGCATCATAGTTATCTATGAGTGACCAATCCATCGAACCGGAGTTATCAAGGATAAAAAGTACATTAGGCTTGATTGAACTATCATAGTTTGGATTGCTCAGGAATATGTCTGTATCGTCACTCCATGTTGCAGTACTGGTGGTGAGTAAAAGGGAAGTGAGTAAAGTTATATTAATGGACTTCAATTTCATGGAGGCTATTCCTGTTACTCCAGTACCGCTTTAATAAAACCAGCCTCAAGTTCTGTGACTGTATTCGCATTATTCATGTTTGCATTGCTGACAGTTCGAAAGCGGTAGAGCTTAAGGCCATCGGAACGTAAGCCTTGCCCTTGGACGATACCTATCCGGGTGGTGGTTGCCTGAGCTGTAACCTGGGAGCCAGAGGCATCAGTAAATATGAAGCTTTGTGTGTATCCGCCTTCACCAGCCTGATCAACGGCAAATTTGAGATCCATATCGTTTTCATTCTGGCTTAAGCTACTTTCAGCAGCTTGAAACGTTGAGTTTTTTTGTTGAACTGTCAGAGAGATGCGCTGATCCACTGTAGAGTAGCGTACTGATCCGATTGCAATTACGGTAACCAGTAGCAAAATTATCAAAGAGATGAATAGAATTGCACCTCTTTCAGCTTTATGGGGGGCTCTTGTTTTCATTTTTTATTATCCCCGATTTCTTAAGTTGATTGTTGTTGTAAAAACTCTCCTGAGGAGACGATCATTAGCAATAAATTGATTGTTTGCGGCAGCCGTATTCAGAATAGGGAAAGTTTGTTGAGTTGCCTGAGGAAGTACAGCTGCTCTGGAGACGGCAATTAGACTGATTCTAACCTTTCTGAGGTTTTGCCATTGGCAGTCACCCGCTGTACTACCAAAGTCGCTTATATCACAGTATCTCAGGCCACCATTATCTATGACGCCATATAGGATTTGCATGTTCTCTATACCGTCAACCATATCCACGCCATCACGACGAAGTGTCGTTCCGTTAATGTCGTATATAAGACCTTGGGGTACACCTGCAACCATACTTCCTACTCTGAATAATGGATGACTCTGATTGCACGTGCTATCAGGAGTGCACGTGGACAGGAGAACCATGTCACTAGTATCGATATTTTGTTGTGGAGTAATTTGAGTAGTGTTTACAGCACCAGCATTAGGAGTAAATATGGCAACGTTCTGGCAGTCTGAAACAAGGAATATATCACTGGCGTCGTATGTCACAGAGTTCTCCAGAGTAATACTGCCTGCAGAAAAAAAACTGCTTACATCGGTATCGGAAAACTCTTCTGATGCTGTAAACATCATTAAAGTATCATTGTTTGTGCCATTTCCTTCAGTGCCACCTAATGCCTGAGCTGCAAAATTAAGCACAGAGTTATTCATCGAGGTCATAGTGGATGGAGCACAGTCTCCCTGGTATCCAGCCATTCTAATGTCGCGCTTAATCATATCCATAGCTATTCGAGCACTCTCCCTGATTTCAGAAAGCGCAGTTTCTGTTGCATTGGAGGTAACTGAGTCAGCAAACATACGGGTTACGCCCAGCATTAATAAGGCACTGAGAGCAATAGCTACCATGAGTTCAACAAGGCTAAGACCGAATTGTTTTGAGTTGTACGACTTCATATTTCGAAACCCATTTCGTAGCTTCGTTGTAAAAGTTGTTGTGATCCGCTATCTGTTTCCTGCCAGCTGATTGTCAGAGTAAATTGATTATTGTTCTGGGCTAGAGATGCTGTGGCACCGGCAATTGATGGTTGCCAGTTATTGCCATCAAGCCCTACATTGTTCACATCAACAATGTGATCCAGCCATTCTCTGATGTCGTGTGCGGCAAGCTGGTCTGGATTGCATCCTCCTCCTTGAAAGATACAAGCAGGGTCATTAGGTGCGGCGAGCTGCCCATTACCGTAGCTGCCATTGAGAGCAGCGTCTCTGTTATTTCTCATTCTCTCTGCCAGGTCATAGGCCAGAAGAGCAGCTTGTGTTCTGGAAGCGGCCCCCTGAGATGATTGGCTCCCCAATAATTGAAGGCTGGCCATTCCCAGAAGACCTATAGACAAGACTAAAACGGCTACAAGAATTTCAATGAGCGTGAAACCCTGTGCCATTTCTGAGGTGAGTTTATTGCTGGTCATTGTATTCTCGCTTGTCCGGAACCATTTAGCTGAATCGTTCCACAGAAGGCAGCACCTCTGGCATCACATACAGTCAGTTGAATGGGTGCGATAAGCTGCCCGTTCTGGTCGAAGTCAACTCGGACGACGTTGACCTGATTTCCGCCTTCAAGAGGGGCGAAGATTTGCAGAAGGTTCGCTCCCTCAAGAACAATAAAACCATCCGACCAGTCATTGTCATTGCAGGTAGCCTGATCATTGGAGCCGCAGACAGTTATGGCTGCATTTCTTGCAGATGCTTCACTTCGTGCCAAGTGAAGTGCACCCAAAATACGGTTGGTCTGAGATGTGATCCTGCTGTCCTGAATGGATGCATCAAAACTGGGGTAGGCAATACTGGCAAGGATGGCCAGTATTGCCACGGTGATCATCAGCTCTATCAATGTAAAGCCGGAATACTTGATGGGATTCTGAACATCCATGAAAAAGCATTTCTTCTTGTATTTATTTTTCTTCTTTTCGCAAGCCGCAGGCAGTGTACCGATCCTTGCATGGCCGAGTTGAACACAATGTTTTTGCAGTTGGCAGTAGATACCGATAAGCGGTATTTCATCTGGATGAGCTGTTATAAGTACCTACCACTTTGCGCCCTGCCGAAGTTTTTTATCCCTGAAAACAGAACGACTTTTGCCATTGGTCGGTTGAACTGATCTTACCATCCGGCTTTGAAGCAGAGCTTCTACGGTTTGATATCAGAGACAACTAAAGTGCAGTAAGACGATGGGAAACCTTCTTCCCAAAGTATCGAAGCAGAGAACTGATTATGGTGTTCGGATCGGGTCAAAAATGGACAAGCAGGGCAGGGATGACGCTTCCTGAAATGCTGGTCACACTTTCTGTTTTTGCGATTCTTATCACTATTGCGGCTCCCTCTTTGAAAGATGTGCTGGCAGATCGTCGTGTTGCTGCTAATACCCAGACACTGTTCGGCAGTTTGTTGCTGGCCCGAAGTGAGGCGATTAAACGACGAAGTCCTGTTTCAATTTGCAAGTCCATTAACGGGTCGGGGTGTGATAGCTCACTGACGAACTGGAACACAGGGTGGCTGGTGTTTGCAGATGAAGATGCTGACGGTGCTCTCGACTCGGAAGATCAGTTAATCAGGGTTTTTGGAGAAACGGATAATCTGGTTTCCATGCAGTGGAATAATGGCAACACGCTGGGTTTTAACCCGCATGGACAAGCCCGGCTGGCAGGCGCATTTACTCTGTGCGAAGCCAATTCGAATGGCTTTGAAGTCAGGCAGATAGTCCTGAGTCTCACCGGGAGAGCAAGGGTGTCAGAGTCGGGAACCTGCAACTGATTAGACTGTGAAATCTACTGAGGTGCGTATGAAAGGAAGTACACGCAACCTGATCAATCGGGTGTATCAGAAGGGTATTGGTCTGATCGAAGTCATGGTGGCTCTAATGGTGATCTCCGTCGGTGTGCTGGGCATGGCTGGCCTGCAAACCAAAAGCCTTCAGCATAACCAGTTGGCTTATTTCCGCTCCCAGGCTGTCATTGTTGTCAACGATATGATGGATCGTATTCGTGCGAATAAAACGGTTGCAGCGACGGGCAGTGATTACATTACTACGGAAACAGAGCATGTTGCCGCTGCCTGTAGTACTCAGGAATTTATTAATAGCTGTGAATCTGCAACCTGCAGTGAGTCACAGTTAGCAACCTATGATGTGCAGCAATGGAAATTCCAGATGGCCTGTCAGCTGCCCGATGCCACAGGCTCTATTGCCATAGAAGATACTTCCTCAGGCCGTGTTTATGTCATCACTCTGAAATTCAATGATTCCCATGGTGCCCAGGCAGCACGCGAAGTGGTGTTGAGGAGTGCATTATGAATAGAGAGAGGGTGAAGCAGGCAGGGTTATCATTGGTAGAGATGATGGTCGCCTTGCTGTTGGGGTTGATTCTTATCGCGGGTATTGGACACCTTTTTTTGAGTGCCAATCGTACTTACATGCTTCAGGATGAACTCTCCCGTATTCAGGAAAATGCGCGCTTTGCCATTGATTTGATCGCGCGGGATATTCGTATGGCAGGTTCTACAGGATGCCCTCCCTCTTCGGATCTTGCCAACGCGGTATTTACCAGCACAGATGACCGCATCTGGATGGCACACTTTGATAAGGGCATTCTGGGTGTCCCCCAGGCCAATAATTCCACAGTCGACAGCAATGCTATTTCAGAGAGTGTTGTCATTCACAGGGTTGATCAGGAAAGCGGGTTGAGTGTCATCAGCCACAATACAGGAACGTCCAGAATGACGCTGTCGGCTCCTCATAGTTTTAATCCGGGAGATCTTCTGGTTGCGGTACGCTCTGACTGTCAGGGGGTCTCCGTTTTTCGTGCCGGAGCCAATACCAGTGGCTCAACGGTCTCTCACGAATCAGCTGCCAGTGGCAACTTGTATAACTGCACCAGCCAATTGGGTGGTAGCTATAACTGTTTGACATCCGCTGCGGACGCCAGAGCTGAGAGTCATACCGGTTCACAGGTTTTTCCTCTGTCTTCTGTCGTTTACTACCTGCGGAACAGTAACGGTGTCCCGAATCTCTATCGCAGGTTTGCCGGAGAAACTTCCTCTGGAGCGATTAATTCAGCTGAAGCGCTTCTTGAAGGTGTAGAAGGTTTAAGTCTGCGTTATGGCTATGACAGTGATGACGATGGTATTGCCAATCAATATCGAACCGCTTCAGAGATAGGGTTGTTCAGTCTTGATTGGCAAAATGTTACCAGTGTCCGAATGGAGATGCTGTTTAGAAGTTTTCAGGAAGTGACGGACACTCCTCAGTCCTATTTTTTTGCCGGAAACCGCATAACACCCACGGATAATTTTTTACGTCGATCTTTTGTGATCACTATGGAGTTGCGGAATCGAATTCCGCAGTGAGGATCGCTCGATGAAAAGAACAATAAAGTCTCAGCAGGGAAGCGTTTTAATGGTCAGTCTGGTGCTGCTATTGATTCTCACAGTAGCCGGTATTACTTCGATCAGGATGACCAGCCTGGAAGAGAAAATGACCGGTAACTTTCGAAATGAACAGTTAGCCTTTCACTCTGCAGAAGTGGCAGTGCTCGAAGCTGAAAATTACATTGCCAATACCGTTTTTTCCCTTTCCAATTTTAATTCAGGCTGTAGCAATGGGCTTTGTTTCAGTGGCACTGAAATTACTGATGCAGGAACCTGTGAAAATGGCACTGACAGGCCCTGGGAAGATGAGTCTGTCTGGTCTTCCTCTTCAAAACATCGAACAACGGTCATTAATCTGGAAGGAATATCTGCTCAGGCTAAATACATCGTTGAGTTCCGCTGCTATCTACCCAAGGAAAGTGATGGTCCTGTGCCCGACCCGGGCAGTTTTACTGACTGGGCGCAGTTTTATCGGATTACCGTATTGGCAACGGGTGGCTCCACAGATGCCCGGGTCATGCTGCAGACTACTTATAAAAAAAATGACTAGCTATAGCTCAAGGAGTGCAGTCATGAAGATGAAGCAAATACTGATAAACAGCCTGTCCGTTCTGACAGTCTGGTCCACTTTGGTATCAGCAGATCCCTCATCGAATCTCTATTCTTCAGTGCCACCTCTGTTAAGTCGAAGCTCGGAACCTCTGGTTATGTTGGTGATGTCGGTTGATCACGAGCTGTTTAAAAAAGCCTACCCGGATTACTCTGATCTGGATGGCGATGGTCAGTTGGATGTGACCTATAAAGACAACTTTGAGTACCTGGGGTACTTCGACAGTCAGTGGTGCTATTCGTACAGTTCGTCGAATGGACGATTTTCACCGGTTGCACTGGCAACCGGTACCCATAGCCACTTCTGTGATACAGCAGTTGCACCATGGAGTGGTAACTTTTTGAATTGGGCGACCATGAGTCGAATGGATGTTCTGAGAAGGGTGCTCTTTGGTGGTAAACGTTCTTCTGATAGTGCATCACTCACCGTTCTGGAAAGAGCCTATTTGCCCAGAGATATTCACGCTTTTGTCAAAGTATATAATGGCAGTGATCTTGGCAGTCTGACTCCTTACAGTGGTTCCGTGAGTTTTTGTAATCTGGCGACCAGTGAACTTGGTGAACCAAAGGTTCGTATTGCCAGTGGTCAATGGCCACGCTGGGCGTCTACTGAAGTGATTCAGTGCCAGTGGGGTGCGTCTAACAGTCCTTCCAGCAGTTATGAGTTAGCAGAAAACACGGTTCGTGTTGAATCCTGTGTAGCAGGTAAAGATGCATCAACGTCGGTTCGTTGCAGAGAGTATTCTAATGTTAACGCCAAACCGGTGGGTTTGCTGCAACGCTATGGTGAAGATGGCAGTATCCGGTTTGGCCTGATCAGCGGCAGTTACGACAAGAATATTTCCGGTGGCGTGCTGCGAAGAAATATCTCCAAAATTGGCGGTAACTCGTCGTCTTCTGATGATGAGGTCAATGTCTCTACCGGTATTTTTAACGGCTCTGTCAATGGCATCATACAGTACATCAACAGCTTCAGAATTGCCAGGTACAGCTACAGTCAGAATAAATATACCGACTGCAGCACTTATGGCATTTCCATTGATACCTTTAAATCCGGGCGTTCAACATATTCAAATCGTCATTGCAGCAACTGGGGAAATCCACTGGCTGAAATGTATCTGGAGGCTCTAAGATACTTTGCCGGTCAGTCATCACCCAGCAGTGCTTTTGATACCAGTGTTGATGATCAATTTGTGTCAGGACTGTCGACCGAGTCCTGGGTTGCTCCTGTCACTTCGGCCAACGCCTGTGCCAACTGTTCAATTATCCTGTTGTCCAGCGGACTGAACTCTTTTGATTCCGACGAACTCTCCAGTAGTGCCGATTTGCCCGGCTTGTCGGGTACTGCCAGTGTGAATAGCAAAACCGATGAAGTGGGTGAGCTTGAATATAACAATAACTTCGCTGGTAACTATCTGGTAGGTGGCACAGGTAGCACACGACAGTGTACAGCAAAGTATCTTAATGGGTTGTCAGAAGCCAAAGGCCTGTGTCCTGAGTTGCCTCAGCTGGAGGGGAGTTATCAGGCGTCCGGATTGGCGTTCTACGGCAACCAAACCGATTTGAACAGTACTCTTGATGGTGTGCAGAAGGTCAAAACCTATGCTGTTCAATTGGCAGAGAGTATGCCCAGCTTTACCCTGAATGCGGGTGGTAAGCCTGTCACTTTCCAACCGGTTTGTCATACCAGCTCCAACTTTGGTTCCGGAACGAATTTCTCTGGCAATGGTAGTGACTGCACACTCACTGACGTGGTGGTAGAAAGTACAGTACTGAACTCTGATGGTGAGGTTGTGGAAGGCAGCTTACTGTTTACCTGGGAGGACTCTCTCTGGGGTAATGATTTTGATTATGACGCTTCCTCACGCATTAAGTTTTGCGTTGGAGCCCAGTGCACAGCCACTTCAGATTCAAATCTACGTGTGGGTAGTTTTGGCAGTGACCAGGTGCGAATGGCTGTGCAAGTAGATGGTGTTTATGCCGGATTGAACCTGAGGTTCAGTTACACAATGACCGGTACCTACGACGATGGATTACAAAATGATTTTGTCTACAAAGGGCAGACGAATTATGAAGTGAATAACTATACGGCCAGTGGCAATTCAGCAGGTCTGCTTGAAAAGCCGCTCTGGTTTGCGGCCAAGTACGGTGGCTTTGTTGACCTTGATGGCGATGGTACGCCCAGGTATGACGAAAATGGCGATGGGATTTCAGATGATGACCGGGAGTGGGATAGTCGGAATAATACCACCGGCTCAATAGGCGCAGATGGTTTACCTGACAATTATTATTTCGCTCGTAACCCCAGCCAGTTAGAAGCTCAGCTGGGGCAAGTGTTGCAGGATATTGTCAGCAGGGTGTCCTCTGCCACCAACGCGGCACTTTTTTCGAACAGTCAGACCGGCGCAGGTGTTCTCTATCAGGCGCTGTTTCAACCCGTTATGGAGTACAACGGTAAGACCATTTCCTGGGGTGGTATGCTTCACGCGCTCTTTGTCGACAGTAAGGGTTTACTTCGCGAAGACAGCAATGGTAATGACAAGCTTGATGATTATACGGTCGATAAAGTCGTGAAGCTGATTTTTGACCCCAACTCCAACCAGACTCTGCTTCAGAGATATTCCACTTCAGATTCAGGGGTAACACTGACGCCCGACGGCGCTCTTCAGTCCCTGAGTCAGCTGGATGCAATCTGGGATGCCAGAGATCAATTGTCCAGTCTCTCCAACGTCATCAGTCAGCGTACCTTCAGTTCCCTCGCTTCAGGTGGCCGCCATATTCTGACCTGGCTGGATGAAGATAATGATGGTGTTGTCGATATCGGTGAAACTCTGCCACTGACGCCTGATACATTCAGCACAAGTGAGGGTTATCTGGGGGTTTCAGCTTCTGAGGTTGCCAATGTCATCAATTATGTTCGCGGTGAAGAAATCTCCGGAACCCGCCCTAGAACCATTGACTACGATGAAGACGGAGACGATGATGTCTGGCGACTGGGTGATATTATTCATTCAACACCACAGCTGGTGTCTTCTCCGGAAAGTCGGTTTGATGCCCTCTATTCCGATACCACCTATACCTCCTTCTACAAGCAATACAAAAACCGTCGGCACATGCTTTATGTAGGGGCTAATGACGGCATGATCCACGCTTTTAACGGTGGCTTTTGGGATGACAGTCAATACGGCTATAACATCACAGGTGATAACAGCGAAGTCAGCCATCCACTGGGTTCAGAACTTTGGGCTTATACGCCCATGAATCTGTTGCCTCATCTGCAATGGTTGAGAGAGCCAGACTATCCCCACGTTTATTACATGGACGCAGAGCCGGTAACTTTCGATGCCAACATTTTTGACAGTAATGACAGTGATTATCCCGGAGGCTGGGGAACCGTGCTGGTGATGGGTATGCGTCTTGGTGGCGGTGATTACGAGGTGACTTTGGGTGGGAATAACAAAACACTGCGCTCTGCCTATGTGGTGCTGGATATCACTAATCCAGAGGAGCCCCCCAAACTGCTGGCGGAAATAACCCACCCAGAACTGGGCTTTACCACTTCTCGCCCTGCACTGGTAAAACGTCGTGTGGCTGCCAAAGACAGCCAGGGTGAAGATGATTGGAGTCAAACACCTACGACGAATGAATGGTATCTGGTTTTTGCATCAGGACCCATCGGTACAGGGGAGTCTGGAATACGAGCGGCACTGGATGACGGATCGAGTAATCAGAATCTGAAACTCTTTGTCTATGACCTGAAAAGTAAAGCTTTTGTGTCGGGCATGGCGCCTATGGATTCAGGGGTTTCTCAAGCATACGGAGGTAATATTACAGCCGTGGATTGGGATCGGGATTATAAAGACGATGCCGTTTATCTCGGAGCAGTTGAAACAGGTGCATCGACTTTGGATGGCAAACTTATGAGATTGCGTCTGCAAAACACTATGGCCGACTCAACACTGGCAACACTTCTTGATACCGGGAAACCGATTTCAGCCGCTCCTGTTGTGGCCTCTGACAAGCGTCATCATTGGCTTTATGTGGGGAGTGGAAGGCTACTGACGTATGATGACAATCGTACAACACAAGCACAGTCTTTCTACGGTTTCAGGGAACCACAGAATAGCAGCGGTGCTTTAAACTACAATGCGGTGTCTTTATCAGGTCTGGTCAATACGACGGATGTTCAGGTCTACACCAATGGTACTGTCAATAAAAAAACCAACAGTGGCAATGTCGCCTTTACAGTGGACTCCTCAACCGTCAGCAGCTTTACTGGGCTTCAGTCAGTGATTGCGGCCAAGAGTGGCTGGATGCTTGATTTAGAGGGTGATGGTGTTATTCCTGCCGGGCGGTCAATCACCTCGGCTTCCCGATTGTTTTCTCTGATTCTGTTCACTGAATACAAGCCATCAGAAGACAGATGTCGTGTTGATGGTTCCAGTGCCCTGATCGGCCTGCATTACCAGACGGGGACAGCATCACCCGATCCCGTTCTCGGTGAGCAGGACCAGGGCGATCAGGCCAGCGCTGATCTTTCCATAAAAAGAGTCAATCTGGGGCTGGGCTATGCGTCATCTCCCGTTATCCATCAGGGGGCTGGTGGCAGTCGAACAGCGGTAACCCAGGGCGCTGGGGGCAGTATCAGTAGTCACGAACTGAATTACCGTTTCCAGACTTCTGGCAGAATGTCATGGCGACAGATCTTGAGCATTCCCTGGGGAAGTGAATGATTCCATGGATCTCTGGTCTTGCCTTTCTTTTAGATTGGATAAAGCCATTATTCTGCATCCAAAAAGACCAGATAACGTCGCGAATCCAGACCTATTTTTTCGAGATAGGCAAGACTATAGCTCCGTACTTCTTCAGGGGAATAATCTTTGGATGCTTTGATGTCAGCAGGAACGGGTTCCAGAGGTATATTGTCACGCCGACACTGGTGGATATATTGAAACCAGGCCTGCAAGAATTCATTGACCAGTTGTACCTCTTCAGCTGTTTTCGGGCAGCGGAAAAAACGGAATTCCATCGTTGGAAACGCATCGATAGCAACTGTTCCGTTGATATGTAATAACGAGATCGCCATATACTTTTCTACAACGCCTGAAAGCGCATCATAATCAGAATATGGCATAATCCTCCATTTTCCGGTCATATGCTGAAAGTTGGTCATATGAACAAATCGACTGTAAAAACCAGTAAACTGTTTCAGGTTTTCCATTTTTTCTTCATCGGTTAATCCTTGCAGATTGCTGTTGCAATAATCCCCATCCATCAGTTTCGTATTGTAATGGGCAATCATTTGATTCATCCTGACTATCGCAGAATCCTTCAGCTTCTCAAAATCACCGAATGCTTTATTCCATTGCCCCTCGTTATCTGTGACAATCCGTTTTTCATCACCAAAAAATCTCAGTAAATAGGGATTGTTTTGTAATTCACATTCGATTGCCATGATAATTGCGGGATCGCCGCCCGTTGCACTCAACACATCAACATGTTTGTGCCCGGAGCTATAACTGATAACTCCATTATTGCGCAGGAAGTCAATCGAATTAATCACCCTTTTAAAGCAGTCATGGGCATGTTTATCATCTAAATGGTATGGCTTACAGTTTATCTCAAGGCACTTGGTTGTATCCAGAAAAGAGATAATCTCAAAATCACTGTTCAGGGTATACCGTCTCCTGCCAAATTCATTCAAACCAAGGTACTCAAAACCTTGCTGTTCAAGGAGTTTTTCAAGGGGGTTCAGGGCTTTAGCCCTTGCTTCACTTTGCGATAACCATACAGAGTTAATATAGTATTCGAACTCTTCTCCAAATTTAAGGCATGGACTCATCAACGGATACATGTTGCTCTCCACAAATTCAGACTTTTGGGAAAACAGGCTGTCAATAACATGCATATAGCGTCGTTCAAATATTTCTGCCATGATCGAATTGTTAAATGTTTCGCGCATGTCATCATCGGTGCGTAAAACGCAGGTCAACAAACTATTATTGAGTGGGCCAACATCATTTTTGGCAATCTCAATAAGATCGGTTTTATGTTTGTCAATAAAACCAAACATAGCGATTAGCTCTGAAAACTGGCCATAACGCGACAAAGTTATCTCAAAAAATCGAAATAGTTCCCTTCGTAATAGCCAGGATGCATTATCGCGATTCTTCCAGACTGGGATAAAACCGGTCTCCGAAAGATAATCACTCAGCATTTCAGAGAGATCATAATTAAGACCGTAATGATTGAAATATTTTTCGTTAGATTTTACACCGTCTGAATGCTCTTGAAATATTTTCTTCAGGACATCACAAATCTCAGTAACCCGTCTGGCTTCGATGGTTTGGTCTGGCAGATATCGATTTTGTTCTCTTGTAAAAAAACCACGGTCTTTCTGGAGGCCTTCCTTGTATAATATAAAGCCTATAAAAGTACTGAGTGCCTCATTGGTTTTATCTTCCTCCTCCCTTTCTTTAACCTGGTTTTTCGGTTCTCTGACGTCAGCCTTTTCGATGGTTATTTTCTGATAACTCAATGTTTTGATAAGGTTCTGCAGCGTTTCCCGAAGATGTTCAGCTGCGGACAATGGAGTCAGATAAATATCATGACCCGAAGCGGATACCGCGGCAGGTCCGCTGAAGGGGGCAAGGCAAGAAACCTTGCGCTGTAAAACAGGTTGCTCTGAACCCGGGTAGCCATGTTTGCGATTAGCTGGCAAAAAAACCGCTGCCGCGTTGTCGCAGACAGTCAGTTTTGCAATGCTGTCCTTTGGTGAGTAGAGTTCATTTCCGATTGTGGGGCCATTGATGGCTCCAGACTGCGATATATTCATATGCTTAAATCCATATAATGTTATGTTTCTTGAGCATGTTGACCATTAAGTCCAAAAAAAGTTCAAACAATGACAAAAAAAATTGATGAGCTAGCTGCCTGAGGAAATCGGGAAGAGTAAACCGGCGGCATATGCCGATTATTAATGACTGATTGCTAAATTCTGGTCGCAGTGATAAAAATAGCCCCACAGTACTGCATGTAAAAATCATCATCATAATAATAATAAGGAAAGAAGATGAAGCGGAAAATTCTATCTGCGGCTGTGACAGTAGCCGTGTCTTTTAGTGCTCAGGCCGAGCAGCCTTTCAGTGAGTTTTATGTGTTTGGTGACAGCCTGCTGGATACAGGCAACCTGTCTTATGCGACAAATGATGGCGGTGTCATAGCGACTGAATTGCTGGCTCAGGCCCTGGGATTGGACATTGATACTCTTGCCAATGGCGGTAATAACTATGCAGTCGGGGGCTATCAAACCGCCGATGTTCTGGATTCCATTGTTGGTGGTGTCGCCTCTCAGGATGCTGCAAATACCGTTACGACCTCGGGGGGCAATTTCAATTCTTACTTGATTGATAACCCTTCAGCCTCTGAAAATGCACTCTACTTTCTCGATGGTGGGGGGAATGATTTAGCAGGAACATGGTCGAGTGCGCCCGATCAAGAGGCAGCGATTCAGGCGTCAGCCCAGAATATGGCTACGGCGGTGGGCGCTCTGAGTGCTGCTGGCGCCAGATATATTATGTTGGCAAATTTGCCTGATATGGGGCGGATTCCCCTTACTCAACTGGCTGCTCTGGCTGATCCGAATCAGGCCTCTGGGGCAAGTACTGCTGCTGCCGGTTACAACCAGGCGCTTGAAATTTTTGTCAATCAAACCGGTGCCAATGTCATACCGGTAGATTTTCAGGGTTTTATTGATCTTATTATCAGGGATGCTGATCAATTTGGCTTTGCCTCAGGCGTGGATGCAGCTGTTACCGGCGCTGCAATCGATCAGGTGTATACCTGTTATGACAATGGTTTGGCGGGCAGTACTGGTCCTTCAACCTCATGTTTCGAGCATCCGGTCTATGGAGTTGATGGCACTGCTCCGGACCCTGACAGCCTGATTTTTAATGATTTTTTGCACCCCACCGGTAAAACCCATGCTTTGGCTGCAGATTACATGGCGGATATCATCATAGCCCCCAGGAAAGTGGGTTTGTTACCGCAGATGGGGTTGAGTGCAGCTCGCAGTCAATTCAGTGCAGTTACCAATGAAATGCGTCAGTCCCGCTGGAAGGATGTAAAAAGTGGTTGGTTTATCAGTGGCGCTGCTGGGGCCAATGAGCTGGATGGCGGCTTAAGTCCCGACGATGATCGTTATTCATCCACTGTGGGATTGATCAAAGGTCTGGATGACAACCATTTTTTGGGTATTGCTGTTACTCTGGGACAGAATGAGCTGGACGTCGATGGTTCATCATTTGAGGCAAACAATTATGGTCTGAATATCCTTTATGGTTATCGTGAAGGTGCCTGGTTTTTAGAAGGTGCACTGGGTTATACCAATATGGACTATTCAGATCTTGCGCGGGATTTCAACATCGGTTCGCAGACTTATATCGCCAAAGGCGATACCGAAGGCCATGCTGTGGGTCTTGATCTGCTGGCTGGCTATAACCTGCTGGACGAATCGTCGCAGTTTGTTTTTGGCCCTGTTCTCGGATTACAAGCCATTCATGCTTCCGTTAACGGTTATACCGAGAGTGGCGGAGAAATTTCCAATTACAAATGGGGGAATCAATCCACAGAAAGCATGCAGTTGCGCGCTGGTTTTATGGGGGGGATGCAGCTCACGGAGACCATTGCCATCAACGCCGAGATGTACCATACCGATGAGCAGGAAGGAGGCTTTGAGAACATTAACGTCACCAATACCAATTTGAATTTTGGGATGTACAACCTACCCGGAGCCTATGTCGATGAAGGCGGCTTCGTGACCGCTAATCTCGGTGCCGTCATGGATTTGGGGGATGGCAAGCTGGGTCTGAATTATAACTATAGCGATCAGGCTGATGGCTCCGAGCTGTTCAGTTTGACGTATTCAGCCGCTTTCTGATCCGGGGTGTGACCTTTCCATAGTTGTTCGCAGACCCCGGGCAGAATGTCATGGTGACAGATCTTTGGCATTCCCCGGGGAAACCCTTAGTCTGGTGATTCGTGTCAATCCTTTGAAGCTTTTTTGATAGGCGGAGTCCGGTTCACTCTCGGATAAGCCGCCTGTCATTCCCTCAATCTCTGGTCTTGGCTTTCTTCCTAAAGTTGAAGTGTCATTCAGTAAAGGAAGCAGGTTGTGTTCAGGCGTAGCTTCGCAATCACCCGGCCCAGAACCATGAAAGGGCTCACCCTGATCGAGATGATGATCACCATTCTTCTGGTCGGCATCATTGGCTCCATGACGGTATCCCTCGACTCGCTCGTGCAATCATTTCGAATGGATTTTTACAATCAGCGTGTCTTCAGCAGTATGGTGGTGGCCCGCAGTGAAGCGATAAAAAGAGGAGTGAATGTCAGTCTCTGCCGCAGCCAGAACGGCTTTAGTTGCGATACCTCTGACAGCAATTGGAAAGCAGGCTGGATGGTTTTTGTAAACCCCAACAATAACAGCTCCGTTGACCCGGGGGAGATTGTTATCAGGGTTTACGAAGAAATTGACAGAGAGGTTACGATCAATCTGAATACCGGTAATACCGTGACATTTACGCCCAGAGGCAGCCCTTCAGTGGTACGTACTATAAGAGTCTGCCCCACCGGCGGATTGGCTGCTCCAATCAAAACAGTATCGGTCACGACGACCGGGCAAATTCGAAAAACTTCTTCGACAGGGAATTGTTGATGGAAGGGCACTTGCAAGCAAGCTCAAAGGCGCACAGAACCGTTGCACAGAGCAAAGAGACCGGCTTTGGTCTCATTGAAGTGCTGATCAGTGTAGTGATTTTTATGGTGGGCATTCTCGGTATGGCAGGGATGCAGGCTCAGGCGGTCAGGGCCACTCAGGACAGTCTGCAACGTTCCCAGGCTATCTGGCTGGCGAATGAAATGTCGGAACGTATGAAGGTGAATGTTCAGGGGGTGGAATCAGGCAGATATCAGAGTACAGCCCAAACCGCCAGCAGTAATCTCTCCTCCTATTGTGCCGGACCGGTCCCCAGACAATGCATTGCCAACAGTTGTTCGGCCGATGAAATGGCTGACTTTGATGTTCATGATCTCATGTGCCGAAATGCCAGGGTTTCCAACCAGCAATTGGCCGTCAGCTGTTCGGCTAGCCCCTGTAATTCTGGCGAAACGGTGTCGATAACCCTTAAATGGGAAACCAGAGGCGGCATTGGCACTCTGTTTCTGGCGCAGAAGTCACTGACTCTGAAATATCTAAGGCAATGATTAGAAAATCCTTATCCCGACAGCAAGGTCTGTCATTGATTGAGCTGTTACTGGCGCTGGTGATCGGTTTGTTAATTAGCAGCACCTTTTTACAACTGATGTTGAACAGCAGTCGTTCCACCTATTTCCAGGAAGATCTTTCTCTGGCTCAGGAAAATGGTCGGCATACTCTGTATTTATTGGGTCGTGCCATGAGACAGGCAGGCTACAGCAATGAAGTGAACAGTCTGGTGTTGCCCTTTTTTGCCGGCAGATGTGGCAGTGCTGCCCAATGTACATTGGATGGTGGCGGTACCAACAGTGATCAGGTGGCTGTCCAGTTTTTGCCTCAGAACGGTGAAGATTGTGCGGGTAATAGCGTTCCGGCAGGAGAGTTGACGGCCGATGTTTACTATGTGGCTCCTGATCCGGCTAATGGCAATATTGATACTCTTTTCTGCCGGGGCTACAACCCGGCAAACTCCTTAGCCAGAGGAGCAGCCAGGGCGGTCATCATTGGTGTGGAGCGTCTTCAGGCCGTTTATGGTGTTACCCATAACGATACTGACAATGTGCATCAGTATCTGGCAGCCAGTGCGGTCAGTGACTGGCAGGATGTCAGAAGCGTCAGACTCGGCGTACTGGTGAATTCCGGTCAGCAGGCTCGCTCATTCGATCGACGAACCCGATCCTACAACATTCTGGAAAGTGGTACTTTGACCCTCAACGACGGACGACCTCGATATGTCTTTACCACAGCTTACAAACTTAATAACGCCGGTTTATAGATCTATTTATAAGGCCAGACAGCAGGGCGCGATCATGCTGATGACCATGATCATTATGCTGGTGATGTTGTTCTCGGGGCTGTTTGTTATGGAGATGGCCATTTTTGGGGAAATGGCGGTTAACAACGAACAGAGAGGATTGCAGGTCTATCAGGTCGCTTACAGTGAGTTGGATGGTCAATATCAATACCTTATTAATAACCCCGCTGTGTTACAGAATGCCACGGCCGCTGATGTCAACCTGACCATCATACAGAACCCGACAGGGTGTTCTAACCCGGCTCAGCTCTGTCAGACAGCCACACTCCGGTATATCGGTGAGATACCCCCCCCTCCGGGCTACAGTCTGGGGAAATACATTGGCCTGATGTTCGAAATTGACAGCGTCGCGTCACTGACTCAGACCGGTGCACGTTCCAGTCAGACCATGGGCTTTACCTACGTGACCACTCTTTCGAATTAATCTGAAGACTGTGCTGCCGATGCAGAAAGAGAGTACGTGACGGAGGGTTTCACTTTTGAAGCATCATCTACTGCCTGCATTGGTTCTCAGTCTGTTGTGGCTGCCAGAGGTGCAGTCCGACGATACGGATCTTCTGATCAATGCATACAATAATGGCCAGGCTGATACTCTGGGGTTTGCTGCAGCCGCATCGGTCAGTGATGCCGCAAACCCTCTTCAAAGTTCTGATGAACTTTATTATATCCTCCTGCGATCTATTAATGGCCCCAGCTGGCGAGGCAACCTCAAGCGCTACCGACTGGGTTCGGATAATAAGGTTTATGATGCCAACGGTCATCTGGCTATTGACCCATCCAACGGATTTTTTACCGGCAGTTCCAGAAGCTTTTGGGGAAATACTAATGATGGCAACAGCACTACTAAAGGGGGGGTGGCTGCCCATCTGAGTCAAAGTCGGCTGGTGGTCTCCAATATTATCAATGGTAACAACCTTGTCCTGAGTGCTTCGGGTAATCGTGTCAGCGAGAATAATTCAGGGATTACCAGCGGGCTTCTGGCTTTGTCCGGGAGTGCGGCGGGATCGAACCGCAACAATGTTCTCAAGTGGGCCAGAGGGGTTGATGTTGACGACGAAGACAGTGACGGTTCCATTTCGGACAACCGAACCAGTATCGGTGATCCACTTCATACACAGCCAAAAGTGATCACCTACTACAAGAACAGTGCCGGTTCAGTGGTGGATCGAACCGTTTATTTCACCACCAACGACGGCTTTTTACACGCTGTGAATACCGATAATGGCAGCACCGAGTTCTCATTTATTCCTAGAGAGCTGCTCGTTAACCTTAAACTCTACAAAGATAATCTGGTAGGGGGGGGGAACCACTATAGCGGCCCATCTTCCGATGCGGGTTGTGTCTGGGACTACCAAATACCCGGTAAATGCATTCCCGAGTATTGGTGCAGTTATCAGTATCGATTTTTAGATCTTCATCATACACAGAGTTGTCGTCTTAAAAATAGCGTACCAAAGTCGGACGGTGACTGTTACTACAATTATTCTCTTTCTGTGCCCCCGCAAACCTGTTTAGAGCCTGAGTTTTGTGAGTATCGCTATAAGTTTGGTGATATCCTCCTCGATCAGAGCTGCAGGCTCAGGAGCACCCCCCAGATACCGCCTCCCCCTGTGAGTAAGCCGGCCAAGCCCTATGGTATGGATGGCCCGATGACAGTATGGATGAACGATGTCAATGGTGATGGTGATGTTCTTCAGGGCAATAATAGTCTTCTTAAAGATCCTGGAGAGCATGTTTACCTTTATCTCACCATGAGACGCGGTGGCAGTAATATCTACGCTTTGGACGTTACTGCCAGAAGCGAACCGGTACTGAAATGGGTGATTCGAGGTGATCGGGACAGGGACCGTCAGGCAGACAGTACGACACTGAATCCTGATTTTCCTGAGTTGGGCCAGACCTGGTCAGCCCCGACTCTGGCAAAGGTTCGTTTTAATGGCTCCGACAGGCAGGTGCTGCTGTTTGGTGCCGGCTACGATCAGGATGCTGATGAACAGACGACGATCGGCAATAATGACATCGGTCGGGCCGTTTATATGGTGGATGCCGATACGGGCAAGAAGCTCTGGTCTGCCGGTAACAGTGGCGCTGACCTGAACCTGTCGGATATGGATTACAGTATTCCTGCTGACCTGGCGGTGATCGACATCGACAACAATGGACTGACGGATTACTTTTTTGCGGTGGACATTGGCGGTCAGGTCTGGCGATTCGATGTTAACCAGAATAACAGCGGAGCCTGGAACTTCGCCACGGGAGGGCGTATAGCCAACTTCTCTGGCAGCTCCAGTGCCGATGCAAGACGGTTTTATGAAAGGCCGGATGTTTCACTCTCCAGATCGGTTGATCATCTGAACATTGTCGTGGGTAGTGGTTTCAGGGCGAAGCCTCTGGATACCAAGGTGAACGATCGGCTCTATGTCATCAGGGATCCCAATATCTACAACGCTCCCGTCAGTTATAACTACAACAGCGGCTCGGTCATTGATGAATCAGCGCTCTACGATGCCACTGACAACCTCATACAGCAGGGGAATGGGGTTCAGCGAGCGAACGCCATCAGTGCTCTGGGTGTTCAGAAAGGCTGGTATATCCGCTTTGAGGTGTCTGGAGAAAAGCTACTGGGCAGGCCCACTGTTTTCAATAATGTCCTGACCCTGACTACCTATGCGCCTGGTGGCGGGGGTAGCAGCTATCTCTATGTGTTGAACATTGATAATGCCAGCGCAGTGGTTGATCTTGATGGCAATAGTCAGGTGGTTAAAGGCGACCGCAAGAGACAGCTACGATATGACATCTTGACCCCAGCGCCCGTTATTCTTAACCGTAGCAGCCAGGGCGCAGATATCTGTGTGGGTGGAGAGTGTTTTCAGGATGTTCTCAGGCAAGCGGGTTCAATACCTTTCCACAAAAACTTCTGGAGGGAAAACCAGTGAGAAAGGTAAAGGGATTTACACTATTAGAAATTATCATCGTGGTGGCCATCATCGGTATTCTCGCCGCAATCGTTGTCCCGTCCTATAACGAACATGTGTTGCAGTCCCGACGCAGTGAGGGCATTTCATCCCTGTTAACGATTATGCAGCAGCAGGAGCGATATTTTACCGAGCAACTGGGTTATACCAATGATCTCTCAAAGTTGGGCTATTCAGTGAATGGTGCCGGTGAAGTGGTTTCCGAGAATGGTTATTATTTGATCAGTGCGGTAGCCTGTCCTTCCATGACTATTTCCCAGTGTGTATTACTGACTGCAACTCCCCAGGGCGTTCAGGCCCCGGACGGCAGCCTGACGATCAACAGCCGTGGTGCACGGACGCCCCTGAATGCCTGGCAATAGTTCTGTCCTGTTCACCAGCATTCTGCAGAAGCTGCCGCAGAGCTGTCAAAGCCCGCTCTGACCCCAAGTTGATTTAAGGTGATGGTTCGACAGTCGGTATCCTCATATTGGCTACCGCTGCTGATTGCGGTGGCCGTCAACGTATAAGTGGTATTGGTGGCCGTTACAGCGATGGTGTAATGCCCATCCGGAGAAGTAGCACCACCAAGATTGTTGATATCAGTCGTGTAAGCATTGTCGTAGGTGTAGAACTTTTCCTGTTCTGCGGCCGCTGTTGTCAGGGCGACATGGGCGTCCGTCCTGCGACTTTCAAAGACATATTGCTGATAGGATGGAATGGCGACTGCCACAATGATGCCGATGATAGCAACGACGATCATCAGCTCAATCAGACTGAATCCACTGTCTTTGGCAGACACTGGCTGGTTATCCATAACTCAGCTCCTTCAAATTATTTCACCTTATGCATGGCTGACTTCACTATAGTCTGCTTATCTGGGGATATTAAATATCTGTCGCCAGGATTGTCGCCCGTCATCCGTCAGCGTGTATTCCAGATCGGTGCTGGAAATATTACCGGCCCCTCCCTGAATAATAATGCTGGTTTTACCATCATTGCCCTGGTGGACCACCGGAGCAGGTGCCAAGCCTGCACCAAGACTGATTTTCTTCTCCGATACCGTACTGTCAGTAAAACCGTCCGGAGTCAGCACTTTTTGAATACTGGCAGGTATTGCCGTGCCTGTCTGGTAATGCAGAGCATTCAGATAGCTCGTACCATCTATCAGACACTGATCGGCAGGTGGCTGGTATTCGGTGAACAGCAGCAGGGCAAAAGCATTGGCCGGTGAGCTGAGACTTTTACCGCTGGGATCTGTGCCATTATGGATCAGTCGGTTTTTCCAACCGGCTTCGGTGGTCAGGGTGTTGCGCAGGGACTCAAAGTTACTTACTGTCGTGCTCCCTGATACCCTGAAGCCGGAGACCAGATTGCCATCGGCTTTCACCTGAACGTCAGTGGTATCAATCAGGTTGCTGAAGGGCACTGTGCCATAAGAGAAGGCGTCATTGAGTTTCGGCTCTTTCACGCCAAAAAAGAATTCCTGCTGACTGTTAATACTGTCTGCCCGGGTCAATTCACGACCCGTACCGACAAAGACCCAGCGTTCATTATCGCTGTTAGTCACCGCAGTGGGACGGGCGGTAACAGGTCGCTGCGGGCGGGTTAACGTGCCCAGTGTCCAGTTTGAAGTCAGTGGGTCTTCGAGATTGATTCTTAGCAGTTCGCCGCTTAGGTTGCCTGCGGTTTCAACGCTGCCAAAGTAGACGGCATCGTCATAGTAATCCTGATCCCAGTCCACGGTGGCCATGTTGCCGGCATAAGCCTGTGTTATGCCACTGTCCATGGGGTTAAAAGTGCTGAGAAAGCTTTTGCTTTTCAGATCATAGACAAACACTTTCATATTCTGGTCGCTGGTGGCATTGTCCAGAGCTTGTCGTATACCGCTGAGTCCTGTACCTGTCGGGCCCGAGCCGAAGGCCAGATACCAGTTGTTTTCGGTGGGAAAGTTATAGTCACCGGAAGCGTTGGGTTTGCGCCGTTGTATCACCACGGGGCGGCCCGTGGTAAAGCCTAACTCTGGGTGAGTAATTTCTGCCAGCAGTTTCGGAGGCTTTTTCGGGTTGGTGATATCCAGCATGACGTAGGCAGAACGCATGGTTCGGGTGGCACTGTTAACTGTGACGTCAATGGGGCCGCCGCCCAGCCGCATGCCCATGAGCAGTACCGTTCCCCAACCTTTGGGGTGGTCGGCATCCGGGGTGAAAATATTAGCGTCAAAAATCAGGGGCTCTCCATCCATGTAAAAGACGTGGGGATAATCCTGTTCTGACAGCCAGCGAAGATGGGGTAAAAGGTTCATGGGGGCGTACGCCCAGAGTTCTCCACCCAGAGGGTGCTGAGATGTATCAGAGCCATAACTCAGATCAAACTGCTGATTACTGTTGTTCCAGAAGCCGGCATTGAAGGCATGAATCATCCCGTCATTGGCACCCACATACACTACTTGACGACGGTTCTCGTACTGTTTTTGAAACTCAATAAAGGTTGAGTCATTGCTGTTGAAGGGTTTGCTGTCAGAATAGTAACCTTCCGGTTTGGATACGGCGATAGGGTTGGAGTGAATGATGTCGCCCAGGCGCCAGACCTCCAAGTCGCCATCATTGTCGATATCTACAGAGCGAGAGCGGTAACCTGTCTGATCTTCGCCACGAATGTATTTAACCAGCTTATCTGACTCCGACGGGGTGACGCCCAGATAACCACTATTGCTGCCTGTGAAGTTGGCAGAGACAAAGGGCTGTTCCTCACCGGCATCGACACGGCCATTATTATTGGCATCCAGCCAGGTCAGGATATGACGGCCGGTATTGGTCAGTGCATTATAGTTTCGTTGACTGGTAATGTTGCTAACTTCCATCAGGCGTTCACGGGCATCCCAGACGGGCTTCAGCTCGATCAAATCCGCGTTACCGCCGTCGGGCGTCAGTGTCACACCATTATCGGCAGAGGTATAACGCTGAATAACAGTAGAATTACTGGTGGGGTCAAAAGACAAGGTCACAACCCGGTCGGTCGAATAGTCATCCAGTGTCCGGTTACCATTAGAGTCTTCCCGGAAGTGACCTTTGCTATCAACAAATAAGCTGTGGAGCAACCCGACCCAACTGATATCAATGTTATTGACCGTGACTCTGGGACGGAATAGCCCTTGAATGGCCGAGCCTACACCGCTGGCACTGTTGGCAATCAGGGCAGCGCTGGCGCCGGAAGATATACGACTGGCTATCTCCTCAAGAATCTGTCCCAGCTGTCTTTCAAGCCGAGCCGGGTTGCTGATTAAAAAGTAATTATCAGGAATACCATCCGCACCCAGGGAGCCTGTCAGGTTGTTACGATTGTCCCACTCCTTGTTATCAGCGTCCGGAATGTTGTCACCATTGGCGTCATGATTGGGCGTGTTATCGTTATCAAGGTCGTTAAAGCCGCCATACTTTGCTGCCAGAAATAAAGGCTTTGGCAGGCGGTCAGAAACATTAGCGTTTGGCCTGAAATTTTTAGTGACATCGTTAGCGGTTAACTCCGTGCCACTGACAGTGAGGCAGTAGGGCCCACTTGTTGGCTCGTCTTTGCAGGTTCGCATCAACAATGCAGACTCACTGTCGCCATCATCGTAGCCCTGGTTTATTGCAGGAGTGTCGTTGATGTAGCTGGAGTTGTATTCCGCGTCCAAAACCATACCACTATAATTCTGAACCCCGGATATGGAGTAGCCATATCTGAAACTGTTGGAGCCATTAAAATCCGGATCGTAAAGACGCACTCTGAGATTATTGGTTGAAGTGGTTATGGTATAAGAAGCTTCGGAGTCGGTATCACCGTCTCCGCCAAAGGTTTCATCGGCCCAGCCTATGCGGAAGGTAATGCTGTCAAGCAGGCCTGAACTATCCGTAGTAAAGCTCTCTATTGTCTGGTCCAGATAACGGCAGGGGCGGTAGAGTGCTTCGTCAAAACCGTCTGCAAAGTCAATGGTCTGGCAAATCGGAGTCAGAGACACAATATTACGGTTGCCCAGACCATCAGGAACACCAAATGACAGGGTCGGAACCGTCTGATCCAGTTCAACCGCATAGGTGGTAACATTCTGGTTGCCCGCCAGGTTTGGTCTCAGATCGTTGGTTCGCGCATAGTGAGCAAGGCCAGCCATATAATAGCTGCCCTCGTAGTGGGGAACTTCAGGACAAATACCCCGGGCATCAGACAGGCCATTGAGGTTTTTGGGTTCGCACTGTCGGATGCCGCTGCTACCGTTACTGCCGATGATAAAGGAACCGGGAAAGACAAGGTCAGGTTCAAGGTTACCGATGTTATCGGTTAGCTGGTTAAGTTGCGAGATTCCGGACGAAAGTATATCGCCAAGGTTGCTGTAGTCATCACTGTCGTAAGAGTTTTGTCCTGTCGATAGCATAATAATGGCGCAGTTGGCGCAACGGTTATCAACCGTAAACGGATCCTGCCAGGCGGGTTTGGGTAATCCCAGGTCGGTACTGACGCTGTAGTCGGAAGAAGGTCCGGATTCCCCGGCAAAGTAGCGAAGCGCTTCCAGGTAAATTTCTGACATGGGATTGCCCCAGTCTTTACAATTGACAGGGCTGCCAGAGCCGCAATTGTACTGCTGAGCGCTATAGCTGTAATCTGAAATTCTGAAGCTATTGATGGTCGCTACCATGCCAGAGTTGTTTATAAACTGCCCTGTGCTTTGATTGACTTCATCGCTGGCGAAAGAAATGTTTTTACGTATGACCCCGCCCTGAGTGTTACCTTCATAGCTGCCGGTAATAAGGCCAAACTCTACCAGCTCCTGATAGGTTTGGATCAGTCCCACCGGCTTTCTGGAGCTGCCATAGGTCTGGCATCGGCTATCGGTTGAGCTACTATGACAGACATCCACCCTGACGTTGAAGTCGGCAGTCGATGAGCCCTGACAGCGAACCCGGTTTAAACCGGCCCAGTTTGGGTCATTGCTGTTTTTGACTCTTACCAGAGGGGCGCCACTCTGACTTTGATTCAGATTACAAAGAGTGATGTCGGAACTGTTGTAAGGTGTGAAGTCATTAATATCGGCGCCCGAATAGATCTTACTGAATGCATGGAAGTCGTAGGGGATTTCAGCCCTTTCCAGAGTGGTCAAACTGGTGGTATCGGTCACCCTCATTCCGCCGTAGAGTGCCTTGCGGATCAGGTCGATCCGGGACATTGTTCCCCAGTTTAAAAAGTTACCGCTCCAGGGTGCGCCTGAAGTGGTGCAGCTATGACCATTGGCTCCTGTTGCTCTTACAGAAGGTTGAAAACGACTGCTGCTGTAGGTGTAGCACCAGTCTGATTCAAAATATCCATAGTAATCAATGGTGTCTTTGTAGGTGATGTCTATTAAGCCATCACCATCTATATCTGTGTAGTCGCTGTAGGCTTTTTTGAAAAGTTCGTGATCAAAGGAGAGCGCAAAGAGTAACAGAGGGGGTGAGCTGGTGGTTCCCTGATTGGGAATTGCAGCATAGTCCGAGGAATCTGCGGTGGCCTGCTGCAGGATAAGGGTCTGGAGCAAGAATGCTAATAAGCCGATTTTTAGCCAAAACAGAGACGAAGACTGTTTTCTGGCTGAAAAAATTGCAGAGAGACTGATCCCTTTTGACACGAACACTGTGAAATCCTTTTATGCGAAGTTAGCTCAACGTTTGTAAGTAGACTGCAGCATGACCTGACTATTGAGGTTATCGACTGAAGCGAGCACGGTTACACGATAAAGCTGTGACCAGTCTGAAGGGTTGGCAGGATTGGGGCTGACTCCAAACAGGGTTCTTGGAACGTAGCAGAGGAATTCCACGACATAGCGGGCAGAAGTTCCAGAAGGCAGAGTGATGGCGGCAATGGTTTTGCCGGCGTCTGTCCAGAGGGCGGCAATCTCCCAGGGACGGGCATTACCGGCCCGACAGCTGATTATACTGTTACGGTCAGAGCCACTGAAGCAGAGGCCGCCACTGCAATCACTGGCGAATGTGTTGATGTCATTGCAACTGTTCTGATTTTTGATACAGCGTTCGGCCTCCAGCATTGCTGTTTCTGCAGCAACGAAAGCAGTCTGATGAGTCCGGTAGCTGGCCGACATTCTCTGCTCAAGGCTTGAGAATTGAACCGCCGTCAGAGTCGCCATCACCATGAGGGTTAGAAAAACCATGGTGTAGAGCAGAGCGGTTCCGTCTTCATCGTGACGTTGTCTGATACAGCTCATGATTATCCTCTGTTTCTCAGGGCCATGGTCATAACATATTCCTTGCGCAAGAAGCGATCCGACTGAGCGACCTGTTGACCATCGAAAAGATAGGTTCTTGGGGGAGCTGGCAGAGGAGCTGGAACAGGGAGAATTTCGGTTTCACTGCGCGTCAGCAGGTGAATACGGATGGCGGTGGTCTGCAGCCAGTCTGCGTGGCGAAAACTACGATCACCGGCTCTGATATAACGATTAGTAACCCCGTCGTTATCCGTATCCAGGCCGTAGTGAATGCGAATATCCTCGATGCCGTCCACTATGGCTATTGCCGTGGGGTTGCCTGCTTCTTTTCGAAAGAGAGTAGGCAGGCCGTTATCCGGTTTTACAAAATAACCTACAGAGCCCAGAGGCTTCAGATAACCCGGGTTGAATGACAGAGCACCGGAAGGTGTCGAGCCGTCATAACAACGAAAGCTGCCCTTGAGTTGAGCGACACAATTTCTGAAATCGCCAGCACCGCTGGTGGTATGGGTTAAGTTACTGCCGCTGATGGAACTCAGGGCTATCAGGGCTACCTGAGAGCAGTCCTGACGGGTTATCGCCGCAGCACCGCCGGTCGGCAGGGTCGAACCTATGTTGCGATCCAGTGTCAGGGTGGATGTGGATGTGTCATGGTTGGTTATAGAAAAAACAGTGTCGGGATTGACCTTGAAGACCAACAGGCTTTCTGAAGTGGCCTGAGCGTCCATCTTTGACTGGGTGTCAGAGAGATTCATCCCCTGTATCGGTTGTTCAGCAGTAAGCCATTCATGGGTAGCACTGTTCTGAAGCAGGGCATTACCGATCGAAACCTTGGTATTACAGCCTGTATAGCCAGCGACACGGACGTCATTAGACATGGCGCTTACAGCAATTCGGGCAGCTTCCTGCATTAGCCCCAACTGAAAGTTCAAGCGATTGGAATTGTTGCTGCTCAGAAAGACTTGGGTGACTGAGGCAATGATGAAAATGCCCAATAACATGGAAATCATCAGTTCAATCAGGCTGAGTCCTTTCTGCTTGGAACTGTTCATGGTTTATAGTGCGCTCCTGAGAATCACTTGACGCCGGGGTTGCTGACCTTTGCTGTCATCAAAGAAAACCGTGATGGTGTAGTTCCGACCCTCTGGGGTATCGGTTTTGACAATCGAGCCGTCTGAATCGGGAAGCTGGGTGTCCAGGATAAACTTCCATTGTGCTATATCATAGCGGGCCAGCTCTGCGGGTGTGCAATCTGCTGTGTCACAATCATGGGGATAGGCCGCGGGCACATTACCGACACTGGCGGAATAACCGGGCCCATTCAGGGCATAGACCGGGTTGGCTTTGATCCTGTCGAGCATATCGTAGGCAAGGATGTTGGACAGGGAGTTGAAGTAGGCAATATTGTTGTAACTGACGCTTCGGGTTTGTAAAGCGGCCATTCCCAGGAGGCCGGAAGCCAGAATGACCACTGTGATCAGAACTTCTACCAGCGTCATCCCTGCCTGAGAGCGATTTGAACTCATGGACAGACCACCGAGTCAGTTGAGCGCACCCGACCAGACAGGTTAATGGTGATCCCCCTGGCGACCTTCGATGAAGTCAGGCTGTCGCAAATAAGAAAGCTGCCTGAACTGGTGTTATTGACAGTGCCATCTCCCTCAAACACGATCGGAGCCCTGTTACTCCAAGTGATTGAGGCGATGGAATCTGTTGTCTGGGAACGTCTCAAGGTATCGACTCCTGAATCAAATAGGCCGTTACTGTTTTCATCGGTGAAAATGATCCAGCCTTGACTCCAGAGGGTTGGGTCTGCTGCGCAGGTGGACCCGTCAGTGGATGCACAGGCGATGGTATCGTTGCCGGTTTTAACAGCTTCACTGCGGGTGTAAAGCAGGTTTGACAGCAGGTTTTGCTGAATATTTGAGAAACGAATGGAGTTGGACATTTCTCTCAGTTGTGGCAGTCCCATGGCAACAATAATCGCAGCGATCAACAGAGTGATCATCAGTTCGATTAATGAAAATCCTTGTTCTCCAGGCTCAGGGCTGTTTATTGCTCTGGCTTTAAGGCTGTTTGACTGACCCATCACATCTGACCGGTTTTTAACGCTTATCTGATCAGTTTAGAAGTGCATTTTTATGATCTGAGTGCAGGGTCAGAGAACCCGTAGAATTATTAACAAAGAAGCCAGACGGATAAAAACAGGGTAGTTTTTTGACAGAGGCTAATGATTTCAGGCGTATGGCAGTTATAAGAATGAGATAAGCTTTAAACTCTTGTTGAATCAGGTCAATGCCATGGAGCAGGAAAACAGGGATACTGTCCGGCTGTTGATAGTGGATGCCTCTTCTGAAGAAGCCGAGGCACTGCTTAATGTCTATCGGGATGCCGGCTACCCGACCCGTGCTCATCATCTCAACTCTATGGAAAGTCTGGAAGAAGCCCTGTCCGGTCATCAGAAATGGGATTTGATGATTATCTCATCAGCCGAGTTGCCAGAAGGATTAACAGTCAGTTCAGTGCTTGATCGAGTTGACCAGCAGGGCAGGGATATTCCTGCCATTGTGTTGTCAGAAGAACAGGAAGAAGAACAGCTGGAATGGCTCAAGCTGGGAGTAAGAAGTGTCATTACCCAGGACAATGATGAACTGCTTCTGCTCACTTCTGATCGGGAAATTGCCGACCTTAATACCCGCCGTCACTATCGACGCATGAGTGTTGCCCTGAATGAATCAGAGAAGCAGAGGCGTAACCTGTTGGACGATCGGGTAGATGCCATCATCTACATCAGTGAAGGTCAGATTAAATACTCAAACCCGGCTTTTAATGAGCTGGTAAGGGTTGATGGCAACGCCAGTCTTGTCGGTAAACCCTTCACTGATCTGGTTGCAGGAAAAGATCGCAGGGATGTGGGTGACTTCCTGAACAGTATTGAAGACAGTGGTCGGGCACTGGCAGCCATTCAATGTCCACTGCTGGCTGATCAGGATAACGAAGTGCCTGTCAGGGTCATAGTCAGTCCTACTTCCTATGAAGGGCGTTATACACTGAGCCTTCTGGTGAGAACCCAGGAATCCGAAGGAACTTCGGAAATTGGGCAGAAAGACGTTGAAGTCGCCCGTCCCGACAGTGAAACCCATCTTTATGATAAAGAAGCTTTCAAGGAGCAGATGGATGTTGCCATGCAGAGAGTGGTTGCAGGTAAAGACAAATTTGCCTTGCTCTGCATTACGCTCGATTCACTGCGGGCACTTCATGCCAAAGGAGGCAAAAGAGTCAGTCAGCCTTACTACAAGGAAGTTAGTTCACGTATCGGGTTGGAGTTGATAGAACACCAGGCTGCCAGTTGGGGCGGCGACTGTATTATGGCTCTGGTTAAGGCCAGTGATGAAAAGGCAGTGCGGGAGTTGGCCGATCAGGTTGTTAAGAGTGTTACAAAAGAGACCGTGACACTGGGAAGCCACGAGCTTCCCGTCAAACTGAGTCTGGGGAGTATCATACTGACCGATTCCAGCAGCGACCTTAACACCCAGCTGGTCAGAGCCCGCCATGCTGCCACGCAGGCCCAAAAAGAAGGGGGCAGAAAGCTTTGTTTCTACCAGAAACGTAAGGTTAATCCGGTCAGTTCTGTGGAGAAGCATCTGGCCGGCATGGTCAGTCAGGCGTTGAAAAATGACAATTTCAAATTGAAGTACCAGCCTGTGGTCAGTCTGAAAGGTTCTTCTGAAAAGCACTTTGAAGTTCAGCTGCGTATGGTGGATGCCAGAGGTCGTGAACATGACTCAGTGTCATTCCGAAAAAAACTCGATAAAAATGCGCTCTGGAGCAAAGTCGATCGTTGGCAGGTTATAGAAGCAGGAAAAGCGCTTCTGAACAGAACCCGCACAAAGGATAAAATCCGACTCTTCATGCACCTCGGCGGTAACGCCATCCTTGAGAAGGAGTTTCTGCCCTGGATGGGTGTTGCACTCAAGGCAGCAGGTATTCCTGCGTCATCCGTGGTTGTGGAAATCAGTGAGCAGAATATTGTCCGCTTCAATAAACAGGCACCGGACTTTTTCAAGGCGGTCAAGGAGCTGGGTTGCAGCACCGGAGTGAGTGAGTTTGGTTGTAGTTTGAAGCCTATGGAAACTATTGCCTCAATGACCGTGGACTATGTCAAGGTTGATCCGTCTTTCACCAAAGATCTGACCAGTGAAAATCGGGGCGAAGAACTCAAGAAAATGGTTCAGGCGCTGTCGCGAA
This sequence comes from Endozoicomonas sp. 8E, assembly GCF_032883915.1. NCBI lineage: Bacteria > Pseudomonadati > Pseudomonadota > Gammaproteobacteria > Oceanospirillales > Endozoicomonadaceae > Endozoicomonas > Endozoicomonas sp. 8E. Next base: position 5,217,498 of record NZ_CP120717.1, on the reverse strand, counting down.
AGGGTCAGAAAGTGATTGTTCCCCAGGTTCAGAGTGCTATTGAGATGGCACCACTGTGGCATACCGGAGTTGATTTCATTCAGGGCGACTTTCTTCAGGAGCCTGCAGAACATATGGACTTTGATTTTGAGGGCGATTTCTAGTCCTCATAATCATGGATCATTTTGAGTTTTACACTGGCTGCAACATCGTCGAAAATAGCCTGCTCTCAGATTCAAGATTAAGACATCAGGCTTTTCAATGTCAGCAAAGCTCAACATCGTCATGGCTCAGCTTAACCTCAAGGTGGGCGACATCGACGGCAACACCCAACGGGTGATCGAATCGGCTGAAGAAGCCCGTGATCAGCATCAGGCCGATCTGGTGGTTTTTCCTGAATTGACACTTTGTGGGTATCCTCCTGAGGATCTCTTACTCAGGCCCAGTATGGTGTTGAGAATTGAGCAGGCCGTCAGCAAGCTCAGTGTGATTAAAGGCATTGACCTGGTGATTGGACTGCCCGCCATGGGGGCACATGGTCTGGAAAATCAGGCCGTGGTGTTGAGAGACGGTCAGGTGGTGGCCCGATACGCCAAACAACATCTGCCGAATTATCAGGTTTTCGATGAAAAACGCTATTTCATGCCGGGACAGAAGCCCTGCGTCTTTGAGTGTAAAGGGGTAATACTGGCTCTGACTGTCTGTGAAGATCTCTGGTATCCCTCTTCAGCCCAGCAGGCTTCGGATGCCGGGGCCGAGCTGATTTTGAGTCTCAATGCGTCTCCCTTTCATAAAGATAAGCAATCTATTCGTTACCAAACTATCCGCAGCCGTTGTCTGGAAACCGGCCTTCCTGTGCTTTATGTCAACCTTCTGGGTGGTCAGGATGAACTGGTGTTTGACGGAGGCTCTTTTGCCATGAACGGCAATGGGCAGATCGCTGCCAGGGCCGATTACTTTGCTGAAGGTCTCTACAAAACCCGTTTCGACACACTAGACAAGGCGTTTGATCAGGAAGACGTTGCAGAACTGCCCGGCTTTCATGAACGGGTCTATAAAGCTCTGGTGACAGGTGTTCGTGATTATGTGAATAAAAATGGCTTCAAAGGCGTTGTTTTAGGTTTATCCGGTGGTATTGATTCCGCTTTGACACTGGCCATTGCCACTGACGCTTTGGGCGCTGAGCGCGTGCAGGCGGTTATGATGCCATTCCGTTATACCTCAAACATGAGTCTGGAAGATGCCCGGGAAGAAGCCGATATTCTGGGTGTCGATTACTCCGTCATGCCCATTGAACCGATGTTTGATGCGTTTATGGAAACGCTGAGTGCCCAGTTTGAGAATACCCAAAAGGACACCACAGAAGAAAACCTTCAGTCCCGTTGCCGGGGCGTTATGCTGATGGCTATTTCCAACAAAAAAGGTTATATGGTCCTCACTACCGGTAACAAGAGTGAAATGGCGGTAGGTTATGCCACGCTCTATGGTGACATGTGCGGTGGTTACAATGCCCTGAAAGACGTGCCAAAAACCCTTGTTTTTGAATTGTCCGAGTACCGTAACTCGCTAGGCTATGTGATTCCGCAACGGGTGATCGATCGTCCGCCTTCTGCCGAACTGGCACCGGATCAGGTGGACGAAGACAGCCTGCCTTCCTACGATGAACTGGATCGAATCATCGAGATGTATGTGGAAGAAGATAAAAGCGCGGAAGCCATTATCGAATCCGGTTTTGACCGGGATACTGTCTATCGGGTGCTGCGCCTGATCGATGTTAATGAGTTCAAACGTCGGCAGGCGGTGGTCGGGGTTCGCATTACTCCCCGTGGTTTTGGGCGAGACCGCCGATACCCGATTACCAACGGTTGGCGTCCGGGCATTTGAGGGTCCGGGCAAAACCAGGCTTCCCCAATAGGGCTTATGCGTTTGCCAAAGCCATGTAAGTCTGGTGAACCTCATCCAGCTGCTGAAACAGCTGCTCCATGGAGCCGCTGTTATCAACCACGTCGCTGGCTTTCTCCAGTCTTTGTTGCCGGGAAGCCTGCCTGGCCATAATGGCCCGGGTTTGTTCTTTGCTCATGCCATCGCGGCTCATGGTTCTTGCCAACTGAATGTCTTCAGGGACGTCAACAACCAGAATGCGATGGGTGAGTAACTGTTGATCGGTTTCCACCAGAAGCGGTGAAACCATGATGGTGTAGGGAGACTCGGACGCTGCCAGTTCCTGAATAATCTGGTCACGGATCAAAGGGTGCAGCAGCCGTTCCAGCCATACACGTTCGCTGTCGTCATTGAAAATAATATCCCTGAGTTTTCTTCGATCCAGAGTGCCTTCATCAGTAAGAATATCCTGACCATGTCGTTCTGCAATTTTTTGCAGAGCTGGCCGACCGGGTTCCACCACTTCTCTTGAAGCCTGGTCCGCGTCCACCACGGTAATACCGAGACTGGAAAAGTAGTCGGTAACGGCTGTTTTACCACTGCCGATGCCGCCTGTTACGCCAATAACCAACTTACTCATGCTTAGCTCACAGCCCCATAATCTGCAGATAAGATTGAACCAGTGTTTCCCCCCAAAGCAGGGCAATAAAACCGGCAGCGGCCAGGTAAGGTCCAAAAGGGATAGGGTTACTCCGTTCCTGCTTTTTCAGAATGATCAGCACCACTGCGACAATCGTTCCTACCAGTGAAGACAGCAGAATAATCAGTGGCAGCATTTGCCAACCTATCCAGGCACCGAGCGCACCGAGTAGTTTAAAGTCGCCGTAGCCCATACCTTCTTTGCCCGTCAGCAGTTTGAATAACCAGTAAACAGACCAGAGCGAAAGATAACCGGCAGCAGCACCCAGCACCGCGTCCTTCAACGGAATAAATAACTCAAAGCTGTTGGCCAGTAAGCCCAGCCAAAGTAAGGGCAGGGTAATGCTGTCTGGCAGCAGTTGGGTGTCCAGATCAATCACGGTCAATGCCACCAGGGACCAGACTAAAAAGCAGAGTAAAACTGTCTGGAAAGTGGCGCCAAAGTAGATACCAATAGAAACGGTCAGCAGGGCAGTGATCATCTCAATGATCGGATAGCGGGCAGAAATTGAGGTTTTGCAGGAAGAACAACGACCTTTCAAAAACAGGTAGCTGATCACCGGAATATTTTCCCAGGCCCGGATCTTGTGACCACAGCTCGGACAGGTGGAGTCAGGCTTGATCAGGTTATAAGGCTCCATCTCAGTGGGAACCTTGTCCGGGTGAAGTGATTCCAGACACTCCAGCTTCCACTGACGTTCCATCATCACTGGCAGTCGCAGAATAACAACATTGAGAAAGCTACCGACCAGAAGGCCGACCAGAGTCAGGGTTAGGTAGAAGTAAGTGGGCGAAGATTGCAGTAATTCTATGAGTGCCATTAGTCAATAAATCCGGTTTTCTTAATATGAAAGTGCCGCTCGTCCAGGTACTGAGACACATTTTAATTTGATAGCAGCGACACTCTGGCTCATGGCTGTTTCTGGGTTTACTCTACTTGATTTTTGGAGTCTGTGCATTCCTATAGACAAACTCGATTGGTCTGTCAGGTTGTCCATATCGATTTCAAAATGGCTATGATGTATCAAAAACACTGACTGATGCCAGAAACTGTTTCCAGTTCCCGGCACCCATCTCAGCAAGCGCGGATTTGTCTACAATTCAGCAGCAATCGCTTCAAATGCCGCAAAACGTGTTTTGTTGGTTTCGCGAGAAGAATTCGAAGCGCTGGCTGCTGAAGAGAAGGTCGCGATGACCAGGTCCTTTTCCCGGTTAATATAAAGGTGCTGGCCAAAGATACCGCGGAAGGTGCCGATGCCTTTTTCACTGTCGTGAATCCACACGAAGTTTTTGTACCCTTCCAGCCACTCGTCATACGCTGCAGAAGACCTGTCTTTGTAGATACTTCTGGCCGTGTGTTCACGCTCTTTATCGGTCAGGGTGAATGTATCCTTGACCCAATCCTCTGCAAACACCTGTTTACCGTCGTATTTGCCATTGTTGACCATTGCCAGACCCACTCGTGCGAAATCACGCAGTGTGGTATTAAACCCGCCGGTTGCGACAGCTGAATAACCAACGTCGGCCATGAAAAACGCATCGTGCTCGACTCCCAGCTTGTTCCAGAAATTTTCAGCAATAAAGGTCTGTAACGGCTGCCCGCTCACCCGTGCAATGATCCAGCCGGCTACGTCGACGTTAGGAGACTGATACTCATATCGATATCCTGGCTCCAGTTCACTGTTTTGTTCAAACTCAGGCAGATATTCGAGAATACCGCGAGGCGTTCTATTCTCCTGAGGGTCAGTAGCCATCAGATCAAATGCTGGAATGAAACCCAAACGACGGAAATATTCAGTACTCACTGCACCCGGTGTAAAATTCTCATAATCTTCGCTGTAATCCAGTGCAGTAACCATATTGAGAACTTCTCTGACAGTGCGTTTGCCAATGTATTTACCTTTCAGTTCGGGGATATAGGTTTCAACTTTGGCATCAGTGTCCACCTCACCCTGTTTAATCAGAATCCCCATTGCCTGGCCTACCAGGGACTTAGTACTGGACGCCCATAAGTGGTGGTCATGTTCGCTGAAACCGTTGAAGTACTCTTCTGCCAGAGTCTTACCCCTATGAATCACAATGAAACCGTCGGTTGAATCATTGATCATGGCATCTCTCACAGTATGAGACTTTCCCTGATACTCAAAGGCCAGATCGGGAATGCGGGCATCCAGTGCTTGCGGAATAACCGATATCGCACCGCTACGGGGAACCATAAGGCTTGGATGAATACCCATATTGCGAAAAGCCCAGTGATTGTAGGGTTGTTTAGTCCAGTTCATCAGGGTTACCTGACCTTCTGGTGCTGCTGGAACATTATCCATTGCTGCATAAGTGAAACAGGACATCATGCCAAGAGCAGCCAGCAGTGTTTTTTTCATGGAAGAACTCTCCAAACTCATTGTTCGACTGGGATAAAATAAAGTTATAATCCTTCCAAAACATATTCATTATGAACGTATTATACGTTCACAGAGATGGGAATGATTACATTAGAGCAGATTAATGCATTTCGGTCTGTGGTGGAGAGTGGCAGCTACAGTGCTGGAGGGCGTGCTATTGGAAAGGATCGCACCACGGTCAGAGAACTGGTTCTGGCGCTGGAAGATATTTTAGGGCAATCGCTTTTTGTGATTCAGGGTAAAAAAGCACTTCCTACTGAGTTTGCTCTTTACCTGTATCCTCGTGCAAATCATCTGGCGAAGCAGGCGAAAGAATTTGAACAGGTGGCACTTTCTGCTCAGGACATGAAGATCACTGAGTTCAGAATTTGCTATGACGTACAAATTCCCATGGCGTTTTTGACTGAGCTTGATGCAACGATTGCTGAAACTTATCCGTCTTTGCTGGTACATTGGTTGCACCGCAATCGGCATGATGCATTAGCTTTTCTTGAAAAAGGTGAGGCGCAGATAGCTCTGATGCCCACTTTATCTGATTTACTGCCATCTCAGCGTGTTGGCGTAATGAACATTGGAGCATCAAAACTGGGCGTCTATGTTCACCCCACTTCTCCACTGGCCCTGCAGAAACAGGTATCGCTCAGGGATCTGGCTCGTTATCCGCAATGGTTAAGTGAAGATGTGATTCTGACTGACAAACGCATTATGCAGGTCTCACCTCAAAGGCACATGATCAGTAACAGCGATCTTGCAGTTCGCCTTATCGCCAATCGAGGCTGGACAATTTTGAATGTGCTGGATGGTAGCCATTATGAACAGGCAGGTTTGGTAAAGCGATTGCAGGTTGATGAGCTGGTGCAGGCTTTTCACAGTGGAACATCATTATTCTACAGCTATGCTCTGGAGGGCAATTCAACGATGACCAATATCATCAGTATGGTCCGTGTCTGTAGCAAGAAGTACCTTAATTAGATGGCGGGTCAGGTGGATGACCCTATCTTTTTTGATAGCACCAGAAGAGCAGCAGTTTAGGCTACAGTCTTATCTTCACGACGAAAATCGCTCTCGGGAAGAATATCAAATCCTGACGGTCGTGCCTTTTGGTTTAGATCCAGCCGGTAATCCGTTTTGAAATTAGTTAGATGTACAATTTTGCAGGCCAAAGCCCTTTTCCTTTTAAATATCAGGTAATTGGGGCTCGGCCTGCAAAAGCCTTAATTGTGCCGGATGTGGCTGCATTTTTCCGATTTAATGGCCAACCCTCATAAAGCGTAAAGACTAGCAATTTACAACAAGTCCATATAATGCCTATATATGGACTTGTTGTAAATTGGGCTTATTCTTTGACTGTTAAATTTTTTCATTATTGGAGTTAAGTATGAGCTTATCAACCTCACCTCGCATCACAACGGTGTCGGCCTTCAAGAAAGAGCTGGCTTCTATGGATGTATCAGAGCCTGTAGTTGTAACCCAAAATGGGGAACCTTTGTATGTAGTTCAAGATCCCGTCCAGTTTGAGATGCAGCAGGAACAAATGGCTCTACTACGATTGCTATCTTTTGCCGAAAAAGATGTTCAGGCAGGCCGAACCGAATCATCTTCCGACCTTCGGGCTGGATTGAAAGGGCTTATTGATGAAGTTTGAGTATTCACTAGCTTTCCAATGTCAGCTTCATGACAGGTTTTATTATTTAGCTCGACACATCGGACAGGTAGCGGCTCAGGAGCTTCTTGATGGCTTCATTGTTGGATTTGAGAAAAGAGTGAATGAACATCCTGGCAGTGCTCCATTGTGTGTAGAGGTGGCAGAACTTGGGTTCACAACTTATCACGATTATTTTGATCCAAAACTCCAATTGCGAACAATCTATCGCTTTTCTGAGGCAGAGGGTGTTTGTGTACCCATTGTTATTTTTGAGCACAAAACAAAGCATCCGGCAGGCTTTGATTCAATATTGTCTACGCCATTAACATCTTATTTTATATTTTTCCCAAGTAAAACAATATAGTTACGTGATTTTAATGAAGATTTGACACGGTTACGGGTCACTTACCGTTTAGAATAAGCAGCAGGGATCAGAACACTTGGCCCGTAAAATATAGAGCTGAAGTTTGTAGTAATGTGGATGACTGTGCAGAATTTGTTTCAGCCGGTAGCCAGTTTTCCTGCAGCCAGATAACTCTCATCATTGCTGTTTTCCATTTCCCAAATATCCAGAGCATTTTGCATTCCGAGCCATACATCTACAGAGGTACCCAAAGCAATAGCCAACCGCTTGGCCATATCCTTACTGCACGGTATTCGTTCGTTCACGAAAGCAGATAAGTGCTTTCTGGAAACATTCAGAACTTTTGCCGCTTCAGTGACCGAAAGATTCAAAGGCTCAAGCACATCCATTTTTACAATCCGTCCGGGATGGGTCGGCTTTCTGCTTCTGATTCTCTTGGACATAGTTTTTTCCACAGTAGCACTGCTCATAATCAACTCTGATTGCATCCTGCATTTCAAACTCAAAGGTGATGCACCAAGGCCCGTTTACGCGGAACGAATAACGACCTGCTGTTTTTGGCTCCAGCTTGTGAAAGTTGAAGTCTGGAATCCTCATATCATGCGGTTTCTTTACCTGATCAAGAATATCTAGCAATCGGGCTATACGATTCTTATGTTTCGGGGTTACCCCTTTGGTTGTGCCATCGTAAAAATAATCTTCCAAACCTTTGTGAAGGAATGTCTGTATTGCAATGAAATCACCGTAACCATATTGGTGTCAAAAGCGATTAAGACTCAGATTTGGTGTCCGGCCTGCAAAACTGCTTTTACATCAGATTTAATAGAAACTCATCGGGGTGTTGAGAATGGTTTTTGAGAACCTGTGGACCGCATTCTGTCTGACTATGGTTCAAAATTGTAACGAACAACCCTCAGTTTATCTCCTTTTGTTGTCACCTTTGCTATCCGCAAACGTCCATTATCCGAATAGACATCAGCCACAGCTTTGGCGACCTCATATTTCTTGAACAGTGTGGAGTGGGATAACTCTTGTCCATAAGTACTACTGGTTATATCCAGGAACCTTATAAACTTCCGATCATCCGGAATAATTTGGGAGTAGACAACGTAGCGAACTGGATTGTTGAGTTCTTTGACGGCCTGCTTAAGTGAGCGCAACTCTTCAGGGGTTAAATTATCATCTTGCTCGTCATGAGCTTCACTATCTGTTGTCATTATTATTCTCCAAAATCTTGCCATTTCTCATAGTTATAGCAGCTGTTTCTAGACCACAGACCCCAACTGGAAGATAGGCAAGTACATTGCAATAATAAGACCACCAACCAGCACACCAAGAACCGACATGATCAAAGGTTCCATCAAACTGGTCAGTCCATCTACCATGTTGTCGACTTCGTCTTCGTAAAAGGTAGCGACCTTATCGAGCATTTCATCCAGAGCGCCGGATTCTTCACCAATCGACACCATCTGGACGGCCATGGCAGGGAATATGCCGGAGTTTCTCATGGCAAATTGTAGTTGCTGACCGTTGGATACGTCTTCCTTGATCTGTCGGGTAGCATCAAAATAGACGATGTTACCCGCAGCACCGGCAACCGAATCCAGGGCATCCACCAGGGGGACACCGGCGGCAAACGTCGTCGATAAAGTTCTGGCAAATCGGGCTACCGCTGATTTATCAAGAATGACACCGATCACCGGGATTTTAAGGGTGATTCGATCCATTCTGTCTCTGGTGGCTTTGGACTTCTGCAACAGTTTCCTGAATAGGAATCCAAAGGCAACAAGAGCGGCTATCGCCATATGCCATGAACTCTGAACTACTTCAGAGATACCGATAACCAGCTGGGTAAAGGCGGGCAGTTCGGCTCCGAAGCCCTGGAATACTTCTTCAAACTGGGGTACTACATAAACCAGCAGAATACCGGTTACGATCATTGCAACACCCACAACTGCGATGGGGTATTTCATTGCTTTTTTGATTTTTGCCTTGAGGGCCTCGGTCTTTTCTTTATAGGTGGCGATTCTGTCCAGCAGTGACTCCAGAGAGCCTGACTGTTCACCCGAAGCGACCAGATTGCAATAGAGGTCATCAAAATGAATTGGGTGGTTTCTCAGGGCGTCGGCCAAGGTGGAACCACCGGCAACATCATTCTTCACTTTGCCAATGAGATCTTTCATGGCAGGCTTTTCGATACCGTCAGAGGTGATATCAAAAGCCTGAAGCAGGGGGACACCTGCTTTCATCATGGTAGCGAGCTGGCGGGTAAACAGGGCAATGTCCATGGGCCTGATCTTGCCGCCCTTTGTGCCCAGCGACATACCTTTTTTTCTGACTTTTGTGGCGCTGATTCCCTGCTTACGGAGTTCGGCCTTGACCAGGGCAATGCTACCACTCTGGATTTCTCCCTTGACCTTCCGTCCACTCTTGTCTTTACCTTCCCAGACGAATGTGGCTGTTTTTGTTGGTTTTCGTGCCATATCTAGCCAGTTCCGTAGCTTCTTTTATCATTCTTGTTGAGCCACTGCGATGCAATGGCGTTGTAGCGCTCTTGACGGAGTTCGCTATAGGGGATTCATTATAGCGCTAATGGCTTTGTCGGCGAATATTGTACGAGACCTTAGGGAAACTTGATAGAAACTAGAAAACAAAATCAGAAAAAGATGACAGAAGTCCTCAGAACGGTTGTAAAAAACCGGTGACTATTTTGTCGCAACGGGCTTTTTTTAGCTGTGATACCTTTGGTTTTTGACAGAAAAACACACTTGCTTTCTTGCACTATCACTTTCTTTGTCTACTTTTCCAATCTAACAAATCAGAAACACAATACAGAAGACACAAAACACAGAATATATGTAAGGATAAAATTTTGAAAAAACCACTCTCTGCGACACTGCTGTTGCTGATGCTCTCTCTGTTTGTGATTTGTCAGGCCAAATCATTGCAAAGAAGTTTTGTTGTCGAGTTTGAAGAGAGTGGCGTTTTTCCAGGCCATAGTTTTTCTATAAAGCCTGGCCAGCATAGATTGTCTGACAACCCGTCATACGGTGTCGACACAAACGGCTTTTCAGGATCAATTTTGCCGCCTGATAACAAAGCATTCAGCCTTGGCGGTTTCGGGGTAAAAAGGTCTTTTATTGAGTCGATCTCGTGGCAACTGATTTACGCTACTAATCTGCTGGTTGCTTACGAACTGGTTCTGACCACCAATGGCACCCCTGACTCTAAACCTTACTCATGGCTACCTGCAGAAGCACTTGCTGCTGTGGGCGCGCTTTTGAAAAGCTATTGGAACGCCGATTCGCCGCTCTATAACCCGTTGGGTCAACTGGAGGCAACTCAGGGTGATTTGTTTGCGATCACCACTATGATGCTTCCTGGTCATAGTCAACAACAAAAAGCGCAATCAGCAGAAGCATCATCATCCGGTCAGCAAGCCTCAGCAGCAACAAACACTCAACCTTTATCCAGCTTCTGGTCTTTCGGCTCCGGCGGCGGTAACCAGGGCCCTGAACAACGCCAGCATACTTTGGGTTTAAATTGTTTTGTCGGTTCCTGTACAGGCGTCTGTAAACTCCCACAAATAATCGATATTAGCGAGCCAGCTGACTGGTTGCTGAGTCCTGAAGAAAATTCGGCAGGTCACACTCATCATGATCATGCAATGACAGAAATACAACCCTTTGCGCAACCCCATAAATTTGAATTTACGTTTACTATGGATGACCCAACAAATAGTTGCACGCTGCATCCAGAGGCAGTCTTTACAGGTGATGCTTGGGGGGCAGACGACTACGATCCAGTAACCTGTGGATGCGGGGTGGTCTGCATGAATTATAAGGCTCTTTCGGAGCACCAGAGAAGAATGCACAATTGTGGGCGATCGGAGCAAAGTCAGTACTTCAAAAGAAAGCGCTAAGGATCCAAAGCGTTCAACAAATCTGTGTCGGACACTTCATATATTTTGATAGCAGCAATCTACTGAGGTGGTACTGTAGTCGTCCAGGTTCAGGGCCGTGAGGGACCGTCCCCAGACGCAACCGGTATCGAGAGCATGTATTTTTTTGCGCTGACTGTTGCCTTCCAGGGCGGCCCAGTGACCAAAAATAATGCGTTCCTTGTAGACTGGGCTGTCAGGAAAGCTGTACCAGGGAGCAAATGTCTCTGTGGCAAATGCCGTCTTGTTATCGAGGTCAAGCCGACCGTATTGGTCACAAAAACGCATCCGTGTCAGGTAGGCTGCGGTCAGTTTGAGTCGGGCTCGACGGGTATAGGCCTCTTCCATGGAGCTGATGGCGTCTGATTTGAATAGAAACTGAAGAAACTCCTGATAGTTTTCTCCCTGAAGGGCTTTTTCCAGCTTGCCTGCATAGAGGCAAGCCTGCTTCAGAGTCCAGATCGGGGGAATGCCGGCATGCACCATGGTGACTTTGCGTTTTTTATCATGATGAATCAGCGGGCGGTGCCTTAACCAGTCAATCAGTGAGTCCCGGTCAGGCGCGCTGAGCAGAGGGGCTAATGTGTCTTTCTTTTTAGATCGGCGAACGCGTGCAGCAACAGCCAGCAAGTGCAGGTCGTGGTTCCCCAGAACAGCAGTACAATGGCTACCGAGACTTTTCAGGTAGCGGAGCGTGGCCAGTGAGTCGGGGCCACGGTTTACCATATCTCCCGCTACCCACAATTGGTCACGGCCAGGCTTGAAACGGACTTTGTCAAGCAGGCGTCTGAGAGGCTCGTAACATCCCTGGATATCACCTACGGCGTAAACGGTCATTAACAATAATCTCCTGAACCTTTCGATGTGGAATAGCCATCCACAACACAGGTCTTATAAAGGTTCCTGGTTTTTAACATCAAACAGAGGAATGCCTGGTGGAAATGCCCAAAAGCTTTTCCTGATCAGATGTCTGTTTCAGGATAAGTTTCTGACAGACGCGAAAAAATGTCCTTCTCTTAGTTGGCCGGATGAAGGTTCTTCTCCACAGTACTGAAAATTGCATCTCCCTGCTAATAGTAGTAACTCAGTGAGCAGCGGGCATGCAAGTTGTCTTGCTGTTTATCATTCAAAGGCAGCTTTTTCAGGGTGAAAAATTGTTCATCCCCGAGGGTGATGAGCAATTGTTTTAGTCGCTCATGGCAGATGTATGCAAATAGTTGGCGATGGCAACGAACTTGGGCAGCGTGACCGTTTCAGGACGACTCGCAGGGTCGATACCCAGTTCAGTGAGTGCATCGGCAGAGATCAGCTTTTTCAGAGTGTTTCGCATGGTTTTGCGGCGTTGCTGGAAAGCTTCCCGAACAACCCTTTCCAGCAGGTTTACGTCATCCGCCGGATAAGGTAACTCATTATAAGGCTCAAGCCGTACAATAGCCGAGTCAACTTTGGGGGCAGGTTTGAAACAGCCCGGACCCACTACGAACAGGTTGTCTACCTTGCAATAGTACTGGGCCATGATGCCCAGACGCCCATAGTGCTTTTCACCGGGCTGCGCTGCCAGTCTTTCCACAACCTCTTTCTGCAACATGAAGTACATATCGCTGATCAGTCCCTGGAACTCAAGCAGGTGGAAAATCAGAGGGGTGGATATGTTGTAGGGCAGGTTGCCCACCAGCCTCAGTGTTTGACCCTCTTTAATGAGAGAGGAGAAATCAAACTTGAGAGCGTCTCCTTCGTGAATTCTGAACTCAGGATTCAGGCCAAACCTGAGCTTCAGAGTCGGAATCAGATCCCTGTCCAGTTCAACCACGTCCAGTTGCCCGGCAGCGTCCAGCAGAAATTCGGTCAGTGCACCCTGACCCGGGCCAATTTCCACAATTCGGTCGCCCGCCTTTGGGTGTATGGAACGGATAATCCGCTGAATGACACCATGATCGTGCAGAAAGTTCTGACCAAATCGTTTACGGGCCTTGTGGTAGGGAATTTCAGCCATGCTTTTGGAAAACTAAACCAGCAATAGAGGGGCCGCTATAATAGCGGCAGATAAGCCATTTGGCTAGGAGGCCGACCGAGAATAGCGCCCTATTTGACGAACAAAAACGGATTTTCAGACCAATTTGCTGCCGCTGTACGACTGCATGGATGCAGGAGCTAGAGCAACGCAGGAGCAGTTGCCGACGACTGCATGGATGCAGGAGCTAGAGCAACGCAGGAGCAGTTGCCGACGACTGCATGGATGCAGGAGCTAGAGCAACGCAGGAGCAGTTGCCGACGACTGCATGGATGCAGGAGCTAGAGCAACGCAGGAGCAGTTGCCGTGTAGGGCAGTCTATTCTCGGTCAGCCTCCTAGTGAACCATATCGAGAGCATAACGGATTGCGGTAAACAGGCTGCCCGAATCGGCTTTTCCAGTCCCGGCCAGATCCAGAGCAGTGCCGTGATCGACAGAGGTACGAATAATGGGAAGCCCCAGGGTAATGTTGACGGCATTACCAAAGCCTTTGTACTTCAGAACCGGCAGACCCTGATCATGGTACATCGCCAGAACAGCGTCAGCAGTTTCAAGATATTTCGGGTTAAAGAGCGTGTCGGCCGGCAGGGGACCTACCAGATTCATACCTTCGCAGTTTAACTGATCCAGTACCGGAATAATGGTTTCTATTTCTTCCATGCCAAGGTGGCCCCCTTCGCCAGCGTGAGGGTTAAGGCCACAGACCAGAATTCTTGGATTCTCGATGGCAAATTTTGTGACCATATCCCTGTGGAGAATTCTGATGACTTCTTCCAGAGAATATTGTGTGATTGCAGACGAGACATCCTTAAGTGGCAGGTGGGTGGTGGCCAGAGCCACCCTGAGGCCTTCGGTTGCCAGCATCATAACGACTTTTTGAGTGTTGGTTTTTTCGGCTAGAAATTCTGTATGGCCACTGAAAGGAACGCCTGCATTATTGATCACTTCCTTGCTGATAGGAGCAGTGACCATGGCATCGAACAAACCGTTTTGACAACCTTCAATGGCATAGCTCAGCATTTCCAGAACGTAGGGGCTGTTGGCTTCATCCAGCTTTCCGGCTGAGCAGGATTTGGCCAGGGAGACAGGAGCAACAAGAAGAGTCCCTTCTCTGGCAGGTTCTTTTTCAGCAGGGTTGAATAATTCAAAGGCGACATCCATTCCCAGAGTGTCTGCACGCTGCGCCAGAAGCTCTGGATCGGCTGCGACCACTGTTTGCACTGGTAAATTCTGGTAAGCCAGTTGCAGGCAGAGGTCGGGTCCGATACCCGCAGGCTCGCCGGAGGTAATGATCAGTCTGGGCAATGTGTTGCTTGTCATAAGTCAGCCGTGAGCTATGAAAAATAAAGTGTATGCCAGAAAAGCGAGTTTATAAAAAAGCAACGCCCCGTAAAACCGGGGCGTTCTTTTCTTTTCGAGATGTCTCAGAGACGAATGTCTATGTAGCTCTGATCTCTGATTTCACGTAACCACACCTGAAGTTCTTCTTCAAACTTGCGGTTGCCCAGAATTTCACGGACTTTGTTTCTGCGGACCTTGTCGCTGATATCTGAATTACGTTTGCCCAATACCTGCAGTACGTGCCAACCGTATGAACTCTTGAAGGGTTCACTGACTACTTTTTCAGGCGTCTCTTTCATGGCTTTCTGGAATTCCGGAACCAGAGTCTTCGGAGAAACCCAGTTCAGATCGCCGCCATTGAGCGCTGAGCCAGTGTCGTCAGAGTATGCCTTGGCCAGTTCAGAAAAATCTTCACCTTTCTCAATGCGGTCATAGAGGCTTTTGGCGAGCATCTGCGCTTCAAGATTGCTGCGAATTTCGTTGGGCTTGATCAGAATATGACGAACGTGTATCTGATGTTCCATATGCTTCTCGTTACCACGAGTGTCGTTCAGTTTGAAGATATGAAAGCCACCAGGGCTGCGGATTGGTGCAGATACTTCTCCGTCAGTCATCTTCAACGCCTGTTCAGCAAATAGTGTTGGCAGCTGATCAGCAGAACGCCAGCCCAGGTCGCCACCATTTAAAGCGTTCTGGCCGCTGGAGTAGCTGAGTGCCATCTCGGAAAAGTTGGCACCTCTATCAAGCTGAATAGCAATATTGTTGGCTTTCTTTTCAGCTTCCCGAACCTGATCAGGTGTCGGGTTATCTGGCGTGGCAATCAGAATATGGCCCAGGCGATATTCAACTTGCATGCTGGCCTGTCCTTCCGGCGACTTGAGGAAGTTATCCACTTCCTGATCGCTAATCTGGATTCGCTCAGCAATCTGGCGCTGACGCACCCGGTTGATGATCATCTCGCGACGAATTTCTTCCCGGGCATCGGCGTATGACAGACCGCCTGATTCAAGATTTTTTCTGAAGGCCTCAACGGACATACCATTACGCTTGGCGATTTTGCTGATGGCGTCATTCAACGCCCAGTCATCAATGCGGATTCCGCCGCGCTGACCCATCTGCAGTTGCAGGTTTTCAAGAATCAGCTGGTCAAGAACCTGCTTCTTGAGGATGTTGTCAGGAGGCATGGGAATATCCCGGCTGCTCAGCTGACGCTGAACGGCCTCGATACGGTTGTTCAGCTCGCTTTCCATCACCACGTCTTTGTCGACGACGGCAACAATGCGATCAAGTGGTAACGGCTTGGCGTTAGCCGTACCGCCGACTACTGCAAGGGCGCAGCAGGCGGCAAAGAATAGACTCTTCAATCCCGTCATTATTACTTCTCGTGAATCTCGTAACCTTGGATACCTTGCAAGTATTCCGTTCCGGAGCTACCGGTTATATTACCCAGTCCACGAAGGATGAACTGGAAGAAAACACCGCTCTTCGGATCAGGGTGGTCGATATTATCGTCTGTTTCGATCCATGAACGCCAGAAAAACCGAACCTGATAACAGCAACTGTTGTATTCGACACCCGCAAGACTCTCCAGGTTCCTTTTGTTGGTTAAATCATATTGCCAGCGACCCAGACCTACCCAGTGGGTGGTTGCAGGGATGGGCCAGGCAAAGGACAGGTCGGTCTGCTTCACGTTGTTATCAGCAGTTTCAAAGATTGGATTGCCATTCTGATCGGTGCCGATCTGAATATTTTGTCCATCTTTGTCTTGAACATAGCGATCAACCTGATCCCTGAAACGGAAACCGAGGTTCAGAGTCTTGCGCTGTTCAGGCCGCCAACGATAGTAGAGACCATAGTTGTCCAGACGATTGTCGTTGGTATTCCAGGAGAAGTCCTGTCTCACACTCATTGTGCGATTGAAATTGTAGATGAATTCCGATGCCAGGGGGGATGTTGGATCAGTTAGCTCATTCCTGAGTCTTTCATCCATGGCGACAAAGTTTTCATCAATGTCCTCAGCCGGAACTTTCTCGTAACCTAAATTGTTGGCTATGTAGACTTTGCGATCCTGGAAATAGACAATCTGGCCAATGCCAAAACGCATCCGTTCAAAGCCATCGTCTTCAATCAGGCGGGAGGTAACACCCAGAGAGAGCTGGTTGGCATCGCCGATACGATCATAGCCACTAAAACGGTTATCGAGCCACAGAGAGCCGTAGGTGAAGCCCATGGCGGCGGTGTCAAAAATCGGGTTGAATTCCTGATTCTCGACATAGGGTACATAAAGATATTTGGCCCTGGGCTCCAGAGTGTGTGTAAAGTCAGTGCCAAACAGGTCGGTAAAGCGTTCAAAGTAGAGGCCGCTATCGAGGCTGAAGGAAGCCGCTGCGGTATTCGGAGATTTGGTAAAATCATTCGGGTCGATGACAGACTGACCATAGGCTCCCTGAAGGTCGTTGATCACTTCGCTTGCCACCAGATTGTTAAGGCTGTAGTTAACACTTCGAACCTTTACTTCTGGTGTCAGGAAGCCCCAAATGGTCTGCATTGGATAGCTGACACCTGCCTGACCGAAGGCCCGACCTCCTTCGGCTCTCTTGATACCATAACCCTCGTCGTAAACGCTTTCTCTGATATCCGGATCACCAAAGTCCGGATGCTGAATCTCTTTGACAAAACGCCAGTCTTTATCCCGACTGAACTGGGTGTAATCCGCCAGGTAATTGACCTGCAATGTTTCACCCGCTTGCCAGTTGCCACTGAAGACCAGCTGTGGAAGTTTGTTATAAGGGTCATCAGACGTCTGACTCATGTTCTTGAACTGGTGAGCATTGAGACTGAAGGTCCAGTTATTGTAAGTACTGCCGCCCAGATATCGGGTGCCTACCATTTGATTCAGTGGACCGGAACTGGACAGGTTAAGATTGGTACCGAAGTCTTCAATATAATTTTTGTCACTGGCGTCGGCATAATCGAGCTCTGCTGTCCAGCGTTCAGAAAAACGCTGTTTATAACGCACATTGGCCAGCCAGCGTTCCTGATCGTAATAGGGGTTTTCTTTTTCCAGCTTGTCCTTATTGGTTAGCCCGGCAATACCTGCTTCACCTTCTCCGCTTGCATTCATATAGCGGAATTGGTTTTCCAGCAGCAGGCCACGCCTGGACAAAATGCGAGGCGTGATGGTGGCATCGTAATTCGGGGCAATATTCCAGTAATAGGGCAGCGTAAAGTCAATGCCGTTCTCACTTTCTGAGCCTATTGTCGGGTACAGAAAGCCGGATTGACGACGATCATCAATGGGGAAGTACATGTAAGGGGCATAGAAAATGGGCAGCCCTTCGACCCGGATAACAGCATTTCGCGCTGTACCAAAACCGGTATTGGGGTCAAGAGTGACATTATTGCCTGTCAGCAGCCAGCTTTCATCACCAGGGCGGCAGGTGGTGTAAGAGGCATCTTCCAGCACCAGTGAAGAGTCTTCGTTCCGAATGATTTGTTCGGAGTTTCCTCTGGCATGGGCTCCATGCATGGCGTAACTGGCATTCTTGATGGTAACCCGGCCACTATCGAGCAGCATATCAGCGTAATCACCTACCAGCAGGGTGTCAGGTTCACGGTAGACCACGTTGCCTTCAAACTCGGCATAGTTGGTAGCGCGATTCATTCTGGCTGTATCACTCTGGATCTGACGATTGCCCTGTCTGATAGAGACGTTGCCTGTGAGAGTTCCTATGTCATTCTGACCAAAAGAGGATTCATCTGATTCGGCAATGATGGGTGCTGCATCAGAGTTGCCTGTGAAGTTTTTACCAGGACGGGAAGGCTCTGAATAGTCACCTGTGCACCAGGGCGTTGCCTGATCCAGTGCTTTCTGTTCATTCTCGCTGAGCTGGGATTTAGGCACCCAGTCAAGCGTTTCCCTGAGGTTGGCGCGGCTGTCGCTGGTTACGACAGTCGTCGTTTCACTGCTGGCCTTCTTTCGAGCGGATTTGGTCACAGCCGGCGCAACAGGGCGCATCGCCCGATTCATAACACCTGGCTCCATTGGCTCGGCGGTACACTGCCAGCCGGACTCATCCGGGCTGGCTTCGCAGCTCCAATGATCATCAGGTGACAGTGTGGATTCGGCATAAACCCGGGCAGTCGGTTGGCTGGCAAGCAGCACGGAAGCAATCGCCAGAGTTAATGTTGCCGGTTTGAAAGGTAGAGGGTATTTCTCCATGAGCTCAACTTTCCCGTGCCGTTCTTGTTACCATGGTTTGACGGTTTTTTGCACAACTCCGGTTTATGTCGGAGCGAGGCAATATGGTGTGCCATGGTTGATGGCTGTTTAAATCTGCCCTTTCATGCGCACAGAGAACCTTGTTACTCATCTTGCTGTCGGAAGCAGTATTTTCTGTCAATAAGGGCATCTGTATAGCAGTGTTTCGGGTCTTGTGTGTGGTTATCATGATCGCCAGCTGTTCTGAAAACATGAAGGTTCAGGTCAGTCTCTGTCAATTGCTGGCAGACCTCTGGAAATCGTAGAGCGAACATCTGCTTTTACCATGAGCTATTGTCCGGCTGAGCGTTTCAGGCGGACCGTGATTTTGCCCGAAGACTCCGCATTCCATGGTTTGTTGACAATTTATGACCGAGTCCGATTGCTCATGCAGTAAACAATCAGTAGGGTCAGTTATATCACTATTACTAGTCTGTGTTACTCTGTCTTTCAGTGCAATACATTTCAACACCTTGATGTTAAACCTTCAGTTGTTCAGTACGAATATTGCATAGACATTCAAGAGTAAAAGAGACATAGGCAATGGAGCCTCTGAATCTGTAGGTGGCCGCTCAATCAATACAGGATATGTAAAGCAAGTGACACCCTCTCCAAACGATCGCCTGCAGCAATTAAAGCAGTGGGTGTACAAGGCCTTACCGCCGAGTCAGGCTTTACTCGACCGGGCTGCCCAAATGATACCTGTGGGTGGTGATGCCGGCTTCAGGAGTTATTATCGATTGCAACTCCCTGAAGGCTCATTGTTGGCAGTAGACGCTCCGCCAGAAACTGAAGACTCCCGTGCTTTTGTCTCCATTGCCGGTTTGCTCAAGTCTCAGGGAGTCTCTGTGCCAGACATACGGTCGGTTGATTATCAGTCAGGCTTTATGCTGGTGGATGACTTTGGCGACACCCTGTTACTTCAAGCCCTGAATGATAGCACTGCTGACGAGTTCTATGAAAAGGCTCTGGATATTATTTTGCAAATCCAGAAGTGTGAGCCTGACACACTCCCCCCTTATAGTCGTGAAATGTTGATGACAGAGCTGGAAATCTACCCCCATTGGTTTCTGAAAGAACTGTTGGGGTTGGGCATTGAAGGTACCACCGGCAGGCAACTCAGCGAGCTGTTTGAACTTCTTACCGAGACAGCCTTGCAACAACCCAAGGGAGTCGTTCACCGTGACTTTCATTCCAGAAACCTGATGGTGCTTTCGAAAGGGAACCTGGGGGTCATTGATTTTCAGGGAGCCCTTCATGGTCCCGTGTTGTATGACGCTGTTTCTTTGCTGAAAGATTGTTATATCAGCTGGCCCAGAGACAAGGTGGAGAGTTGGTTGAGGATGTTTATCAAGTCTCACCCCCGGCTCAAGGATGTGAACTTTGAAACCAGCCTTAAATGGTTTGACTGGATTGGACTACAGCGACACCTCAAGTGTCTCGGAATATTCTCCCGACTCTGGTTCCGGGATAACAAGCCTCAGTACCTGTCAGAGATACCAGCGACCTTTGCTTATGTCATGGATGTTTGTGAACGTTACCAGGAGCTGGATTTTCATGCCAGATGGCTCAAGCAGTCTGTGGCACCGATTCTTAACGATTGTATTGCAGCTACACGGAAAGAGACTGAACAGTGAAAGCAATGATTCTTGCTGCGGGTCTGGGAAAAAGACTCAGGCCGCTGACTTTGGAAAAACCCAAGCCACTGGTGGAAGTGGCTGGTAAGCCACTGATAGTGCATCATCTGGAAAGGCTCTCGGAGAGTGGCTTCACAGACATAGTGATCAATCATGCCTGGCTGGGAGAAAAACTGGTTGCGGCTCTGGGCAATGGCAGCCATTGGGGTTTGAATATTGAATATTCAGCGGAGTCTGAGCCTCTGGAAACCGGTGGGGGCGTGTTCAGGGCGTTGCCGCTGTTGGGGGATGATCCTTTCCTGCTGGTCAATGGCGATGTTTATACTGACTTTGCTTTCCAGTCTTTACCAGATACACCCAGGGGGTTAGCTCACCTGGTGTTGGTGGATAATCCTGACTTCAAGGAAGTCGGTGATTTTGCCCTGGACAGTCTTGGACGGGTTCATAAAGATGGTAAGAACAAGCTGACTTTCAGTGGGCTGAGTGTATTGTCACCCGAACTCTTTGCGGATTGTAAATCCGGAGCCTTCAGGCTCGCACCTCTGTTGATTGATGCGATGGCCTCGGGCAAAGTGGCGGGAGAACATTATTGCGGACTCTGGACTGATGTCGGCACAGTGGAACGCTTGCAGAGTCTGGAAGAACATTTAAATCAGAGCAGGGCAACATGACGGCAATTCTGATCGGTGTATTCGCCGGTTTTATGTTTGGAGGACCTTTCGGGGCGTTTTTGGGTGGCATACTGGGCGCCTGGTTGAACCGTAATTATATTAATCCCAATCAACGCTACGGTGGCGGTCCCGGGGGGCATTTTAATCGGCAGCGCGCCCAGAGTGCATTTTTTCAGGCCACTTTTCTGGTGATGGGCAAGCTGGCCAAGGCTGACGGGCGAGTCAGTGAGCATGAGATTGAAATGGCATCGGCCATTATGAATCAGATGCGTCTCTCACCGGATCAGCGTGAGGCTGCAATCAATCTTTTTAACCAGGGTAAGCAGCCTTCGGCAGATATTAGTGCCGCCTTGGCTGAGTTTCGCAGAGTTGCAGGTTCAAGTACCCTGCTTCCCCTGTTCCTTGAAATTCAGCTGCAGGCTGCATACGCCGATGGCAGCCTGACTCAGGCTGAGCGGGTTGTTTTCAAACAGGTATGTGATCAACTGGGTGTCAGTAAGATCAGTTTTGAGTTGCTTCACAAAAGGTTTCAGGCTCAGAGAGCTTATTATCATGCCGGGGGGGGGCAGGGTGGCGGCTGGGCACGTCCAGACAGCGGAAAAAGTCTCTCCAAAGCTTATGAAGTGCTGGGGGTTGAATCTTCTGCGACAGACAGTGAAGTGAAAAGAGCCTACCGTAAGCTGATGAGTCAGCACCATCCAGACAAGCTGGTGGCCAGAGGTCTGCCCGAGGAGATGATGGAAGTCGCCAAGCAGAAAACTCAGGAAATCCAGGCGGCTTACGACCAGATTCGAGAGCACCGGAAAAGTAAGTAATTCTGGTGTATTTTTGTAGGGAACTTTCCCGAGAGGGAGAGGGCTAATGTTTCTCTCAAGTGCAGAGCATGGATTGCCTTTAGTATTGGAAGGGACGCCATCTCTCTCAGGAGATTCTTTCATTTATGTAATGTGTGTCGTGCTTATCACTGAGTTGGTCAACCATGAAAGAAAGTAAAAATGAAACTGATGTGCAAAAGAGGTTGCTGAGTGAGATAAAGCAAGTACCTCCTGAATTCTTACCGGCACTGTTGACTATTGTTCATAGCTTTCGTGAGAGTGTTGCCTTCGATAGTGCAGAAAATTCGTTTGAAAAAGGCTGGAAAGAAATTACTGAAAACGACCTCAAGCCCATAGAGGATCTGTGGCAAGGTCTTGAGCATTGATAAAGCTTCAATACACGCCAGAATTCAAACGCTCACTGATCAGGTTATTTAAAAAATACCGCAGTATTCGAGAAGACCTGGAACCGCTTCTAGATACGTTGGCAGCGGGACAAACACCCGGCGACAGACTTCAGGTGTCCGGCGACGTTTTGTATAAAGTCAGGTTAAGAAACAAGGATTCGAAGCGAGGCAAAAGCGTTGGATATCGAGTCATCTACTATCTGAAAGCCCAAAAAGATATTATTTTGGTAACCCTCTATAGCAAAACAGAGCAGTCAGATATTCAAGCCAGTGAGATTCAGAATATAATTGACCGTTACCTGCGATAGTTCGGACTAGCAGCCTGTCGGACTTAAGCGCCCGTAGCGAGGATTGCGAGAAATTGAGGATAAAAATTTCTGCTTCTGAGGAGAATAGCGGGGCTATTTGACGAAGAGGCAGGAATTTTTAGACCAATTTATCGCAACCGCACGACTGCACGGATGCAGGAGCTAGAGCAACGCAGGAGCAGTTGCCGCGTAGGGCAGACTTAAGTCCGACAGGCTGCTAGTGTCTGTCGATTAAATAAGTCAATTGGAAATATTATGAGATACCTTTTGACTGCCTTGTAAGCTCTACTCGAAGATTCGAGAGCACCGGAAAAGTAAATAATTCGGGAGCATTTAGTCAGGAGCTTTCCCGAGAGGGATAGGACTAATGTTTCTCTCAAACGCAGAACATGGAATGCCTGTTGCATTGGAAGGGACGCCTTCTCTCTCTCAGGAGATTCTTCCATGAATATTGTCAGACAGCGATTCATGTACTGGCACATTCCATCCACGACCCGGGTTGTTTTGAAAAGAGAGCGTACCGAGGTCTACTGCTTTTATCCAGTGAAACGGTTGAAACAAGTAAGGAGTTCTGTGAGGTATATTCGCTGTCAGATTTATGAACCTGCTGCAAAAACAATATGGGATCGAAGAGTCACTCTGAGCTGAGCTTCAGCAAACTGGCAGGTGCAGCCTTGGCAATCTGCCAGAACGTTTTCACTATGAAATCAGGCTTTACTCCCTTTGAGACCAAATCATGCGAGGTAAGTCAATCCGACCAGCGGAATAATAAAGGCCCAGCCAATCCCCGCCCTATCTGAAATCCACCCCATTATTGCGGTAAGCACCGCGCCACCAGGAATCGCCATAATCAGGCAGCTTACAGGCTCAAAACCCATGGTTCCGGGGGCGG
Organism: Endozoicomonas sp. 8E; assembly: GCF_032883915.1. Taxonomy (NCBI): domain Bacteria; kingdom Pseudomonadati; phylum Pseudomonadota; class Gammaproteobacteria; order Oceanospirillales; family Endozoicomonadaceae; genus Endozoicomonas; species Endozoicomonas sp. 8E. Next base: position 5,194,245 of record NZ_CP120717.1, on the reverse strand, counting down.
GCCCGTTTGAGCCCAGCCTTCTGTTTTATGACAAAATCGGGTCGTGAGGTTGCGACAGGTATTCTTTGGATTGCATCTCTTGCAGGCGACTGATCGTGCGCTGGAATTCAAAGTTCAGCTTGCCGGAGGTATAGAGTTCAGGCAAGGGCGTTGCAGCAGTCAGAATGAGCTTAACGTTGCGGTCATAGAATTCGTCAACCAGATTGATGAAACGTCTGGCCTGATCGTCTTTCTTCTCGCCCATCTGGGGTACATTTTCCAGAATGACGGTTTGGTAAAGGCAGGCCAGCTCTATGTAGTCGTTCTGGCTTCTTGGACCGTCACAGAGTGCCCCGAAACTAAACCAGCCTATGTCTTCGCAGGTGCGTTTGCTGTTGATGGAGCGGCCCGCTATCTCAATGACGTCGGCTTCCCTGCAGTGGCTGATGTCCGGTGCAAGGTCATTGAATGTTTTCTGCAAATGCAGATCAGCTTCCGCTCCCAGGGGGTTGAAGTAAGTGTCTGCTTTTTCCAGCAGACGCAGGCGATAGTCGGTGCCGCCATCAACGTTGACCACCAGGGTATGTTCTTTTATCTGGGCAATGGCTGGCAGGAATCGGGCTCTTTGCAAGCCGTCTTTATAGAGTTGATCGGGTATCACGTTGGAAGTCGCCACCAGTGTAATGCCTCTTTGAAAAAGTTGCTCAAAGAGTCCACCCAGAAGCATAGCGTCGGTGATGTCTGAGACAAAGAACTCGTCAAAGCAGATGACCCGGGTTTCTACAGCCAGTATTTCTGCCACTTTATCCAGAGGGTTTTTTTCTCCGGACAGCTTTTTCAGTTCACCGTGAACCCAGCGCATGAAGTGATGAAAGTGCATGCGTTTTTTCTCGGAGAACGGGAGGCAGTCATAAAAGGTGTCCATCAGATAGGTTTTGCCCCGGCCAACGCCACCCCAGAAGTAGAGTCCACGAACAGTGTGGGGTTCTTTGCCTGCAAAAGGGTTGATGCGTTTGAGCAGGGAGGTGCGCGGAGCTTCAGCGGTCAGCTGATCAAAAAGACGCTGAAGATGCTGAACCGCTGCTTCCTGAGCCGGGTCATAGCTGAAGCTGTCTTTCTTTAAGTCCTGCTGGTAACGAGATTCCGGGGTCATGCTAGTCATTCAGTTGTTATTTCACTAGGTCCGTTGTTTACGGGTGTCATATCCAGGGTTGTTGAAACCGTTCCGGCTCATTCCTGTATCGGCAGGCATAAGTCGAACTACCACCATTACCGCAGTCTGGAATAACGGAGCACAATGTATCCTTCCGGCTTCAGCAGGACAAGGTATGTTTTGGCATCCCGATGTTACACAACCGCTCTATACTTTGCGCATAAAAGATTATAACTTTGACAGCAATAAAGGACGTGAAATGTTCCACCCAATGAGGCGATGCTGTGGAAAATGTGAATGTACTTTGGTTTTTAGGCAGTTTGGCATTTCTGGCGGGTATGGCCGGTGGCGCACTTTTGTATCATCTTCTGGCAGGTTCCCGTTCGGATCGAGGCAAAATGGAAGCTCAGCTGATCGAACTGGAAGCTGATTTCAAGCAGTATCAGGATAACGTAGCCGATCATTTCAACACAACGGCTCACCTGATTAACAAGCTGACGGACAGCTATAAAGATGTCTATGAGCATATGGCTAACGGAGCTGATTCACTGTGTAACGATGACAGTGTCAAGAACAAGCTCAGTGATTCTCTGATCAGCAGCACAGCTCTGTTGTCGGGTCAGATTCCCAAGCGTCATAGCGAACGTGCGAAGCCTTTGGAGCAGCCACTGGATTATGCACCCAAGACAACAGCTCCGGATGAGAAAGGTACTCTGTCTGAAGACTTCAGGGTAACAACTGAAGCTCAAGAGGCGGTGAGTAGCCAAAAAGCTTCCTGATTCTTTTAAAAAGTCTGCAAGCCAGCAACAGAAGCGAGCGCAAAATTCCAACACTCCGCTCCCGGGCCGAGACCCAAAAGGCCCGGGAGCGTGGGAACCGGAGTTTTACGACAGCCCCAATGGCGGGGCTCTATGATCAGGACAGAGAGTCGAGGTATTTCTCGGCATCCAGAGCTGCCATACAGCCTGTGCCGGCAGAGGTAATAGCCTGACGGTAAACGTGATCCATAACGTCACCCGCAGCGAATACGCCTTCTCTGGAAGTCAGTGTTGCATTGCCTTCTGAACCGCTGTTGACTTTAATGTAGCCGTCTTTCATTTCCAGCTGGCCTTCAAAAATACCAGTGTTCGGCGTATGGCCGATGGCAATGAAGCAGCCTTCAGCGTTGATTTCGCGGGTCTCGCCAGTATTGACATCCTTGATGCGAACGCCTGTCACGCCCATACTATCTCCCAGTACTTCATTCAGAGTGGCATCGAGAGCCAGCTCCATGTTGCCGTTTTCTACTCGGTCGATCATCTTGTCCTGCAGAATTTTTTCTGCACGGAAGCCCTTGCGGCGGTGAATGAGTGTAACTTTCTTTGCAATGTTGGAAAGATAGAGGGCTTCCTCGACAGCGGTGTTACCGCCACCCACTACCACGACGTCCTTGTTTTTGTAGAAGAATCCATCACAGGTGGCACAGGCAGAAACACCTCTGCCCTTGAAGGCTTCTTCACTGTCCAGACCCAGGTAGCGAGCGCTGGCACCAGTGCTGATAATCAGGGAGTCACAGGTGTAGGTATCGTTACCTTTCAGGGTGTATGGCTTCTTGCCCAGATCGACTTCTTCGATATGATCAAAGATGATTTCGGTACCAAAGCGTTCTGCATGGATGCGCATATCTTCCATCAGGCCGGGTCCCTGAAGACCTTCGGGGCCTCCTGGCCAGTTGTCCACGTCGGTAGTAGTCGTCAACTGCCCGCCCTGTTGCATACCAGTGATCATAACCGGCTTCAGGTTTGCCCGGGCAGCGTAAACCGCAGCTGTGTATCCTGCAGGACCGGAACCCAGAATCAGCAGCTTGACGTGCTTGGCTTCACTCACATTTTACTCCTCGATCAGGAATGACTGTCAGAGACAAAGAGAATCTCTGTCGGTAAAGGATTCATAATTCGTTAAACTGTGTGAATAATAACGGCTTGTGCTGACGAGAACCAGAATCTCTTCAGCGATTGGTCTGTATTCGTCATCAACTTCACTGCCAATTGTCAGCAGTTGTGTAACATCAATAAAAGGAACTCTGCCATGCCGACGCCTGCACCGGGAAGTGGACCCGGTTATTTTTTCAAGGGCATATCCTATCTTCCCGATCCGGCCATCCGCCTGTTTGTGTTGATTCCCCTGACCGTTAATATTCTGGTGTTTGGATTCCTGATCTATTTCGGTCTTCAGCAAATGGGCGTGCTGATGGAGCAGCTGCTTAACTGGTTGCCTGACTGGCTGTCTTTCCTTGAATTCCTGCTCTGGCCCCTGTTATTCCTGGCCATGCTGGGAGTTGTCTTTTTTACTTTTACCATCGTCGGGAATTTTATTGCGGCACCCTTCAATGGGCTTCTTGCCGAAAAAGTTCAGAACCTTCATGGCAAGACAGACCTGCCGGAATACGAGTTGAAAGACTGGCTGACCCTGTTACCCAGAGCCATAGGCCGGGAGGTCAGAAAACTCATCTACTACCTGCCCAAGGCCGTGGTTTTGTTAATTTTATCCTTTATTCCCGTGGTGAACCTCGTCACCCCTGTGCTCTGGTTTCTGTTCAACAGCTGGATGATGTCGATCCAATACTGTGACTATGCCGCGGACAACAGGGGGGTGTCGTTTAATGATATGCTGGAGCGTCTAAAGCAGGATCGAAATTACGTCTGGGGCTTTGGTACAGCCGTCACACTGTTTATGCTGATTCCTTTTATCAACTTACTGATCATGCCCGCTGCTGTCGTGGGGTCGACACTGCTTTGGGAAGACAGGATTGAGTAGTGCAGAAGCCTTTCGGGCTAAGGAATCTGGTGTTAGGCTTAATTCAGTTTTTCGACTCAAAGGCCCGGAGGTCAATTAATGAGCTGTCTTTTCTGCAAGATCGCCGAAGGGGAGGTCCCCGTCGACAAGGTCTATGAAGACGACGATGTTCTTGCGTTCAGGGATATCAATCCCCAGGGGCCCGTTCATGTTCAGGTCATTCCCAAGAAGCATATCGCAACGCTTAACGATGCCACTCCGGCAGATCAGGCGGTTTTGGGGAAAATGGCGCTGGTGGCCAGTCAGATCGCTAAAGATGAAGGTTTTGCCGAAGACGGCTACAGAACGGTGATGAACTGTAATAGTCATGGCTGTCAGTCGGTTTACCACATTCATCTCCACCTGATTGGTGGTCGTCAGATGAGCTGGCCACCGGGCTGACGAGCCACGGCTGTGACTCAGGCTTCGATAATCTCAAAGCTGTGGGTGATTTCTACATCACCCTTGCCCAGCATCTTGGCAACCGAGCAATACTTGTCTGCAGACAGCTCTATCGCACGCTCAACATGGGATTCTTTTACTGCGGTGCCTTTAACCACAAAGTTCAAGTGAATTTTGGTGAAGACAGCAGGTACAGCGTCGGCACGTTCAGCCTGAATATCAACGTGGCAGTCAACGACCTTCTGGCGAGCTTTTTTCAGAATACCGATCACATCGACGGATGAACAGCCACCCAGACCCATCAGAATAAGTTCCATCGGGCTCGGTGCAGATTTAACATTTCTATCTGCATCCATGACAACAGAGTTATTACTGTCAGTCAGTCCCAGAAAACGTTCCTTATCCACCCATTTAACTTGTGCTTTCATTACAGCGTATTTCCTTTCTTGAACAGGGCTCTCAGTCTCAAAACCGCAAGCTTTGGAAGTCGGGAGCTTGTGATGGAGGTTTCATAAGAGCAGCCAGAAAAATATCCCCATCGTCTTTTATCCAAATCCAATGGGTATCAAGCCGCTATCTTACCTCAGCAGCAGGATGTCAGGCTAACCGGGATTATCCTGTGAATGTCACGCTCTCTGAGCAGGAGCCATCACGGTCCTAAGAGCAGTGATACTGGTAAGTCGGAAGCAACATAATAACGGCCGGGAATGTTAACGAGTTTTTTTGGAACAAAACCGTAAAAAGCCTGTTTTTTCAGGCAGTGTATTAAGTAAACCCGAATAAGCATGGCTATATTGCTGTTTTACAACCTCATTTCTCCCGGAGTTGGCAATCATGTTCAATAAAGTCAGTGCGCTATCGGGTATAGTAGTCGTGACAGCAATGCTTTCTGCATGTACCTCCAATGAAAGCTATACGGTCGTGGTGAATCAGGTTTCTCCTACCGGTGTAGGAGCAGAACTGGGAACGGTGACTGTTTCTGAAGCCTCCGGAGGAGGGGTGCAGTTCACACCTAATCTTTATGACCTGCCGCCCGGAGAGCATGGTTTTCGTGTTCATGAAAACCCCAGCTGCGAACCGGGCTCCAAAAATGACCTAATGCTGGCAGCCCTGGCAGCCGGAGGGCCTCTCGATGATTTGCCCGGGCTTACTGTAGACGACAAGGGTTTCTCCACAGTTCCGGTGGTTGCCAAGAATTTGAAACTGACTGATTTGAAAGGACGCTCGCTGGTCATCCACTCCGGCACTGCTGTCATTGGCAATAACACGCCAGAAGGTGTCGATTCAAGGATTGCCTGCGGGGTCTTCAAGTAGTGATAGTTGGGCGTTTGAGCGGATGGAACCCGGGCCAGGGGCTGGAGGCAGCAATGCGACAGCCTCCTGGCTGCTGGTCTTCAATCTGCGGTGTTAAAGGTATTGACTAAACAGTTTTTTCAACCCTTCACCCGGATCTTCCTGACGCATAAAAGCTTCACCGACCAGGAAGCTGTTCACGCCCTTCGAGAACATACTATCCACGTCTTCTGTTGTATGGATGCCGCTTTCTGTAATCACTTTTCTGCCTTCCGGAATCTCACTGAGCAGAGAGAACGTATTGTCCAATGTGACTTCAAAAGTATGCAGATTTCGGTTATTGATGCCCAGTAATGTTCCTTCCAGCGGTAAAGCACGTTCCAGCTCATCGGCACCATGGACCTCTACCAGAACATCCATCCCCAGGTCCAGGGCAGTGCTGCTGAACTCCTGAAGTTCACCATCTGTGAGGCAGGCAGCGATCAGCAGGATACAGTCTGCACCAATCATGCGGGATTCATAAATCTGCCATGGGTCGATCATAAAGTCTTTGCGCAAAACAGGCAGGGCACAGGCTGAGCGGGCTTCCTGAAGGTAGCTTTCGGCACCCTGGAAAAAGTCCTTGTCAGTCAATACGGACAGGCAGCTGGCACCTGCTTTTTCGTAGCTCCGGGCAATGCTGGACGGATCAAAATTTTCGCGAATCACCCCTTTGCTGGGAGACGCTTTTTTGATTTCGGCAATGATGGCTGCCTGCTGGGCTTCTGTCCGGGCTTCCAGGCTTTTGGCAAAGCCACGGGTCTCTTCAGTGTGACGGGCTCTGGTAATAACTTCCTGCATGGACAGTGCTGCCTGACGCTCTGCGACTTCTTCACGTTTTCTCTCAACAATTGTGTTGAGGATGGTTGGCATAGACATTTGTTACCCCTCCGCAATCACTTGTGTGAAGCTGGCCAGCTCACGCATTTTTTCCAGGCCCAGCCCGCTGGCAATAGCATCCTGTGCCATGGCGATCCCTTCCTGCAGACTGCTGGCGACACCGGAAACATAAATGGCCGCACCAGCGTTCAGCGCGATCATGTCTGCCGCTTTGTTGGCGTATTCGCCTTCCCATTTACCCAGGGCGTCCCTGATTAGCGCCAGTGAGTCCCCGGAACCTTCTACACTCAACCCGATCAGGCTCCGGGATTCAATGCCAAAGTTCTCTGGCTTGATCACGTATTCATGAATTTCGCCGTCTTTCAGCTCAGCTACAAAAGTTTCGCTGGCGATACTGATTTCGTCCAGACCATCCATAGAGTGTACGACCATGATGTGCTTGTTGCCCAGCTCACGCAGAACCTCGGCCATAGGGCGGCAGAGTTCACGGGTAAACACACCGATGACAAGGTTTTTTACACTGGCGGGGTTGGACATGGGGCCCAGGATGTTGAAGAAGGTTCTGATGCCGAGCTCCTTGCGGACACCGACAACGTTTTTCATGGCGGAGTGGTGAGCCGGAGCAAACATGAAGCCCACCCCCACTTGTTCAGTACAGCGTGCTACCTGTTCAGGACTGATACCCAGCTGAATGCCTGCTCTTTCCAGCAGGTCAGCACTGCCGCTGGAGCTGGATACCCCCCGGTTGCCGTGCTTGGCAACAGAGGCACCGGCGGCGGCAGCGACAAATGAGGAAGCGGTTGATACATTGAACAGGTGTGCACCATCACCCCCGGTGCCGACAATATCCACCAGGTGGTCAGCGTTAACCTCAACCGCGGTAACCATTTCTCTCAGTACCTGGGTGGCCCCGGTAATTTCTTCAATGCTTTCGCTTTTCATGCGCATGGCGGTCAGGAATGAGCCAATCTGGGCATTGGTGCACTGGCCTGTCATGATGTCGCGCATGATGCTCATCATCTCGTCACGGCTCAGGTCAAGACGGCTGACAGCGCGGGAAATGCCCTCTTTAATATTCATGTAATCTGGCTCCAGTCGGGGTTGTCAATCGTTCTTCTGAATGTCTGTCTGTAAAGTATGGCTTCTGTGACCATGGTCTTTATTGCTTCAGGAAATTTTCCAGCATGTCGTGGCCTCGGTCGGTCATGATGGATTCCGGATGGAACTGGACGCCTTCCAGGGGTAAGGTCTTGTGGCGAATCCCCATGATCTCATCCATGCTGCCATCTTCGTGCTGAGTCCAGGCGGTAATTTCAAAACAGTCTGGCAAGCTCTCTTTTTCAACAACCAGTGAGTGGTAGCGGGTTGTTGTGACCGGATTGGGCAGGCCTGTGAATACACCCAGCCCCTTGTGATAAACAGGTGAAACCTTTCCATGCATGACTAGCCGGGCTCGGACTACTTTGCCACCAAAGACCTGACCTATGCTCTGGTGTCCCAGGCAGACACCAAGAATGGGCTTCTTGCCACTGAATTGAGCAATGGCTTTCATGGAGATACCGGCCTCATTGGGTGTGCAGGGGCCGGGTGAAATGATTATACGTTCCGGGTTGAGGGTTTGGATCTGTTCCAGAGTTATGTGGTCGTTACGATGCACTACCACTTCCTGACCCAGTTCGCCAAAGTACTGAACCAGATTCCAGGTGAACGAATCGTAGTTGTCGATCATTAAAAGCATCTTAGTTTCGCTCCCCTGTCTGCTTCTGGTTGCTGGAAGCAGCAGACAGACCTGTCTGAGCCATGGCAACGGCTTTGAAGAGGGCTCGCCCCTTATTCATGGTTTCTTTCCATTCCATTTCGGGAACTGAGTCGGCGACAATGCCTGCACCAGCCTGTACGTGGAGTTTGCGATCTTTGATCACGGCAGTGCGAATGGCAATGGCAGTATCCATGTTGCCGTTCCATGCCAGATAACCCACTGCTCCGCCGTAAACCCCGCGCTTGACAGGTTCCAGTTCATCAATAATTTCCATGGCGCGTACTTTCGGTGCGCCACTGAGAGTACCTGCTGGCAGTGTTGCTTTGAGCACATCCATGGCATCCATACCGTCTTTTAAACGACAAGTGACATTCGACACTATATGCATAACGTGAGAGTAACGTTCAATGATCATCTTGTCGGTCAGGCTAACACTGCCCGTTTTTGCTACACGTCCAACGTCGTTTCTTCCCAGGTCGATGAGCATCAGGTGTTCTGCCAGTTCTTTGGGGTCATTCAGCAGTTCTTGTTCCAGTGCCTTATCCCGCTCTTCGGTAGCACCACGTTTACGAGTACCGGCGATAGGTCTGACGGTGACTTCACCGTCTTCAAGACGGGCCAGAATCTCAGGTGATGAGCCTACGACATGAAAATCACCCAGATCCATGTAATACATATAGGGAGATGGGTTAGTGCTGCGCAGAGCCCGGTAAAGATTGAGTGGTGAGCTGTCAAAAGGAATGGTCATGCGCTGGGATGGAACCACCTGCATAGCGTCTCCAGCCAGAATGTATTCTCTGATAGTTTCTACTGCACCTTCAAAGGCTTCCTGACCGAAACCGGATTTGAAATCATTTTCCCGGGCAGGGTTCAGTGAAGCCTGTGCCGGTGGCAGTACGTTGGTCGTTTGCAGCCTCCGCACCAGGTCATCCAGTCGAAACTCTGCTTTTTCCAGGGCAGCAGGTTCTGACGGGTCAGCATGAGTCACCAGAATCAACTTGCCACTGAGGTTGTCAAATACCACCAGTTCATCAGAAACCATCAACATGATGTCCGGGTTGTTTAGCTCATCTTTTGGTGCTGTTCGTTTCAGTCGTTCTTCAATATAACGGACCGTGTCGTAAGCAAAGTAGCCTACCAGTCCGCCGGTAAAGCGGGGCAGATCAGGGAGCTCAGCCACTTTGTAGCCTTGTTGAAACTGTTTAATAAAGGTCAGAGGGTCTTCCGGGTTATGCTCTTCAACAATCTGACCATCGGTTTCCAGTGTGACCTTGCAGTCAGGGCTGTAGCCTGACACCCGGAGTATGGTTCTGCACGGTAGTCCAATCATGGAGTAGCGTCCCCACTTTTCTCCGCCTTCCACGGACTCAAGCAGGTATGAATAGCGACCATTGGCCAGCTTCAGGTAAGTGGTCAAGGGTGTGTCCAGATCCGCCAGGATTTCCCGGGTTACAGGAATACGGTTATATCCTTCGCGGGCCAGACGAGAAAATGCTTCAGGCGTCATACTGGCCTCTTTATTATCAGGCTGTTTAAAAAGTACTTAAAAACGCAGGGTTTTGGCTGAGTTGGGGCTTTTTAATCAGGCGCAGGGCCAGCCAAGCCATCGCCGGGAGGAAAGCTTTGAGGTAGGGGTAGAAGGTCTCACTGATAGTTCAGTGGCTCTTGTATTGATGTATGTCTCTGAATGACTTGCTATCACTGCTGGCTCCGCAATTATTTTGGGCGCAGTCGTACGAATAAGATTTGAAGACTATATGACTGCAAGGGTTAATGCAAACGCTGGGACTCTTGAATTGTGTAGTTTATTGCCTCTGCACTGAGCCTTTGCAGTTTGGCTGAATGCCGGGCTCAGGGTCAGATTTCATAGTAAATCCGTCAGACTATCGATAACAAGGTCGGGGTGTGCAGACTCAATCGGCTCTCCATGGTTATAGCCATAGGGAAGGCCCACCACTTTTACATCTGCAGCTCTGGCCGCTTTTACGTCATTGCTGGAGTCCCCGATCATAAGGCTGTTCTGCGTATTACAGTCAAAGTGCTTCATGGTGTGCTGAAGAGGCAGGGGGTGGGGCTTTTGCTCGTTCAGGCTGTCACCACCTACGCTGAGTTCAAAGAAGTGATCAATGCCCATACGCTTCAACAGTGGGTTGGTGAAGATTTCGGATTTGTTGGTTACCACAGCCTGCCTGATGCCCGCCTTGTGAATCTGGCTGAGGAAGGTGAATACGCCGGGGTAAAGAGCGCTGTGCTGGCCAACTTCAATGGCGTAGTGGTGTTTGAATCGCTCCAGAGCTTTGGCAAAGATACCTTCTTCGACAACACCGGGTTGATCACCCATCATGTCGTCAGCCAGAGCCCTTTTGACCAGGGATGGAATGCCATTGCCTACCCAGAGTCTGGCTTTTTCATTACCCGCTTCAGGCAGGTTGAGTTCTATCAGCATTTTATCCAGGGCTGTTGCCAGATCGGGGGCACTGTCAACCAGCGTGCCATCCAGATCGTACATGATTAATTGAACGGGGCTGTCCAACAATTCAAACAACTTCATTGTTTTCAGATATCCAGAGGGTGGGATTAATAGAGGCTGAGTTCATAGAGGGAATAGAGTCAGGCGACTCTACTCCCTGAGGTCAGCTTCAGAGGGATTCTGCTTTGGAAAGCTCTGTCCGCATTTGGCTGATAACATCATGATAGTCCCCGGCATTGAAGATGGCTGAACCGGCAACAAAAGCATCTGCGCCGGCTTCAGCGATCTGGCGAATGTTTTGTACACAAACGCCGCCGTCTACCTCCAGATGAATGTCCAGCCCACTGTCGTCAATCATTTTGCGAACGTGGCGCAATTTGCGCAGAGTCGAAGGAATGAATTTCTGGCCACCAAAGCCCGGGTTTACGGACATCAGCAGAATCATATCCAGTTTGTCGATCACATATTCAATCACATCGGGAGAGGTTGCCGGATTCAATACCAGACCGGCTTTGCAGCCACCTTCACGAATCATCTGCAGGCTGCGATCAATATGATCAGAGGCTTCAGGGTGGAAGGTGATCATGCTGGCGCCGGCTTCAATAAAATCTCCGATTATGCGGTCAACCGGGTTGACCATCAGGTGGACATCGATGGGAGCTGTAACGCCATGCTTTCTCAGGGCCTTGCAAACCATGGGGCCAATGGTCAGGTTGGGCACGTAATGGTTATCCATGACATCAAAGTGTACCCAGTCAGCTCCGGCAGCAATGACGTTGTCTACCTCTTCTCCAAGACGGGCAAAGTCAGCCGAAAGTATGCTGGGGGCGATAATAAAGTCACGCATGTTTTGGTTTCCGGTGAGTTCCGATCAGAAATGTGGGGGATTTTAGACTTTTGCCCAGCCGATGTCAGTTCTTAACCAAAAAAGTATTTGCCTTTAAGTCGCAGGACTGACTACCTTGAATCGTGCTTTCAGAAAGTGCCTGAAGCTTTGAAATGCTTTGACCTGTTGCTTGTTGACAGAGGTTGGCTGTGTCAGGGGTGTCGGGTGTCATTGAGACTGACACCCGATGGATAGGGCATTATAAATCAGGGCGCAGGGTTAGGCTGCAGGGTGTGAATGCTTTCAATTTCTTCCAGCAGCGATTCTGATAGCTGCAAATCGCTGGAAGCGAGGTTGCTCTCCAGTTGCTCCAGAGTGGTGGCGCCTATAATGTTGCTGGTCAGGAAAGGGCGGGATGTGACAAATGCCAGTGCCATCTGGGCAGGATCCAGACCTGAATCTTTTGCCAGCTGGACATAGGCTTCGATGGCCCTGCGAGATTGAGGCGAGTCATAGCGCTGGTAGTGAGGGAATAGCGTTAATCGGGCGTTTTCGGGTCGCGCACCGCCGATGTATTTACCCGAAAGAGCACCAAATCCCAGTGGTGAGTACGCCAGAAGACCTACCTGCTCACGGTGGGCTATTTCAGCAAGACCTACCTCAAAAGAACGGTTCAGCAGATTATAGGGGTTTTGAATACTGACGGCTCTTGGCAGGTGTTTTTCGCCGCTGATACGGAGGTGCTCCATAACGCCCCAGGGGGTTTCATTGGAGAGGCCATAGTGTTTGATCTTGCCGGCCTTAACCAACTCATCCAGGGCTGAAAGCGTTTCTTCTACCGGCGTCCCGTCGAAACCGTGGTGGTGAGCGTAACCGAGCTTTCCGAAGAAGTTGGTGTTGCGATCAGGCCAGTGCAGCTGATAAAGGTCAATGGCTTCAACGCCCAGTCGTTTCAGGCTGCCGTCAATGGCCTTATGGATGTGTTTCGGTGTCATCATCCGGCCACCGTCTATATATTTCAGGCCGGGACCGCAGACCTTGGTGGCAATGACCAGATCATTGCTTTTGCCACGCTGCTTTATCCAGCTACCAATGATAGATTCTGTAAGGGAATAAGTTTCTTCCCTGGCCGGTACGGGATACATTTCTGCAGTGTCAATAAAATTGACACCATAGTCCACAGCTCGATCCAGTTGAGCAAATGCTTCCTGTTCGGTATTTTGCTCGCCCCAGGTCATAGTGCCGAGACAAAGGACACTGACGTTAATATCGGTGCGCCCCAGTTTTCTGTATTCCATTGAAATCAAGCTCCAAAGATTTCAGTTCAATGGCAGAATAACTCCGGATTTACACTGTTCACAAGGGTATTTGCAGATTATTTGTATCAGCGGGTACGTAGGAACACTCTAATGTATCAGAAGGGGGTTTCATTCCTGTAAACAGACGATATAATACCGCTCCCGTTTCCCAATTGAGCGCCCATGTTTGAACAGGTCGTTGCCGGAGCTATTAGCCTTGCTTCGATCCCTGATCAGTTCCCTGTGAAGGGCGGCCAAGTAAGAACAGGTATTGCGAGAGCAATACTACTGAGGCGAATTTAATGAAAACTTTTAGTGCAAAACCAGAAACTGTAAAACGTGACTGGTTCGTGGTCGACGCTGAAGGCAAGACCTTGGGTCGTCTGGCTACCGAAATTGCAACCCGTCTGCGCGGCAAGCATAAGCCAGAATACACTCCTCACGTTGACACTGGCGATTACATCGTTGTTGTTAATGCTGAGAAGGTTCATGTTACTGGTCGTAAAGCGTCTGACAAGATGTATTACCGTCACACTGGCTTCCCTGGTGGTCTGCGTTCAGCCAGTTTTGAAAAGCTGATTGCGCACAAGCCAGAAATGGTCATCGAAAAAGCTGTTAAAGGCATGCTGCCAAAAGGCCCTCTGGGTCGCGATATGTACCGTAAGCTGAAAGTTTACGCTGGTACTGAGCATCCGCATGCCGCTCAACAGCCACAGAAACTGGACATTTAATCGGGGGTAGCCATGTCAGTGACTCAATACTACGGTACCGGACGTCGTAAGTCTTCTACCGCTCGCGTTTTCCTGAAATCTGGTTCTGGCAATATTTTTGTCAATGGCCGTAGCCTGGACGAATACTTCGGTCGTGAGACTGCTCGTATGGTTGTTCGCCAGCCTCTGGAACTGACCGAGCTGCTGGAAAAATTCGACATCAAAATCACCGTTAACGGTGGTGGTGGTTCCGGTCAGGCCGGCGCTATCCGTCACGGTATCACTCGTGCGCTGATCCAGTACGATGAGAGCCTGCGTTCTCCTCTGCGTAAAGCTGGCTATGTGACTCGTGATGCACGTGAAGTTGAACGTAAGAAAGTGGGTCTGCGCAAAGCGCGTAAGCGTCCACAGTTCTCCAAGCGTTGATGTCGCTGGCGTCTGTTTTCAGACGCTGCAGAAAACGCCCGCTTTATGCGGGCGTTTTTTTTTTGGCTGAAAAAAGAAAACTGTACGATCGCTGGTGTTTTGTATCGCTAGCGAAGGTCGGTTGTATAAAAACAAACTTAATCAGTGCTGGTTGAGAGACAAATGCGACCCGGGCTGGATGTAATAGTTTATGCCAGTGGACAATTGCGGGTGCTGGAGCTCCTGCGGCGTAAGGGTTTGATTCCGAGGATCAGGAAAACTTCATGTAAGGCTTTTGTATAGAAACTAAAACCAGTATCATTACGCTCTGCTGCTTAGGTGGGACAAATAATCAGACAAAGCTTTGATAGGGGGTGAGAGAAAGGTCATTTAAAGATTTTTCTCTTATTAAGAGACGTAACTCTTGTACTCCCTGCTAGTATCCCACCCGTGAATTAAAAGAAGTTTTTGGGCATTTGCCTGGATGGGGAGAGTAGGTTAAATGAGTGACAACGGCGTAAATAACAGCCGGCGCCGCTTTCTCGTGGCTGCGACTTCGGTGGTGGGGGCCGCCGGGGCCGTTGGGGTCGCTACACCTTTTATCAAGTCATGGAATCCCAGTGCCAAAGCAAAGGCTGCTGGTGCTCCTGTGAAGGTGAACCTCAGCAAGTTGGAGCCGGGACAGCAGATTGTAGTTGAATGGCGCGGTAAACCTGTGTTTGTGGTGAGACGAACCCAGGCCATGCTAGATAATATCCGGTCTCTGGATGACAAGTTGAGAGACCCCAAGTCCGAGAAATCAGAACAGCCAGCGTACGCAGCAAATGAGTACCGTTCCGTGAAGGATGAGTACCTGATTCTGGTTGGTCTTTGCACCCACCTCGGGTGTTCACCCAAATACATGCCTGAAGTCAAACCAATGGAATTTGACCCTGAATGGAAAGGTGGTTACCACTGCCCATGTCATGGTTCCAAATTCGATCTGGCTGGTCGTGTATTCAAGGGAGTGCCTGCGCCCACCAATCTGGAAGTGCCTCCTTATACCTTTGAGAGCGACACAGTCATCATTGTCGGCCAAGATGAGGAGAATGCGTAATGGGCAACTTCATGGATTGGCTTAATGCCAGGCTACCTGTCACCCAGGTCTGGGAAGATCATCTCAGTAAATACTACGCACCAAAGAACTTTAACTTCTGGTATTTCTTCGGCTCTCTGGCGCTGCTGGTTCTGGTTAACCAGTTGCTGACCGGTATCTGGCTGACCATGAGTTACGTGCCCAGTGCAGAGCAGGCTTTTGCTTCCGTTGAGTACATCATGCGTGATGTGGAATACGGCTGGCTGATTCGCTATATGCACTCTACCGGCGCATCTTTCTTCTTTATCGTTGTCTACCTCCACATGTTCCGTGGTCTGATCTACGGCTCTTACCGCGCTCCAAGGGAGTTGGTGTGGATCTTTGGTATGGCGATTTATCTGGCGCTGATGGCTGAAGCCTTCATGGGCTACCTGCTGCCATGGGGTCAGATGTCATACTGGGGTGCCCAGGTTATCATTTCCCTGTTCGGTGCTATCCCTGTTATTGGTCCAGACCTGCAGCAGTGGATCCGCGGTGACTTCCTGATCTCTGGCATTACCCTGAACCGTTTCTTTGCCTTGCACGTTGTGGCTCTGCCTATCGTTATTCTGGGTCTGGTAGTTCTGCACATCATTGCCCTGCACGAAGTGGGTTCCAACAACCCTGACGGTGTTGATATCAAGAAGCTGAAAGACAAGGACGGCGTACCTCTGGATGGTATTCCATTTCACCCATACTACACCGTGAAAGATCTGGTAGGGGTTGCAGTCTTCCTGTTTGTGTTCTGTAGTGTCATGTTCTTCTTCCCTGAAATGGGGGGCTTCTTCCTGGAGTACGCCAACTTTGAACAGGCCGATGCACTGAAGACTCCAGCGCATATTGCACCGGTATGGTACTTTGGAGCCTTCTACTCCATCCTGCGTGCGATCACCTTTGATATAGGTCCGATCGACTCCAAGCTCGGTGGTGTCATCATGATGGGGGCAGCGATTGCTATTTTGTTTGTCCTGCCATGGCTGGATCGCAGCCGGGTCAGATCCTGGCGCTACAAGGGTATTATCAGCAAGGTTGGCATCTTCCTGTTTGCTATTGTCTTTGCGGTGCTGACCTGGCTGGGGACTCAGCCGGCGACAGTAACCTACACACTGATTGCACAGCTTTGCACCCTGTATTACTTCGCATTCTTCCTGTTAATGCCGTTTTATACACGATGGGAAAAAACCAAACCTGTACCGGAGAGGGTGACCGGATAATGAAAAAAACAATAATTACCCTGTTGTTTTCGCTGGTCCCAGTGCTTGGATTTGCGGCGGGTGGTTCGGGTTATCCTCTGGATCCGATCGAAACTGATCACTCTGATAAGGCATCGCTGCAGCGTGGTGCCATGTACTATCAGAACTTTTGTGCGGGCTGTCATGCGACTCAGTTCCAGCGCTATGAGCGTGTAGCCGACGATATCGGTATTCCACACGATCTGATGATGGAAAATCTGGTACCAAAGTCTGCCAAGATCGGTGATCTTATGATGAACGGTATGCGCAAGGATGAAGCCAAGGTATGGTTTGGTGCTGCGCCACCGGATCTGACCATGGTGACCCGGGTACGAGGTGAAGACTGGGTCTACACCTACCTGCGTACTTTCTATGAAGATCCAAAGCGTCCGTGGGGCGTGAATAACAAGGTATTCCCTGACGTGGGTATGCCTCACGTGCTGATGGAGCTTCAAGGTGTTCAGATTGACAGCTGTCAGGGCGCAAGCCCCACCGAACGAGACCCTCTGACTGGTAAGAAGGTTTGTGGTCTGGTTGTGGATCCTGAGCGCAAAGGCTCCATGACTCCGGCTGAATACGATCAGGCGATGTATGACTTGACCAACTTCCTGTCATACTCTGCTGAGCCTGTGAAGCAAAAACGTCAACAGCTGGGTATCTACGTCCTGCTGTTCCTGGTCCTGCTGTTCATCGTTGCTCTGCTGCTCAAGCGTGAATACTGGAAAGACATTCACTGATTGACAGTCTGTTAGCGTAAAAAAGCCCATGTCAGAATACCTGTCATGGGCTTTTTGTTACCTGCCGTTTTCCCTTGGATAATCGCGATGACTCAGTCAGTTTGAAGAAGCGGTTTAACCTGCTCAATGATTTCCAGCGCCAGCGAATCCTGACACAGGGTTCGACAATCGATAGTCGCATCAGCGTATTTCTTGTACAGTATCACCCGTTCTTCAAACAGATCCTCAATGGTTTGATCTTTAGCGCGAGCGATACCCCGTGTATCAAAGTTATGAATGCGCTGACGAATCTGCTCAAGGTCCAGATCCAGAAAGACGATGACCGATTCTTTAGCAAGATGTTTCATGGCGGCTTCGCTGTAAACGGCTGAGCCCCCGGTGGCAATGATGTGTCGCTTGAGATTAACTTTGAGCAGCTCTGCTTCTTCAATGTTTCGAAGAGACATATAGCCTGATCCGTCAACAATATCCTGCAGGGTTTTCTGTTGGCTGATCTGGATCAGTACATCGGTATCCAGAAAGCCAAAGGCCAGGTCTTTGGCCAGAATAATGCCGATAGTGCTTTTTCCTGCGCCTGGCATACCGATCAGTGTGATGTTGGTTTTCATTGTTAGCGTCACCCGTGACTGCTTTCCAGAGTTTAGTGGCCTATTTTCAAACACCTGAATGCTCAACTGCAAGTCCTCTGTTGAAGACATGTGTCTTATCTACCGTAGTTTGGCTGGTTCCGAAATCACTCGGCTGCTAAGATATCACCCTTGAGATTTCTTCTATCTTCGATCCATCTATTTTGAGCAATCCATGAGTAAATCATTAAGAGACCAGCTGATGGGCGCTGGTCTGGCTACCAAACAACAGGCATTGAAAGCCAAAACCAGTAATAAGAAAAAGAAGAAACAGGCTGCCAAGAGTGGTGAGCTGACCGATCAGGAAAAGCGCCGTATTGAACTGGAAAAGCAGAAAGCCGAGCAGATTGAACGTGATCGTGAACTCAATCGCAAACTGGAAGAAGAGCGTCAGATAAAGGCGCTTGCTGCACAGGTTTGTCAGCTCATTGAGATGAACACTATTCCCCGCGAAGAAGGTGATGTGGGTTACAACTTTGTTGTGGATGGCAAGGTTAAAAAGATCTACGTCTCTGAAGATATGCAAAACAGACTGAGTCGGGGGCTTTATGCGATCGGTATTCTGAGTCAGGCAGACGAGGAAGAGTATAGGGTGATTCCCGCAACAGTGGCCAGAAAAATTGAAGAGCGTGAGCCTGCTGCTGTGGTTGTCCAGTCTGAAAGTCAGAGCGAGCTGACCAAAGAAGAGCAGGAGTGGTACGCGGATTATGAAATTCCGGACGATTTGATGTGGTGAAGCACTGGGGGCGTTCAGGCCCCCTTACTGACGAAACTGACTACTCAGTGGTGGCAATGACTTCAATTTCTACCTTCACATCTTTGGGCAGGCGAGCCACTTCTACCAGACTGCGAGCAGGGAAAGGGAAAGTGAAGTACTGCTTGTAAACTTCATTGATGTCAGTGAAGTCGTTCATATCTTTTACGAACACAGTCGCTTTCTTGACTTTATGCAAGCTGCTGCCTGCGGCTTCCAGAACAGACTTAAGATTTTTCAGACACTGATGAGCCTGTTCTTTGGTGTCTTCAGACATTTCTCCGGTCTCAGGCTCAATGGGCAGCTGGCCGGAGGTGAAAATCAGGTTGCCAAATTGAATCCCCTGGGAGTATGGGCCAATGGCTGGTGGTGCATCCGGGGTCTCAATGACTTTATGCATAATACTTAAGTTACCTGGGGAGGTTTGCTAATTTCAGTCTGTGGATTCTAATCACCTGTGAGGGCTTTGTCATCGGAGTGAGGGGGGGCAACTGGCCTATTTCGGTACAATTACTTAACAGGAATATCCAGACCACCTTCTTTGAGGTACTTGAATACCTCTTTGTAACGCTTTTCGACGGAAGCATCTTTCAAGCTTCCGAACCAAAATCTCCAGACAGTACTGCCAGCAGCATCGGCTGCCTGAGTGCCACTCGTGCCAAAGAAGAGCGTGTTTCCTCGTTTAGTTGTCAGTAAATAGGAGGCACCTACTATTTCGTCGGGCATTTCAGTGCAGGTCATCTCTTTATCATGGAGGCTGGAATTGGCAGTGTTGTTGACCTCTTTTTTATAAATCTGCTGTTCTTCGGGCGAGCGTTTATCCAGACCGCCTTTAATGTACGCTACATAAAGTTCCACAGGAGAACCTTTCTGCGCCATTCTGCGCAGGGTGAAAGTCCTGTCCTGAATGGTTTTAACTCGGTGCGGGTCGTGCTGCATGGAGGCTGACATGGTTTGTCTCAGTGCTTTGCCTACAGGATTGCATAGAGGGGTGGTCGGTTTACGGGTGTGGATAATCGCTATTGCATGATTGAGGAGGGCTTCATCAAGCATATTCATTAAGCTCTGCTCAAAGGTTTTCTGAAAACTGACAGCTATTGGGCGTGCGAACTCATCACTGTCGGCAACCTGAACTTCAGGTGAGTGCATCAGGGGGCTGATGACCAGGCTTGCGATGTTGGTCTTGATACTGCTGGTGAGCTCTCCGTCACCGATTATTGTGCTGGAGATGTCTGTAAGCACAGTCATTTTCAGTTCATTGACATCCAGCTTTTCCAGCGCTGCATTGCTTATTTTCGATGTAGGCTCGGTCTCTTCAGACTCGGAGGCATTACCTTTCACCATCCAGAATGCCAGAATCAGTAAAACAATATTCCAGATAGTCTTGCTGGCAAAAAGCTGTCGTGAGTGTGAATGCTTTGGCATGAGCTGCAAAGTAGTATCCTTGTATCCTGTTCATCAGTAGCTCACTCAAAATAGTCAATATTCCGGTTTCTGCCAGCGAAGAGCTTTCAGTATCAGTTGAATGATCTGGCTCTGATACTTTTTTCTGTGAAGCAACAGAGAGAGGGTTCTTTTCATGGTGATTCCGGAGATTTTGACAGCAACCAGTTCGCCCAGATCCAGTTCATGGCTGACGCAAAGCCGGGACAGGCAGCTGATGCCCTGACCACACTGCACCAGCTTTTTGATGGCTTCTGACTGGTTTAGTTCCATCTTGATACGCAGGTCGGTCAGCTTTTGGCTCAGTTGCTGATCAAAAATATTTCGGGTGCCGGAGCCTGGTTCCCTGAGAATCCACTGCTGCTGATTGAGTTCCTCCAGTGAAATTTCCCCCCGTTTAGCTATAGGGTTGTCAGGGCTGCAGATGACCAGCAGTTCATCTTCTTTCCAGGGGATGACGTCAATATCTTCATGTTGGCAGGGGCCCTCTACACAGCCAATATCCAGGTCAAAACTGTTTACCCGGTTGATGATGGTCTCGGTATTACGGATATCCATGTTTAAGCTGATCTTGGGAAAGTCGGCACTGAACCTGACCAGAATATCGGGTAACAAATAGTTGCCAATTGTGGTACTTGCACCGATTCGAAGATGACCCGATTCGGTGTTTTGCAGATCTCTGAACAGAGTTTCTATTTCAGACGTCCGATCCAGTAACTCGGAGGCCAGAGGCATCAGCAGCTCGCCCTGGTGATTGATCAGGAGTTTGTTGCCAGTGCGGTCAAAAAGCTGGCAGCCCAGCTGATTCTCAAGCTCGGCAAGGGCCATGCTGGTAGCGGGTTGAGAAAGGTTAAGCTGTTGGGCAGCAAGGCGAACCTGTCCGAGACTTGCGACAGCCCGGAATGTCTTGAGCTGTTTCAGTGTGATGTGCATGTTGAGGTTCTGATTAGGGTAACGCCTGTATTCTAAACTGGTTGGGCACAATACTGAATCTTAAGATGTCTGATTGTCTTCATCTTTGCGGCTTTATCTTCTTTTTTGCAGAGTCGTCAGGTCCCATACAAGTGCTGTGAAGGTCTTATATGTGCAATGGCTAAATTCAGAGGAGTTTCAAAAAACTCCTGATAATGACTCAATATGTCTTCAATAGTATGAAAAAAAATACTATCACCACCTAATTTGCCAATACAAACATTGTTGCCAATATAAAAAAACATATGAACAATGTTGTTGTTTTTTATAATTGCAAGAGGGGTGAATGGATTCTTGATTTCTGCGCTTTTCAAAGGGGTAAGATAAATTAGATGATTATCATAAAATGAGGTTGAGTTTATTTCTATAAAGCTCACAAATTGAGCGCAAGTTGCTGGAATTTTTTTATTTTTATAAAATTCACCAATAGTTTTATTTCCTGCCAGAGGAACAGCTGTTTCTGGTGCTAAGTCATCAAAAATATCTTGCAAGCCTTGATTTACACATTTTATAAATTGTTCTTGCCATTCATTGGAAGGTTTGTACTCGCGATGAGTATCTTGTGTTTTAATATTAAAAGATAGGGTTTTTCCTGGCATGTTGTTACCAATTTTATTGGCTAAATCATTATCTCTTTCATTTCCATCGATACAATTAAAAAGAGTGTCATCTATTTTAAATGGAAGATGTTTTAATATTGCTACCTTCTTCACCCCGTTCTGGAGTGCACCAGTCAGCTTAACCTCTCTTTTAATAGAAGTATCAATTTTAATAGATACTGATGGCTCTTCACATTTCACTGACTTGCTGAAGTATGTTGCTCCAGCCTTTTGCGAATCACAAGTGTCCTTTTTTGTGGCTATATCTGTTGTTGAGAGCAATCCACAATTTGAACTGTTTTTGATCGGTGAACTCATGATGAAGCTCCTTTTTTTATTTGTACTATTTAGAGTTATCATCACGTTTAAAGTTCATAACACATTAGACAGTATGCATAACAATTGCTGGCAATATCCTCCTCCTGGCTGGAGTGGCTAGCAGCCTGTCGGACTTAAGACTGTCCTACTGCGGTTGCAATAAATTGGTCTAAAAATCCCTGTTTCTTCGTCAAATAGCTCGCTATTCTCCTCAGAAACAGAGATTTTTATCCTCAATTTCTTGCAATCCTCGCTACGGACGCTTAAGTCCGACAGGCTGCTAGCCGATTTTCCTTTGCAGAAGGCGTTATCTTCGTTTTTATTGGCTATGTCAGGTGTCTTTGTGTCAGCCTCAATTGTTTGCTGTGACACGGCTTCTTGTCGAGATCGTCAACAACCTCGCGGCAAACAATACGCCATCTAAGAAGTGGTTCTAGTGGATGCGCCCGCGGAGCACGAGGGAACCACAGGTTTAATATCAAGGCCGTTCAAAGCATTTCAAGATTGACTGGCATGTTTGTTAAAACAAAAGTAAGAGATAAGGTTTGCTTATGGCTTTTAGTGAAAATTCTTATAACCCATAGAGTTAAGGGCTGATGTAAGCTCTGCACCATTCTCCTGGTTGAGCTGTCAATTCCTCTGTGGGCTGCTATGTTTCTGTCGGTACCTCAGGCGCAATTGTTCTTCCTGGTCTACCCAAATTGACATAATCCTGATGTCTCATTGAATCGTTTCCAGAGGTTTTGACATGCATGAAACCGGCCTTGCTACACAGGTCCTGATACTGGCTGGTCTGCTGCTACTTGCGACCAGCTCAGCCATATTACTAAAAAAATTGCGGTTTCCTTATACCATTGGTCTGGTAGTAATCGGGATGGCTCTGGGGATTCTGGCGCGATACACTGACGCATTGGAACCCTTATTGAGGGTCGATCTGTCTCATGATCTGATCATGTATATCCTGCTTCCGGTGTTGATATTTGATGCGGCTATCAACATAAAGCCTCCGCATCTGTTTCGTGAGATGACTTCGGTGTTGAATCTGGCCATATTTGGCGTAATCGTTTCTATGCTGGTGATTGGGGTCATCATGAATGTGCTGACTCCTCTCAGTCTCGCTGGAGCTATGCTGTTCGGAGCGTTGATTTCTGCAACGGACCCTGTGGCCGTTATTGCCCTGTTCAGGGAAGTAGGAGCGCCGGCTCGAATGTCCATGCTGATGGATGCAGAGAGTCTGTTTAATGATGCCACAGCAATCGTTATTTTCGGTATTGTTCTGGCGGTTATTCAGGCCGGTGGCGGTCTCGGCGTTGGTGTTCTGTTCGGCGGAGTCTGGTCATTTATTGAAATCTTCTTTGGCGGAATACTGGTTGGTGCAGTCATGGGTATCTGTATGGACTGGCTATTGAGGCTGGGCAGAAACGAGCCCTTTGTGCAGATTGCTCATACCACTATTCTGGCGTACAGCAGCTTTATTATTGCTGATCACGTTCTGGGAGTATCCGGTGTTATGTCAACCATTGCTGCGGGTATCGTTACTCGATCCAAGTCAGGAAAAGTATTGTCCGATCAGGTGCGCAGCTTTATTACGCCTTTTTGGGAGTTCATGGCTTTTATTGCTAACAGCCTGATTTTCCTGCTTCTGGGGATGAAAGAAAACCTGTTATTCAGAAATCTGGACCACTTACAGTACTATTACCCTTATCTGTTGATCGCCATTGCAGCTGTTCTGATTGGTCGTTTGGTCGTCGTCTACCTGCTCCTGCCGATATCTAACCGCCTGCCAGTGGGGCGTCCGGTGGATAACAAAATCAAAGCCATTATGTTTTGGGGTGGTTTGAGAGGTGTAGTGCCTGTTGCGCTGATGCTGTCGATTCCTGACAGTATTCCCGAGAAAAAACTGATTATGGACATGACTCTGGCTGTGATTCTGTTCTCTCTACTGATTCAGGGCACTACAGTCAACTGGCTGATGAGCAAGCTGGGTGTTAATCAAAACTACATCATTGTAAGAGAAGCTATGAAAAAGCTGGGGGGATGACCCTTTTAAATAGTGAAAGCGGTAATAAGCAGCAACGTTAATGAAAGGATTGTTGGCCTCAAGTCTTAACCGATCGTTGATTCGTTGTCGATGAGGCCCTGCAAGGTGTAGACTAGCGGCCACTTAAAACTTTACTCATTAGTAGATCATGACTGTTCGTACTCGCGTAGCTCCCTCACCTACCGGCGATCCCCATGTGGGAACGGCCTATATTGCCCTGTTTAATATGGCTTTCGCCAAAAGTCAGGGTGGGCAGTTTCTGCTTCGCATAGAAGACACCGATCAGGCGCGAAGTACCGCTGAATCTGAACAGCAGATTCTGGACTCTTTGCGCTGGCTGGGGCTGAACTGGGATGAAGGCCCTGACGTGGGTGGTCCTCATGGTCCTTATCGTCAGAGTGAAAGACGTGAAATTTACGACGAACACGCGCAAGCGTTGCTTGATAAGGGACATGCTTTTCGTTGCTTCTGTAGCGCTGAGCGTCTGGATGCCCTGAGAGCAGAACAGGCTGAAACCAAACAGGGCTCAGGTTATGATGGTCACTGTCTGCATTTGTCTGAAGAAGAAGTACAGAGCAAAATGGCCGCAGGCGAGCCCCATGTTATTCGCATGAAGGTACCTTCTGAAGGCAGCAGTAAAGTAGAAGATATGTTGCGTGGCACCATCGAGATTGAATGGTCTCAGGTGGATATGCAGGTTCTGGTCAAAGCGGACGGTATGCCGACTTACCATCTGGCTAATGTGGTCGACGATCACCTGATGGGCATTACTCATGTCATCAGGGGTGAAGAGTGGATTAATTCTGCACCAAAGCACCAGCTGCTTTATCAATACTTCGACTGGGATATGCCAAAGCTCTGCCACATGCCACTGCTGCGAAATCCGGACAAGAGCAAACTATCCAAGCGCAAGAATCCAACCAGTATTACCTATTATCGGGATGCCGGTTACCTGCCCGAAGCACTGCTGAATTACCTGGCTCGTATGGGCTGGTCGATGCCGGATGAACGTGAGAAGTTTAACCTGGAAGAGATGGTTGAAAACTTCGACATCCGACGCGTTTCCCCGGGTGGACCGATCTTTGATCAGGAAAAACTGTCGTGGCTGAACGCCAGTTGGATTCGTGAGGATCTGAGCACCGAGCAGTTTGCCGATCGTCTTCATAAGTGGTTGCTCAACAGCGACTACATTATGAAGTTCCTGCCTTTCGCCCAAGGGCGCGTCGAAACTCTGGCTGACTTTGCTCCCATGGCCAGCTTCATGTTCTCCGGTATGTTAGAGCTGACAGAAGAAAACTTTATACATAAAAAGCTTGAGTCTGCTGAGGTAAAGAAAGTGCTGCAGTTCACCCTTTGGAGACTGGAACAGCTCAGGCATTGGAACAAAGAAAACATCTTTGCTGAAGTGAAAACCCTTGCCGGGGAGATGGGATTGAAGCTGGGAGATTTTAATCCTCCAATCTTTATCGCCATCGCTGGGACACCAAACTCCTGGTCGGTAATGGATTCTATGGCCATTCTTGGTGCCGACATGACTCGTGCCCGTTTGCGCCACGCGGTCAATGTTCTGGGTGGATTGTCCAAGAAAGAAACCAAGCGTTTTGAAAAAGAGTTCAGGTTACTGGGAACTGGATCTGAGTAAACCTGACTCATCCCTCCCCTTAGAAAAGGCTGGATTTTTCCGGCTTTTTCTTTATCAGAGGTTGAAGCTTTGTGAAGAGCCTGAGCGGTCAAGCATTCAGCGATCAAAAACTATATAACTATCTGCTTCAATTAAACATTTTTTCATAAGTGAGCTTGACAGGTTAGGGGGGCATCCATATCATTCGCCCTGCGTTTCGGGGCAGCCAAGCATCTTCTTAGAAAGACAGGGGTGAACTGGAGTGTAAGAAGCATTTTGGGGCTATAGCTCAGCTGGGAGAGCGCAACACTGGCAGTGTTGAGGTCAGCGGTTCGATCCCGCTTAGCTCCACCAAATTTTCAAAGCCGGGTTTTGTATTCGGGTGAGTCTTTGAATCAAAAATTGTGTCCCGTTCGTCTAGTGGCCTAGGACACTGCCCTTTCACGGCAGTAACAGGGGTTCGAGTCCCCTACGGGATGCCATTTTAAGACCTTGAAGAGGTCATTAAAAATCTTCACTGCGGGAATAGCTCAGTGGGTAGAGCACAACCTTGCCAAGGTTGGGGTCGCCTCGGGGTTAAAGAGTGAGTCTCGTTTCCTGCTCCGGACTTTGAAGAAGTCATTAAAAATCTTCATTGCGGGAATAGCTCAGTTGGTAGAGCACAACCTTGCCAAGGTTGGGGTCGCCTCGGAGTTAAAGAGTGAGTCTCGTTTCCTGCTCCGGACTTTGAAGAAGTCCCAAATTATCTTCACTGCGGGAATAGCTCAGTTGGTAGAGCACAACCTTGCCAAGGTTGGGGTCGCGAGTTCGAGTCTCGTTTCCCGCTCCAGATTAAAGGCTGTATGCATAAGCATATAGGCACAAAAGATTGTGTCCCGTTCGTCTAGTGGCCTAGGACACTGCCCTTTCACGGCAGTAACAGGGGTTCGAGTCCCCTACGGGATGCCATTTTCAAGATCAGTAAATAGTATTTTTACTGATTACTCTGACCGGGTAAGTCATTAAACTGCGTCGCTCAGTTCACTATCAAATGTTCTGATCAAGCGGGAATAGCTCAGTGGGCAGAGCACAACCTTGCCAAGGTTGGGGTCGCCTCAGAGTTAAAGAGTGAGTCTCGTTTCCTGCTCCGGACTTTGAAGAAGTCATTAAAAATCTTCATTGCGGGAATAGCTCAGTTGGTAGAGCACAACCTTGCCAAGGTTGGGGTCGCCTCAGAGTTAAAGAGTGAGTCTCGTTTCCTGCTCCGGACTTTGAAGAAGTCATTAAAAATCTTCATTGCGGGAATAGCTCAGTTGGTAGAGCACAACCTTGCCAAGGTTGGGGTCGCCTCAGAGTTAAAGAGTGAGTCTCGTTTCCTGCTCCGGACTTTGAAGAAGTCATTAAAAATCTTCATTGCGGGAATAGCTCAGTTGGTAGAGCACAACCTTGCCAAGGTTGGGGTCGCGAGTTCGAGTCTCGTTTCCCGCTCCAAATTAAAGGCTGTATGCGCAAGCATATAGGCACAAAAGATTGTGTCCCGTTCGTCTAGTGGCCTAGGACACTGCCCTTTCACGGCAGTAACAGGGGTTCGAGTCCCCTACGGGATGCCATTTAAAATGCGGGAATAGCTCAGTTGGTAGAGCACAACCTTGCCAAGGTTGGGGTCGCCTCAGAGTTAAAGAGTGAGTCTCGTTTCCTGCTCCGGACTTTGAAGAAGTCATTAAAAATTTTCATTGCGGGAATAGCTCAGTTGGTAGAGCACAACCTTGCCAAGGTTGGGGTCGCCTCAGAGTTAAAGAGTGAGTCTCGTTTCCTGCTCCGGACTTTGAAGAAGTCATTAAAAATCTTCATTGCGGGAATAGCTCAGTTGGTAGAGCACAACCTTGCCAAGGTTGGGGTCGCCTCAGAGTTAAAGAGTGAGTCTCGTTTCCTGCTCCGGACTTTGAAGAAGTCATTAAAATCTTCATTGCGGGAATAGCTCAGTTGGTAGAGCACAACCTTGCCAAGGTTGGGGTCGCGAGTTCGAGTCTCGTTTCCCGCTCCAAATTAAAGGCTGTATGCGCAAGCATATAGGCACAAAAGATTGTGTCCCGTTCGTCTAGTGGCCTAGGACACTGCCCTTTCACGGCAGTAACAGGGGTTCGAGTCCCCTACGGGATGCCATTTAAAATGCGGGAATAGCTCAGTTGGTAGAGCACAACCTTGCCAAGGTTGGGGTCGCCTCAGAGTTAAAGAGTGAGTCTCGTTTCCTGCTCCGGACTTTGAAGAAGTCATTAAAAATCTTCATTGCGGGAATAGCTCAGTTGGTAGAGCACAACCTTGCCAAGGTTGGGGTCGCGAGTTCGAGTCTCGTTTCCCGCTCCAGATTAAAGGCTGTATGCACAAGCATACAGACACAAAAGATTGTGTCCCGTTCGTCTAGTGGCCTAGGACACTGCCCTTTCACGGCAGTAACAGGGGTTCGAGTCCCCTACGGGATGCCATATTGGGGCTATAGCTCAGCTGGGAGAGCGCAACACTGGCAGTGTTGAGGTCAGCGGTTCGATCCCGCTTAGCTCCACCAAAATAATGTTCATAAAAAACCAGTCAAACGACTGGTTTTTTCATGTCTGCATAAAGTTTGATTGAGTTCTTTGTGAATTTTAATCAGCTTTTGGAGATGTCGGTAGTATCTACTACTTGATCGTTGAGAAAATAACTGCATAATACCCAACAGATTATGGGGCTATAGCTCAGCTGGGAGAGCGCAACACTGGCAGTGTTGAGGTCAGCGGTTCGATCCCGCTTAGCTCCACCAATTTAACTACTTCCTGGTGTTAGCAAAAAATTTTGTCCCGTTCGTCTAGTGGCCTAGGACACTGCCCTTTCACGGCAGTAACAGGGGTTCGAGTCCCCTACGGGATGCCACTATCAAGTGATGAGCAATTTAAGATGATTGAAAAGGTGATTCGATCACTCATCGCAGTCAGATAATTCCTTTCCCTGGCGCCGATTCCCTTCTTCCGTTTTAAATGTGCAGAATTCTTTTCATTAGTCTGTTTGTCATGGCCGGTCAGCCTGCAAGTGAGCTGTCTGATACCTGATGCAGACTGAATCAGCCAGACAGAAATGTCAGAGCATATAAAGACCGATCACAAAGAGAATGCCGGGTACGAAGAAGCCTACCAAAGCGCCGGATTCCCTGTCGCCCCAATGTTTGTCGGAGACCTCTCCCATCAGGTAGGTTGCGGCAATCCATGCCACCAGGCAGAAAGCCATGACGATCCATCCGGTGGTCGACATTTCTTCAAGAATTCGATGTAAGTTGAACATTACAGCCTCTCGGTTTTTTGTGCTTTTGAACACACCCCCCCCCTTAACACTAGTCCAGCTTAGACGGGCTTCGGGAAAGTGCACGGTTAGCCTTATAATTAGTTAGAGTGACTTTAGAGGCATAAGTTCCCCTTGGAGCCTGTGAAGTCGTATATAAAGTGGCTTTGATGATGACAAAAATGGCGGTGGCTACGTACTCTGCTGATCAACCCATTGCGCAAAAAGAGTCGATGATTTTTCAGTGTCTTCAGCTGATATCGATGTAGATTTGTGCTCTGTCAGGCAGGCTCAGGGTGAATCCGAGGCAGTGATTGAGCAGCTAACTGAACATCAATGCAGCACTCACAAGATTATTACTTCTTATGCTATTAACATACGGCTGTATCGTGCTGTTTCTGGATGGGTACAATTATGTTTGAAATCGTTGAAATGCCGGAAGATAAAGCCAGCTTTTATCGAGTACTGGTGGCCCAGGCAAAGGCATTGACCGAGGGTGAAACTGATGCCGTAGCCAATCTCGCCAATGTTGCCAGCCTGTTGTTTACGACCATGGCTGAAGTAAACTGGGCCGGGTTTTATATCGCTCGTGGCAATGAGTTGGTACTGGGGCCTTTTATGGGTAATCCTGCTTGTGTTCGCATCCCGTTTGGCCGAGGTGTCTGTGGCACTGCTATCCGGGAGCAAACCGCCCAGGTAGTGGATGATGTGAATGCATTTCCTGGTCACATTGCCTGTGACTCAGCCAGTCAGAGCGAGATCGTAATTCCGTTTTCTGAAGGGGGTGAGGTGAAAGCGGTTCTGGATATCGACAGCCCGGTCACTTCCCGTTTTGATGAAGAAGACCAAAAAGGTCTGGAGGCCCTGGTAGAATTGCTGGTAGAAAGGGTTCAATTCGACCAGCTGTGCTACTGAGGTCTATTCTGTTTTCTTCTGTTCCGAAACTTTAGTGATCAACACTGGGGTTTTGGAGCACATATCAAGTCTGTCGTTTACCCAAACCAAGTCTAATGGGTATGATGTGTGCCTTATCTTTTTCAGGGAGGAGAAAACAGTGTCTACCTGGATCTGGCTGACTTTGATGGCCGCTGTTGCTCAGGCATTTCGCACAGCAGGTCAAAAAACACTTTCTGAGCGAGTCAGTATTTGGGGCACCACATTTGCACGATATGCTTTCTCGCTTCCCCTGGTTTGGGTCTATTTGTATCTGCAGCTGCACTGGCAGGATTCTGAACTACCCGAAATCTCTTCCACGTTCCTGCTTTACAGTTTGGGTGCAGGATTGGCTCAAATCGCTGCTACGGTTGTAATCGTCAAGCTCTTCCACCTGAGAAACTTTGCGATTGGGGTTATTTATTCCAAGTCTGAGACTGTTCTGGTGGCTGTGCTGGGCGCCATTATTTTTTCCCAGGAGCTTAGCTGGGCTGGCTGGGTCAGTGTTCTGCTAGGGACGGTCGGGTTGATCTTTTTGAACCCACCCGGGCAGCAAGGATGGCGATCCCTGTTTTCGGTATCCGCTGCTTTTGGCCTCGGCGGAGGGTTTCTTTTAGCCTTGACCACCCTTTGGGTCAGACAGGCGAGTTTGTCGCTGGATGATGATCCGCTCGTGGCTTCAGCCTATACACTTACCGTCACAATTCTTATGCAAACGGTGCTTTTGGGTGGCTTTATCTGGTTCAAAGAGCCCCAGACTCTTGGAAAGCTCATTCAGCAATGGAAGCTAAGTGGCTCTGTCGGACTTCTCAGTCTGGTGGGGTCCATCGGTTGGTTTACAGCCTTCAGTCTGCAAAACCCGGCCCTGGTCAAAACCTTGGGGCAGGTTGAATTCTTCTTCACGCTGATTATCTCCAGTCGTCTGTTCAGGGAAAAGCATTCGCCTCGTGAATATTGTGGTATGGCTCTGATTCTGAGTAGTGTCATTCTGCTACTCTGGCTTGCCTGACTTATTAAATAGCAGGGCTAAAGGTCGATAAAACGGTTATTAGGCTATATGAGGCTTTTTTGCAATGACCGTCCTCCGATCTTTCTTTCTGACCCTGATGCTTGTCCTCAGTCATCTCGTCCAGGCTGAGTTCGTCGAATTACCAAAAGTGCCGGACTTCTCAGAGTTGCAAACCCATGAAGAGGCCATACACCGGCTGTTCCAGGGTAAGGGTGAAAACTTTGAAATGATCAGAACTGCCGGTGGCGAGCTTGATCGGGCTTACACCGCTTTGTTTGATGGTACTCAATGGTTTATCAAGATCTTTCGAGAAGATTGTTCTGGATGTGAACAGATACGCTTTGAGTCTGAATGGCTGCTGAAAAAGAAGCTTCCGCTCTACACTTGGTTGTTCAGCGTGAATGCTGAACTGGTTCTACCGGATCGTGCTGCTACTTTCATACTCAATCGCAAGCAGCATTATATCCTGAGTTATCCTCTGGTTCCGGGTATGAACTTGAGAGACATCTATTATCAATATTACCATGCCTCCCCTTATTCCTTGAATACCAGACAGAAAGCTTTATTGAGCAAAGCTTTTTACCGTTACGGGCAGGTATTGGCTCTGGCTCATTTTGATCCAAAACGACCCGCTAAAAACATTGCTGAAATGTGGCGCCGGATGGTTCGTTTACACTTGCCGGACCGAAATGGAAATAATGAAATCTATGACCAGGAATCTGATCGGATCTACCTGGTGGACTTGGCGGAGACCATTGAAGATTTTGGTGAGCCAGTCTATGTGCGTGAAGATCTTAAGGGAGTGGTGGGTAATTTGGCTGAAATGGCCTCAGATGCTCAGACCGGGGAGGGGTTTTATTGCGGGGCTGCCTATGACTGCATAGTCAATCCGCTCAGGCAGTTTGCTCTGGGTTACGCAAGCAGCCTGCCTTTCTACAATCGCAAAATGATAATCACTATGATAGGGGAGGCGATGGTGGATTATCTGCGGGAGGAATGTCTTGGTGAAATGCAGGGAGACCGCTTTTGTCATGCTGTGGAAATTATTCAACAGCAGTATCTCAGTGCTC